>JBJEHA010000039.1:0-12861 GCA_051875605.1 Prevotella sp. | reverse complement strand
TTCGTCCTGGCACTTAAGTGTTTTTGAGGTAAAACTTAACTGTTTTGGGGCAAAAACCTAAGTTTTTCAGCCTCAAAACCGTGATTTTCCGGCTAAAAGTGCGGAAAATGGGGGCTGAAAACTGCACAAATCGGCAGATTTGTGCACGAATTTAACGGATTTTAGGTTAAAATCGGGTGGTTTTTGTTAACATTTTTCGTCAGCAAAAACTTATCCTATTGATTATCAGTAGTTTGCAAAATAGTCCTCTGAAACCCGGAATTTCCGCTGGCGCGTAAAAATCCGTGTTCGCCTGAATCTTCAAAAATGGCCGGAAAATCAAAGTGTAAGTAAAAGTGTTAAAAAACTGACACTTTGATTTTTCAGTTTCTATGGCATCCTCTCTTCAGGAATGCCCTTAAACAGTTCTCTCCTTCCTTCCCCTGGGGAGGGGTTGGGTGGCCCTTAAGGTGGCTCTCCCTGCGGTAACCTGCTGTAACAGAAGTCATGTGTCTTTTTGTGGAAGGTCTTGTCCTGTATTTCAGATTTTTATTGCTATCTTTGTGCGGTCAAGACAATTTGTGGATTCACACGATTATAGCATGCTGACATGAGAATACTCATTGTAAACAAAAGCGAGAAGACAGGCGGTGCCGCTGTGGCAGCGAACCGGCTGATGGAAGCCCTGAACAACAATGGCGTGAAGGCCATGATGCTGGTGGGGCGAAAGGAAACGCACTGCCTGACGGTGGTGGGACTGCCCTACAGGTGGTTGCAGGCCTGGAGGTTCTTGTGGGAGCGTATATGCCTGTTTGTGTATCAGCATTTCCGTTACAGCCGCGTGTTTGAGGTTGACATGGCCAATACAGGGCACGACATAACCGGACTGCGGGAATTCAGGGATGCAGATGTGATACATCTGAACTGGATTAACCAGGGCATGCTCTCCCTGGCTGATATCAGGAAGATTCTGGCAAGCGGAAAACCGGTGGTGTGGACCATGCATGATTTGTGGCCAGCCGCAGCTATCTGCCACTATGCCCGTGATTGTCAGCGTTTCAAGACCGGTTGCCGCAATTGCGTGCTGCTGCCTGGCGGCGGTTCGGCCAATGACTTGTCGAGCCGTGTGTGGAAAAGGAAACTGGCCTTGTACAGGAATAGCAACATTCATTTCGTGACCTGCAGCAAGTGGCTTGAAGGGCAGGCCCGGCAGAGCGGGTTGCTCCGTGGACTGAAGGTGACTTCAATCCCCAACTCCATCTGCCAGCGTGTATTCCATCCTATGGATAAGGCTGCAGTACGCCGTTCGCTCGGCCTACAGGAGAAAGCGCGTGTGGTGCTGTTCGTCTCGCAGCGTGTGACCGACGGGCGAAAGGGTGCCGACTATTTGGTCAAGGCACTCGACCTGCTGGCCAGGACCCAGCCGGAACTGTGCAGCGACATGGTTGTGGCTATGCTGGGCAAGCATGCGGAACAGATGGCCGGACAGTTCAGTCAGAAGTCGGTGGCACTGGGATATGTGTCGGATGAGAAAAGGATAGTGGAAATATACAACGCCGCAGACCTCTATGTGTTGCCTTCGCTTGAGGATAATCTGCCGAACACGATTATGGAGGCCATGGCTTGTGGTGTGCCATGCGTGGGATTCAAGGTGGGCGGCATACCCGAAATGATTGACCACAGGAAGACCGGCTATGTGGCTGAGTTCCGCAGTGCGGAAGACCTGGCGGAAGGCATAAGGTGGACACTTGCAGAAGCCGACAGCCAGGAACTGTCGAGAGCCGCAGTGGGAAAGGTGGCGAGGTGCTATTCACAGCAGAGCGTGTCGTTCCGGTATATTGAGCTGTATCAGGAACTGCTGGCGCAGAAGAACTATAATCTGTAGGTATTATTCATATAGGGAGGAAGGAAAGACATGGTCACGATAACTGTAATCACCTGTACATATAATGCGGAGCCTGTCCTGCAGCGTACGCTCGACAGTGTGTTGCGGCAATGCTATGCGAACGTGGAGCATCTCATTATCGACGGGGCATCAAGGGATGCGTCAATGGACATGGTGGGCAGGTATGCCGAGTGCTCGGCCCGGCAAATGCCATCGCACAGGGTGGTGGCGGTCTCGGAACCAGACAGGGGGCTGTATGATGCCATGAACAAGGGTCTGGTAAAGGCTACGGGCGACTATCTGGTGTTTCTCAATGCCGGTGATGTGCTTCCCGATGCCATGACGCTTCAGCATGTGGCGGAATGTGCCGGGGACGGAACGGCCATGCCGGCTGTGGTCTATGCGAAGACCGATATCGTGGACATGGATGGACGTTTTCTGAGACACCGGAGGCTGGAACCGTCGGACGGGCTTACATGGAGGTCGTTCAGGCAGGGCATGCTGGTGTGCCATCAGGCTTTCTATGCGCGTAGGGAGTTGGCCAGGGAAGTGCTTTATGATACGTCACTCCGTTTCTCGGCTGATGTGGATTGGTGCATACGCATCATGAAGCTGGCCGAGCAGCAGGGTATCCCTTTGCGCTTTCTGGATGAAGTGGTGGTGCACTATCTGGATGGCGGCATGACTGACCGCAACCACAGGGCTTCCTTGCGTGAACGTTTCCGGGTGATGTGCCGTCACTACGGACTGCCTGTCACGTTGGCCATGCACGGGTGGTTCGTTGTCAGGGCTTTGCTGAAGAGGTAATGCCGGAACAGGATGGCGGACATGAAAGATCCGGCATACAGGGAAGGGACTCCTTGTGTGCCGGATTCTTCGTTCCGGTGTGCATGAAGCACATTCTGTATAAGTTGTTTCTTATTCTTCTGTACTTATCTTCTTGGGGCCGCGTACGGTGTCTTTGGCGGTCAGGCCTTTCTTGATTTCTATGTTCAGTCCGTCGCCCAGACCTGTGACCACCTTGCGCCGTTCATATGTTTTCTTGTCGCCCTCGCCTTTGACCACATAGACGAAGGTGTCGTTTCCGATAAACTCTACTGCACTTTCAGGTATGGCGAGTACCTGTTTGACGGCAGCAAGCTCAATCTCTGCATTGGCACTGTATCCGCTTCGGATGCGTGTGTCTTCGCTTAGCTTGACTGCAGCCTTGATTTCAAATTGGTTGGCTCCGTTGCTCTCCACCGCCTTAGGCGAAATATATTCCAGCGAAGCATCGAAGGAGAGGTCTTTCAGTGCACCGATGGTCAGTTTCATTGGCATTCCTGCAATGAGCTGTCCGACATCGGTCTCGTCTATGTTTCCCCGGAAAATCAGGTCGCTCATGTTAGCCACGGAGGCGATGGTCGTACCGTCGTTGAAAGTGTTGGAAAGAATGACCGAGTTGCCCACTTTCACAGGAATGTCGAGGATGATGCCCTTGATGGTGGAGCGCACAAGTGTGGAGCTGGCATTGGCGTTGCGTTTGGACACTCCGTCGCGCACTACCTCCAGATTGTCTTCAGCGGCATTCATTTCTTCACAAGCCTGGTCGTAGGCTTGTTTTATCTTGTCATATTCATCAGCCGAAACAAGTCCTTTGTCGAACAGTACCTGCTCACGGTCAAGGTCGGTCTTGGCTTGTCTGATGTTGATGTCGGCCAGCCTCAGACGCGACTCTGCCGAACTGAGCTGGTTCATGTCGGGGATGACCTTTACCTTGGCGATGACTTCGCCCTCCTGCACGTCATCGCCTGCTTCTTTCAGCAGTTCGGTAATGATACCGCTGATCTGGGGCTTGACGGCCACCTCGTTGCGTGGCTCTATCTTTCCGGTAACGACGGTGGATTTGCGTATGTCCGTCACTTGTGGCGTGAACTCGTCATACTCTACCGGTTGCGGTCGCGATTTTATCCATAGGAAGACGAATGTAAGGATAAATACGATGACAATGAGTCCCGCAATGATGAATTTGAAATACTTCTTCATTTTCTTGTTGTTGTATGATTTGAGATGCTGTTTTTGTTTTCTGTCTATTCATCGCGCATGGCATCGACCGGTTTGATACGCATGGCGCGCATGGCAGGAGCAAGTCCGGCCAGCACACCGAGCACGCTGAGCAGGATTGTGGCACCGACAGCTGTCCAGAAGCCAATCTGGAAATGGGCGGCGGCAATGCCGTTGGTAGTGGTTCCCATCTCCACCAGTTGCAGGACGGAGACAGCAAGCAGGATTCCGCTTATGCCCGCAACAGATGTGAGGGCTACGCTCTCGCTGATGATTTGGGAAAGAATCTGGTAGGGTGTGGCTCCTATAGCGCGTCGGATGCCTATTTCCACAGTGCGTTCGCGCACCGTGACCATCATGATGTTTGATACGCCGATGGCTCCGGCCAGTAATGTGCCGATGCCTACAAGCCATATCAGGAAGTTGACACCATTGAACAGGCTGTCGACCATACCGAACATGACTTCTGTGTTGAATACTGTGACACCTTTTTCATCATCGGGAGATATGGTATGTGCGCGACTGATGACATCACGCATGCGCTGTGCAATCTCGCTCATGACCACACCTTTGTGTGCAGTGGCACAGATAAGCCCGATTTTGTCGCCATTGTTGTAGGTCTTCTGCATGACAGAAATAGGAATGATGACCGCGTCCTGTGAAGAACCGTTCACGGAAATGTTTCCTGTACTGAAATCAACTCCGACAATGTTGTAATGGATGGAGTCTATACGGATAAACTTTCCGCACGGATTTTCCCCACCGGGAAAGAGTGTTGAATAGATTTTCTTGCCCAGCACACATACTTTCCGCCGTTGTTTGTCATCCATGTCGGTAATGTATCGTCCGAAGCGTATCTGTGGCGTTTCCACCTGGGTATAGTCGGATCGAAGCCCTTTCAGTATGCATGTGCAGCGTTTGTCGCCATATACTGCGGTATTGTTCCAGCTCGACAATACGGGCGAGACAATATCCAGTTCCGGAACCTGAGCTTTCAGTCGGTCAACGTCTTTATATACCAGCCACCAATTCCTTCCTTTCTGGAATCCGCCGTAGGCTTTGGAAGTGGGTTGTGGGAAAACAAGTGCAGAGTTTGTGGCAAATCCCTCAAAGTTCTTTGACAGCATTTCTTTCATGCCCTGGCCGCCTCCGATGAGTGCCACCAGCATGAATACGCCCCAGAATACGCCGAACCCGGTCAGTAGAGACCGGCTCTTGTTTCTGGCCAGTGTGTCAATGATTTCCCTGTATGTGTCGATGTCTATTCTCAAAATATCTATATCTTTTCTTGAAACGGTTCTGTATCTTATCCTTCTGCGCGTAGGGCTTCTATGGGTCTGATGTGTGCTGCCTTACGGGCAGGAATGAGACCGGCAATGGTACCGGCGACAATCATCACAAGCGTTGCAGCCACACAGGTCGTGATGCCTACAGTCGGGTTCACGAACATGGTGGTTTCAAATAATCCGTTGTCCACCTGCTGATGTCCGATGGTGGCATTCATGTATTCGTTGGCTGCTATGCCGAGCAGCATGCCGATATAGCCAAAGAAGGTAGTGATGATGATGCTTTCGATGATGATGAGCCGGAGAATGGACATGGGAGTTGCGCCTATGGCTTTGCGGATACCGAATTCGCGTGTACGTTCCTTTACGGTGATGAGCATGATGTTTGATACGCCGACGATGCCGGAGAGCAGGGTGAAAAGGCCGATAATCCACAATGCAGTTTGTATGATGCTCATGCCTTTGTTCATCTGGAGGTTCTGTGTGAAGCGGTTCCATATCCACAGTGAACCGCCGTCATCGGGTGCAGCCTGGTGATTCGCGTTCAGCCGCGCCCTGTATTTCTTTTCGAAAGCCTCATTTTCCTCTAAGGTGTTGAGGTCATGGAAGCTGAACGTGATATTTCCCACCTTGTCGCCTTTGTTGTAGATGGTTCTCATGGTATTGAATGCGGTAAAGGATTCGTTGTTCCTGTTGCTCATGTCGCTTTTGTATATGCCAACAACATGGAAGGCGAAACCGTTTACCTTGACGTGTTTCCCTATCAGTTGGGTAATGTTGCTGCCTCCGCAGAGTTCTTTAGCCCGTTCTTCACTCAATACAATTGTTTTGCGTACTTCTTTATTATCTACATGGTTAACGAAGCGTCCATAAAGCATTTCAATCTTGTTGATATGCTGCAGATTAGGATAGGCACCGGTAAGTGTACCGGTAGCATATTCTTCTTTATAGGTGATGGTGACGGTCTGTGAGATGACGGCTCCGAACTCCTCTACGTGTTCTGGGAATGCTGTGCCTGTGGCATTGAGGTCCTTGTCGTTGAGGATGAGCGGCCGGCCTTCTTTCAGTCCTTTGTACGGTTTTGATGTCATTCCACCGAACACCATCATGGAATTGTCCAGATAGCGGCCGGAATTCTGCCGGACAGCGTTTATCAGTCCGTTTCCTGCGCCCAGTAGGAATATGAGCATGAAAATGCCCCACGCTACGGCAAATCCTGTCAGTGCTGTACGCAGTTTGTTCCGTTTGGCTGTAGCAGCTATTTCCGTGAAGATGTCTCGCATGTGTTTCCGGTCAATGTGCAGGTCTTATTTCATGATGCCTCCGATGCCGAATGGTGAGGCGTTGTGTTCTGTGTTTTCCTCGATTCTCCCGATGATGCCGTCTTTGATATGGACAATCTTGTCGGTTTCGTTGGCCACACCGCTTTCATGTGTAACCACCACGATGGTCATGCCGTCTTTCTTGTTCAGCTGCTTGAGCAATTGCATCACCTCAATGCTTGTCTTGGAGTCGAGTGCGCCGGTCGGTTCGTCGGCCAGGATAATCTGTGGCTGTGTTATCAGGGCGCGGGCAATGGCCACGCGCTGTTTCTGGCCTCCTGACATTTCATTCGGATAATGCTCCGCCCATTGTGCCAGGCCAAGCCGGTCAAGGTATTCCATTGCCATTTTCCTGCGTTTGCTCCTGCCCACGCCCTGATAGAAAAGCGGCAGTTCCACGTTTTCTACTGCGGTCTTGAAGCCGATGAGATTGAATGACTGGAAAATGAAGCCTATCATTCTGTTACGGTATGCGGCGGCTTTGGTTTCTGTGAGGTTCTTGATAAGCGTCCCTGCCAGTGTGTATTCTCCTGAGTCATAGTTGTCGAGAATGCCCAGGATATTGAGCAAGGTGGATTTCCCGGAACCTGATGCGCCCATGATGGAGACAAACTCTCCTTTGGCTATGTCAAGGTCGATTCCTTTCAGCACGTGTAGGGGCTGTGCTCCAAAGTAGGTCTTGTGTATGTCTTTTAGATGTATCATTGTCAGCTTGCTGTTTGCGTGGTACGCTCTATATTCAGTATCTGGTCGCAGTATTCTACCACTGCTGGCCTGTGCGTGATGAAGATAACGGTTTTGTCGTGCTTGTCGAGCAGGTTCTTGAGCAGCCGGCATTCTGTTTCCGGATCAAGGGCCGATGTGGCTTCATCGAAAAGCATGACCGGCCTGTCGCGCAGCAGAGCCCGGGCTATGGCAATGCGCTGGGCCTGTCCTTCACTGAGTCCGCCCCCCTGTTCCGTGCATTCTGTATCCAGCCCGTCGGGCAGTTCCTTCACGAATCCGGCGCAGCTTTTTTCCAGCGCATCCATCATCTGCTCGTCTGTGGCATCCAGTTTCCCCAGCAGCAGGTTTTCCCTGATGCTACCGCTCATGAGTGTGTTTCCTTGTGGCACATAGACCATGTTGCAGCGTGTCCGGGGTGAAAGCTGGACGGCCTTGTTGCAATCATATATTTCGGCACTGCCTTCCTGTGGTCTGACCAGGGCAAGAAGAATTCTCACCAAAGTGGTCTTTCCGGCTCCGGTCTCTCCAAGAATGGCGGTACAGGTGCCGGGCTTGAAGTCGAAGTCCAGGCCTTTCAGGATCAGGTCCTTGCTGTCCTCATAGCCATAACCCATCTGCTTCAGCCGGATGCCGCATGGACTTTCCATTTCCAGGGGCTCGCCCTGTTCTTCCAGTGGGTTCTCTTCCAGCTCCATCAGTCGTTCTGCTGCCGTGAACACGCTCACGAAGGCCGGGAACAGCTTTGTCAGATTGCGGGCCGGGCCTTGGATCTTGTTGACCAGCTGCAGGAAGGCAGTCATTCCGCCGAAGGAAAGCGTATGGCCGGACATGCGTATGGCGGCCCAGAGGAATGCCACCAGATAGCCCAGTGCGAATCCGAATTTCAGAATCAGTCCGGACACTACGCTGAATGATGTACGCCGCACTACATGTCTGCGAAGTTCAGTCTGTGTGGATTCCAGCTTGCCCACCATTTCCGCATCGCTTTCCATGGTCTTGATGAGCATGCGGTGCTGAATGGTTTCCTGAAGCACGCTCTGCACCTTTGAGTCGGAGTCCCTTACCTGGCGGGTCAGTTGCCGCATGCGGCCTACATAGAGCTTGCTGAAAACCAGGAAACACGGCATTATGGCTGTAACGATGACTGCCAGCATGCGGTCCATGGAGAAAAGGTAGAGAAATGCTCCGATGAACAAGGCGAGTACGGATATGCTGCCCGGTATGGTTTCGGTGATGAATGTGACCACGGTATTCACGTCAAACTCCAGGCGGTTCAGCACGTCACCGGAGTGATGGCCTTCTTTCCCGCGCCATTCGGAGCGCAGTATGCGGTCGAGCATCATCTGCTGCATCCGGTTCTGTGCCTTGATGCCCAACAGGTTCTTCACATAGATGGCGGCCACATGCAGGGCAAAGTCGCAGAGTATCAGCAGTCCGATTACGCCCACGGAGACATATACCGATCCTGCTGTCGTGCCCGATGCCACGTCAATCGCATGCTTTACCGCCCATACCTGTGACAGCGTCACGGCTACCTCCACTACCCCTAATGCAATGTTCAGACTGGCCTGCAGCCGGTTCCCGCGTGATATGTGCCAGAGCCATTGCAGGATTTCGCTTGCCCCATACCGTTGTTCGGGTATGTCCAGCCAGCGTTTCCAGATTGCCTTTATGCGTTGGGTAAATGACATGTGTCAGTCTTCTTTCATTCCTTCACGGTTGTCTGCGCCCCACATCATCTTCTCACGCAGCGATGCGAAGGCTTTCTGCCCCTTGCGTTTCACTATGCGGATGTGGAAGGGGGCCTTGCTCACAGTAACGGTGGTGGAGTCTGAGAGCCGTTCGCTGCGGCCGTCGATGGCGGCCAGATAGTTGTGCGAGCGGGATTCGATACGCAGTCTCACGATGCTGTTGTCGTCGATGACCACGGGCCGTATGTTCAGGCTGTGCGGCGCGACAGGGGTGAGACAGAATATGCCGGTGTGGGGTATGATAATCGGGCCTCCGTTGGACAGCGAGTAGGCTGTCGAGCCGGTGGGGGTGGAGATGATAAGCCCGTCGGCCTGGTAGGTAATGAGATGCTCACCGTTTACGCTCGTGTGTATGCTGATCATCGAGGCATTGTCGCGTTTCAGTACCGCCACATCGTTCAGGGCAAAGGGATTGCCCGCGATGTGTTCACCGTCGGTCTCAATCTGCAGTGCCGTGTGTTCCTCAATGGTGTAGTCACCCTTGCAGATGGCCTCAAGCGCATCATCGAATCCGTCGGGGAGCACATCGGCCAGAAAGCCCAGCCGTCCGGTGTTCACGCCGATGATGGGGATGAGCTTGGCACCCACACGCATGGCGGCCTTGAGGAATGTGCCGTCACCGCCCATGGAAATGACGTAGTCGGCATCGAAGCTGTTGTCCTCGAACACGCCGTCCACATGGATGCACAGTTTGCGCTCGCTTGTCAGGAAGTCGTAGAAGGCCTTGTCCACATAGACTTCGGCCTGTCTCCGCTTCAGGCTGTGGAGCACCTGTTCTATGGCTGCCGACTTGTGAATCTGGTATTCATTGCCGAAAATGGCGAATCGCGGTTTCATTTCTTCAGTATTTTCTTTTTACCTATTATATATATGCCGGGCTGCAGTGCCGAATCGTCCGTTCCCAGAAACCTGCCTTGCAGGTCATGGATGCTCCGGTCGGCAGGGCCAGGCTCTTCGGTGGGCATGCAGATGCCGGTGGATTCCTCTCCCAGTTCCATCTTGGCATCGCTGCTGGAGGAGGGATAGACAAAGTAGGCACGCAATCCCTTGAGCGGGGCACTGTCGGCCGATGGCCTGAGCAGTTCGTTGCCCGTCGTGCCTCCCAGAAAGCGCATGTTCTGGGCGAGGACAGCCGAATCGTAGCTGCCGGTAAAGCTATATGTGTCGCCTGTCCCGTCGAGCTGGACGGACACCGTGTTGCTCTCCGTTCCGCTTCTCACCCTCACCCCTTCAAACACCGGGTTCTCTGCGGAGTGGCCTTTCTCCGGCTTCACCAGATAGGGCACTCCGGCTGTGGTCGGCCCGGTAAGGATCTCGAAGTTGAGGCTCACCTTGTTGCTGCCCGCTTGTGTCGTGGCCGATACGAACTGCTGGAACACGGCTTTCTCTCCGAACACGCTCCTGATCTGTTCCTGCGTGATGGAGAAGGGCAGCGTGAGGGTGTACCATCCACCGTCGCCGGTCATGTCGCGTTTCAGTGTAGCCCTTACGAACTGTCCGTCATGTTCTGCTATCAGGGACGTGTTCTCATGGGCTGTTGTCTGCAGGGTCCCTTCCAGTTCCATGTCGGGCAGCGTGCTGGGCAGGATGCTGTATGAGGCCGACGCGGTTGTCGTGGCTGTGCCGTCGGTGGCTGTGGCCTTGATGGTGATGTCCTTGTTTGCCATGTCCTCGGTAATGTCTATCGGGCCTGTGTATTCTGTGTCAACGGTCTCGCCTGTCCCACCCGCTATCTGGTACATGATTCTCGTGGCGCCGTTGCAGGTGATGGTCACCTGGTCGCCTACTGTCAGAAATGAAACGGGGGGGGTAATGGTAGGAGACGGAAGCTGTATTCCGGGAGCTGTCAGCAGGATGTCGTCAATGCGTACGTTGGCATCTTGGGCCGTGCCAGTGGCAAATGCCAGTACAAGCTGAGGTGTGCCTTCCGGTACGCTTATCCTGTACACATTGGTCTTGCCGCTAATGGCAGGCCCTTCTATTTCTGTGCCGGTAGTCGGGGAAGTCACGGTAAGCGGGTATTGTGTGGCATCCTTGCTTCTTTTGAATGACAGCGTGAAGACACCCGAGCAGCCCTTGAGGTCAGGTATGGTGACGGTCATCTTGTCATTTTCCTGGATGAGCAGTTCCGGTGCTGTACCGCCAGCCAGGGCTGCTTTAGTGTATATTGTGGGCTTTACCCCGAAGGAATAGGTTATGCCGTCATCCCTTGTGAAGGTCTTGTCAATCTTTCCGGTGGAATACCCTGTCCAGTCTTCTTCCCATATCACCACATCGTCTGCCATGGCCTTGCCGGAGGCCATGGAGAGCAGTATGCAGAGAAGGATGCAAGGCAGATTGCGCATCATTATTTCAGTTTGAGTGATTCAAGCATCTTCTTGATGACCACAGTAGCCGATATTTCCCTGTTGGCCGCTTCGGGTATGACGAGCGAGTCGGGGCTTTCGATGACCTCGTCGGTCACAATCAGTCCGCGCCTCACCGGCAGACAGTGCATGAACTTGCCGTTGTCTGTCAGTGCCATGTGCGCTGCATCCACAGTCCAGCTGGGGTCGGTGGAAATGATCTTGCCGTAGTCCTGCGGGCGTGTCACCCCGGGGCAGCTCCAGTTCTTGGCATATACGAAGTCCGCGCCCTCGAAGGCTTTTCTCTGGTCGTATTCCACGCGTGCATTGCCCACGAACCGTGCATCCAGCTCATAGCCCTCCGGATGGGTCACCACCAGGTCCACATCGGCGGCGTTCATCCACTCTGCAAAGGAGTTGGGGACGGCCTGGGGCAGCGCGCGGCAGTGGGGCGCCCATGTGAGCACTACCTTGGGGCGTGCCTTGGTCTTGTGCTCCTCGATGGTGATGAGGTCGGCAAAGGCCTGAAGCGGATGCACGGTGGCCGTTTCCATGGCAAAGACGGGTCGGCCGCTGTACTTCACGAACTGCTGCACCACCTCCTCGGCATAGTCACGCTCACGGTCGGTCAGCCCGGCAAACGAGCGCACGCCGATGATGTCGCAGTAGCAGCCCATCACGGGGATGGCTTCCAGCAGGTGTTCCGACTTGTCGCCGTCCATGACCACTCCGCGTTCGGTCTCCAGTTTCCACGCGCCGGCGTTCACGTCGAGCACGATGACATTCATGCCCAGGTTCATGGCCGCCTTCTGTGTGGACAGGCGTGTGCGCAGGCTGTTGTTGAAGAAGATCATGAGCAGCGTCTTGTTCTGTCCCAGATGCTGGTACTTGAAGCGGTCGTTCTTTATGTCTTGTGCCTCTCGGAGCGCATGGCGAAGGTCGCCGATGTCGCTGACGTGGAAAAATGTATTCATGTCCATTCTGTTTTTTGTTTATACGCTTTGTGTGAATATCTGATGCAAATATAGCGATTTTCCGCGAATAACCCCTTCCATATACCGATAAACAGGAAAAAGTAGGGCTGTTGGCATGGGTGTCGGTCTGAGTGTGGAGGAAAAACGGGAAAAGCCAACAGAAAAGTCAGTAAAGCCTGACTCTTAAGTCGGCGCGTGTGAACTGCAATCTCCAGTTCACGCCGTGAAATATAGTGTTCACGCCGTGAAACACAGATTGGAATGAGGCTGGAGGAAGTTTCCGGTTCGGTTTTTTCAACTTTCCGGTTAGCTGTTTCCGGTTTCCCTTTTCGCCCCTTCCGTGATGCCGGTTGTATGGGCTTCTACCTTGCTCGCTATGCCGCGCAAAAAGAAGCGGCGGCACACCGCTTTGGATGTGTCGCCGCTGTAAGCAGTACGCTCGGCATGAGCATTGCCTAACGGGTGCAAGTCCCCAAGCCACCCTAATAGCGGGAAGGCTATAGCCCAAGGCAAGGGTGTCCATCGCGAGGTGGAATCTGAAGGAAGCCGG
>JBJEHA010000038.1:0-13154 GCA_051875605.1 Prevotella sp. | reverse complement strand
GCACAAATCGCGTGTTTTGTGCATGAATTTAACGGATTTTAGGTTAAAATCGGGCATATTTTGTTAACACTTTCCATCTATAAAAACTTATCCCATTGATTATCAATGGTTTACAAAACAGACCTCCAGAACCTGATTTTTCCGTTGGCACGCAAAAATCCGATTTCTCCCGAATCTTCAGAAATGGCCGGAAAACCAAAGTGTAAGCAAAAGTGTTAAAAAACTGACACTTTGACTTTCCGGGATATCCGGTTTTTTGGACTTTCTTTTTTCATGCGGCATCGTCCCGTCTTTCCAGAGGATGCACCGTTGTCCTTCCGCGCCTATCCTTTATGCTCCTGGTCGGCCCTCGCCCGTGAACGCGTCACCAGCCATACACCCGAGAACACCAGGACAACGGCCAGAGCCTGTTCGGGACGGAAGATGCTCAGCCCCATGGCCACGGACACGATGACGGCCAGAACAGGCTGCGCATAGTTGTAGGAAGCCACCACCGTGGGACGGAGCACCTGCTGGGCAATGATGATGAGAATGTAGCAGATGAAGGTGCCGAAAACCACGACATAGGCCGTCTCCATCCACGTGGTGAGCGCGATGTGCTGCCAAGGCAGACCCACGACACGCGGCAGGGAGAACGGCCAGATGAGCAGCGTGGCCCAGAGGAACATCCACTTGTTGACCGTGAAGACGGAGTAGGACCTGACGAAACGGTTGAACAGCGTGAGGAACAGGGCATAGGAGAACTGCGCGCCAAGCACCATCAGGTCGCCACGCAGGTCGCCCACCCGTGCGTTCTGTGCGCTGGCGCTGGTGAGGATGAGGATGACCGCACCGCAACAACCCAGCATCACGCCCAGTGCCTTCTTGCCCGTAAGCGGCTCGTGGAGCAGCAGCGTGGCCAGCACCATGGAGAAGATGGGCATGGAAGTGGTGACGATACTGGCATTGACCGGAGAGGTGAAGCCCAGCCCGATGGTGAAGCCACACTGGTTGCAGACCAGACCGCACAAGGCGGCAGGCATGAAGAGGAGCTTATGGCGCAAAGGCACATGCTCACGCGGAGCAGCCAGCGAGGCCAGCCAGAAAAGCAGCGCGCCGCCGGCCACACGGAACGAGACAATGGCTATGGGGTGCACGCCGTGGGCCATGGCATCCTTGGCCAAGGGCGACATGAGGCCCCAGAACACACAGGCCAGGAGCATGGAAAGGTGGGCTACAAGAGGGGTGGCAGTTGTATTTTGCTTCATCATCAGACAGGTTTTCCCCCGTGACAAAGAGCCACGGGCGTTAATCGAGCTGCAAAATTACAAAAAAAACGCCGCCCATGCAGCCGGAACGCCGCAAAATGGCTATATTTGCAGATAGGATGGGCATATAGCGGCACAAGACACGGGCCACCTGCCGCCAATGCCTCCTGACAGCAACATAGAGACAAGGAAAAGGAGGATCCTATGAAATACGCGGAATACATAGAACAGATAGAAATCGACTCGCTATGGAGCGGGCGTCGGCACGTGGTGTGGAACCTGGACCGTCGCGTGAACGTGCTCAGCGGCGTGAACGGCGTGGGCAAGAGCACCATACTGAACAAGGTTGTCAAGGGACTGTCTGCCGGTGGCGAGTTTCCCAGCCACATGCTCAAGGGTGTCCGGCTGAAGGTGGTGCCAGAGGAGGCCAAATGGATCAGGTATGACGTGATACGCTCGTTCGACCGTCCGCTGCTCAGTTCTGACACCATCACGCGCCTGGACATGAGCCTGCTCACGGAACTCGACTGGCAGCTTTTCCAGCTGCAGCGCAAGTACCTGGACTATCAGGTGAACATAGGCAACCGTATCATCGGCGTGCTGCAGAGCGGACGGCCTGATGCCGCCCAGGAGGCACAGGCTCTGTCGGCCCCGAAACTGCGCTTCCAGGACATCATGGACGACCTGTTCAAGGATACCGGGAAACGTATCGTGAGGACGGAAAACGAAATCAGGTTCACACAGATAGGCGAGACACTGCTGCCCTACCAGCTTTCAAGCGGCGAGAAGCAAATCCTGGCCATCATGCTCACCGTACTCGTGGAGGACAACCAGAACTATGTACTCTTCATGGACGAGCCGGAAGTGAGCCTCCATGTGGACTGGCAGCAAAGACTCATAGACCTCATCCTGGAACTGAACCCGAACGTACAGATCATACTCACTACACACTCTCCGGCCGTAATCATGAACGGCTGGATGGACAGGGTGACAGAGGTGTCGGACATAACGGACAACAACTGATACCGGACTGTTCCGGCAAGGAAAGGAACGAGCATGGCCAAGCGACTGAAGGATAGTGTTTCGTCGGCCTGGATGGAAGCGGCCAACAGGCTGAACTCCAAGAAGGCCAGAAGACGGATTGTGGCTTATGTGGAAAGCTACGACGACGTGTTCTTCTGGCGCACTGTGCTCAGCCGGTACGAAAACAGCGAACGTTTCTTCGAGGTGCTGCTGCCCACAAGAGACCAACGGCTGGAACGGGGAAAGAAGGCAGTGCTCATGAACATGGTGGCAGGACGCGTGGGCAAGGACATGATAGCCTGTGTGGATGCTGACTACGACTTTCTCATGCAGGGCGGAACGGCCGCCTCACAAAGCGTGGTGGCCAATCCCTACGTGTTCCATACATACGCCTATTCCATAGAAAACCTGCAATGCTATGCACCGTCGCTCCACGATGTGTGTGTGGCCGTGACGCTGAACGACCATGCCCTGTTCGACTTCGAGGAATACATGCGGCAGTTCTCGCTGGCCATTTTCCCGCTCTTCGTGTGGAGCATCTGGTCCTACCGCACGGCAAACTACAATGAATTCTCCATCACGGACTTCCTGCACATCATAGAGACAGGACACTTCAGCATGGAACGGGCAGACAGCATGCTGCAGAACCTGCGCAGGAAGGTGGGGCGCAAGATAAATGACCTGCAGAAAAGGCATCCGGAAGCGAAGGAAAGCTATATGGCCGTGAAGGAAGACGTGAAACGGCTGGGAGTGAGCCCGGAAACCACCTATTTATATATACAGGGACACTACCTGTTTGACAAAGTGATTACACCGATGCTGAAAAAGGTATGCACACAGCTCGTCAAGGAGCGGGAAACGGAAATATGCAGACAAAGCGTACATGGAGTGCAGCGCCGTAATGAACTATCCTGCTACAGCCACAGTCTGGGCGACATCGTGTTTTCGCTCAAGAAGAATACAGGCTGTGTGCAGTCGGAACCGTTCAGGCGCATCCTTCAGGATGTGGAAAGATTCCTCTCCAGCGGACAGCAACCGGAACAACAGCAGAACAGCGACGGGACAGGCTGAACCGGCGTATGGCTGCCACTTATGGAAAAGAAGAAGGCCTCTTCCTCCACCAGATGGAGAAAGAGGCCTTCTTGCAGTTTACAGGCGTGTGCCCGTCTATACATAGGTTTCAAGGAACTTCACCGTACCTTCAACCTTCAAGGTGCTGGTTGTGGCAGGAACGAGCAGACTCTCTCCGGCCTTCAGAGTGACAGTATTGCCTTCATTGTCGGTAATCGTGGCAGCCCCCTGCATGCCGATAAGAATGACAAAGCTGTCAAGTTCTGAATAATCGAGCGTCATAGGCTCATCCAGGTCATAGACCGCAGTGGTAAAATAAGGACACTGCACCAGCTCCACTCCCTGGTTCTTTTCCGGTGTATATGCCGTCCGGTAATCGTCCTCTACAGTATAGTTGATGCTCTCCGCAGCTTCCTTGGTATGCAGTTCGCGATAATTCCCGTCCTTGTCCTTGCGCTTGAAATCGTAGATGCGGTAGGTTACATCGCTGGTCTGCTGGATTTCTGCCAGGAAGCATCCTGCTCCAATGGCATGTATGCGTCCGGCCGGAAGGAAGAACACATCACCCTCCTTGACACTGTACTGAGCCAGCGCATCGCAGATGGTGTCGTCTTCGACCATGGCCTTATACTGTTCGGGGGTAATCTGCTGCTTGAGTCCACTGTATAGCTTGGCATCCTTGTCAGAATCCATGATATACCACATCTCCGTCTTTCCACGGCTTTTTCCCTGACGCAATGCAATTTCATCGGTAGGATGGACCTGTATGGAAAGATCCTGACGCGCATCAATGAACTTGATAAGCAAGGGGAACTCGTTACCGAAACGCTGGTAGTTGGCCTCACCCACGAGCTGACCCTTCAGTTCGTCAACCAGCGCATTGAGCGACTTGCCCTCATACGGGCCTTCACTGACGAGCGTCTCGTTACCCTTGACACCGGATATTTCCCAACTTTCGCCCACGTTTTCCTGAGCAGAAGACAGTTGCTTGAACGGAATGATTTTTTCCCCACCCCAGAGTGTTGACTTCAGGAGCGCATTGAATTTTAGCGGTTTCATAGTTTTGAAGTTGTTTTTTAGAAGTTTATGTTTATTGTTTCCTATTCATTTCCCTATTCAAGACAGGCATGTCAGCTCTTTTTCCAGAACGCCGGTGTGAAGATGACAAGCACCGTGAATATTTCCAGTCGGCCTATAAGCATGAGCGTCGCGCATATCCATTTGGCCAGGTCGGGAAGTCCGCTCCACGACATGGTAGGACCTATTTCCACGCCCAGTGTAGGCCCGACATTACTGATACAGCTTAGCGTGATGGTAATGGCGTTGGTATGGTCAACCCCCATGGCTATCATTGCAAACGAACAGATGAGGCTCAGGATGAGATAAGACGTGAGAAAAGCAAGAAGTGTGACACGCTTGCTTGTAGGCACGTTGCCACCATTAATCTTCAATGGCAACACTGCATTAGGATGCAGAATCTGCTTGAACTCGTTCTTTACAGTTTTCAGCAACATGATACCGCGTATGCACTTGAAACCTCCACTGGTAGAGCCAGAACAGGCACCGAAAAACATGCAGACTGCCAGCACTACCCATGTGACATGAGGCCATGTCCCGGCATCATCGTTGTAAAGTCCGGTTGTAGTGATGAAAGATACAACCTGGAAAATTCCGCATCGGAAAGCTTTCTCCAAGTCGTAACCGTTATAATAGATAAGCTCTACTGTAATAAAGGCCGTGAAAACAGCAACAAGAAGCAAGTAGAATCTGAATTCGGCATTATGGAACAGATTCTTCAGACGGCCTTTGGTGAACGCGAAATAAAGCAAGGTGAAGTTCGTTCCCGACAGGAAGCAGAAAAATGTACACGTATAATCAAGTGCCGGAGAGCGGAAAAACTCCGTACTCTCATTGTGAGTAGAGAAGCCTCCGGTAGCTGTGCTTGTCATGGAATAGTTGACTGCATCGAACCACTCCATTCCGAAAAACATGTAGCACATCATACAGGCTATCGTGAGCAACACATAAACCACCCAAATCCACTTGGCACTCATGGATAGTCTCGGATGAAGCTTGGTCTTGATAGGCCCAGTTGCCTCTGCAGCAAAAACCTTCACCGAACCTCCTACCATCGATGGCAACAATGCAATGGTGAAGAACACAATACCCAAGCCACCAATCCATTGGGTCATAGTGCGCCAGAAAAGAAGTCCATGGGGAAGACATTCCACGTCATCAAGGATTGTGGCGCCGGTAGTGGTGAAACCAGACATGGTTTCAAAGAAAGCATCAGTGAAATCGGTCAAATAGCCACTGATGACAAACGGAAGCATTCCGAACAAACTGAAAACAATCCATGCACAGGTCACTACGAGATAAGCGTCACGCCGGTTCAATGTATTGTCACTGTCCCGTCCCAGATAGCGCAATATCGTTCCGCCAAAGGCTGTAATAGCCACAGAAAAAAGGAAAGCTGTAGTATCATCCTCCCCAAAATAAAGAGCCATGCAGAGGCACACAGCCAACAAGGATGCCTCGATATACAGCAACGAGCCAATTACTTTATATATGGTCTTCAGGTTGATCATATCATATAAAAAGCTTCTCGATTTTCTTCATGTTCACATCATGACAGAATACCATAACAGAATCACCTGCCTCAATTTGGGTATTACCCGATACAAGCATGCCTTCATTGTTACGTACCAGTCCACCAATTGTCATGCCCTGGGGCAAACCCAGGTCTTTCACTGCCTTTCGTGTTACTTTTGAGCCTTCCTTGGGAATGAATTCTGCGACATCCGCATTGGCATTCATCAGAAAGCGCACGTTCATGACATTTGCGTCCAGCATCATCTGGTAGATATGGCTTGCAGCAATGGCCTTCTTGTTGATAATCGTACCTATGTCAAGGCTTTCTGCCATGCTCACATAATCCATGTTTTCCACCATTGCCACCGTTTTTCTCACTCCCATCCGCTTTGCAGTCAGACAGGCAAGGATATTGGTCTCGGCATTGCCGGTGAGAGCAACGAAAGCCTGAGTGCTTTTTATTCCTTCTTCAATCAGCAATGGAAGATCTCTTCCGTCACCATTGATGATGAGCGTCTTGTCGTTTTCCAATATATCGTTGAGCTGTTCGCATCGGTTCTCGTCCATTTCGATGATTTTCACATCCATATATTCTGGCATTGTCTTCACCGCACGGACAGCAGTTTCACCTCCGCCCATTACCATTACGTTCTTCACGTCCACATAATGTTCCTTACCTACAATCTTGCGGATATAGGGAATGTATTGTCTTGTGGTCATAAAATAAGCCAAGTCATACAACTGGAGAGAATCGCTTCCTCCAGGTATAATGGTTTCTTCTCCACGTTTTATGGCCACGACATGATAGGGGTCGTCTGGACCACAAAGTTCCTTCAGTGGCCTGTTCAGTATCTCACATGACTCACGCAATTTTATTCCTAACATGACCAAGGCACCTCCATGCACATCCCAACGTTGTCTAACCCAAGACATTTTCAGCCCGTTGTTGATATCTGTGGCAGCCAGCATTTCCGGATAGATGAGTGAACTGATTCCCATTCCACTGAACAGTTCCTGTAGTTCCGGTTCTGCATATTCCGCGCTGTTAATCTTGGCAACCGTCTTTTTCGCACCAAGTGCATGTGACAGCACACATGCAGCCATGTTAAGGTTTTCGTCAGGTGTCACGGCAATGAACAGGTCTGCGTCATCAGTATCCACTTCCTTCAGCACACTTATGCTGGATGGCGACCCTTGCATAGTCAGCAGATCGAAATCTGAACTGATCTGTGCAAGTCGTTCCCCATCCGGGTCAATAAGCGTGATGTCCTCGTGGTCACGGGAGAGCAGCTTGGCCAGATGCGTGCCTATAGCATAGGCACCGGCAATGATTATCTTCATGATTTCGTGTTTTCTTGTCGATTGTCAATTGTCTTCATCGGAATATTACAGCACATTGTTTCCAGATTACTTCGGATACTGTCTGCATCCAATCCGGTCAGTTTCTGTAGCTGATTCACTGTGCCATGCTCCACAAACCGGTCGGGCAGACCCATCCTCACTATTACAGGCCGGAAATTGTGGTCTGCCATCCATTCCAAAACAGCTGAGCCCATACCACCCATACGCACGCCGTCCTCAACCGTGAGGACATAAGAGAACTGTTCCGCAACCTGTTGCAGGGTCTCCTCGTCCAGAGGTTTCAAGAAGCGCATGTCATAATGAGCCACACGTCCCTTCATCCGTACATCCTGTTCCAGCTGGTCTATGGCCTTGTCCACATTGTTTCCCACTGGTCCAATGCTCAGTACAGCAATGTCCTTTCCACCACGCAGTTTCCGTGCCTTGCCCACCGGTATTTCCTCAAGCGGACATCTCCATTCACTTATCACCCCTCTTCCTCTGGGGTATCTTATGACAAAAGAGCCTTTTCCCGGCAATTGAGCCGTGAACATGAGTTTTCTGAGTTCGTGCTCATCCATCGGCGAAGCAATGGTCAGATTCGGCACTGGCCTAAGCGCGGCAAGGTCGAATGCACCGTGATGTGTAGCTCCATCCTCACCCACCAGTCCAGCCCTGTCAAGACAAAGCACAATGGGCAGGTTGAGCATGGCCGCATCATGGATGATATTGTCGTATGCACGTTGTGCAAAAGCACTGTATATATTGCAGAAAGGCAGAAGTCCATCTTTCGCCATCCCACAACTGAAGGTCACTGCATGCCCTTCAGCTATGCCTACGTCAAAGACCCTTTCCGGCAGTTCCTTTCCCATAATGTTCATGGAACATCCGGTAGGCATAGCCGGTGTCACCCCTACAATTTTAGGATTCATACGTGCCAGTTCCAACAAGGTTTCCCCGAATACATCCTGGAATTTCGGTGGAGTTCCCGGTTGTTCATGTTCTATTCTTTCTCCTGTGTCAGGATCGAATCTTCCTGGTGCATGCCATAGTGTGGCCTCTTTTTCCGCCGGCCCGTACCCTTTTCCTTTCACTGTATGCAGATGCAGCAGTTTCGGGCCGCGCATATCCTTGATTTGCCTGAAGCGTCGTACCAGTTCCATGACATTATTTCCGTCGAATGGGCCGAAATACCTGATATTCATGCCCTCGAATATGTTCTGCTGATGGCTCAATGCCGACTTCAGTGCGTTGTTCAGCCTGATGATGCCTTTTCTCCGGTCATCATTCAGGTATCCTTTTTCATGCAGCCATTGTGAAGCCTTGAAGCGCAGCCGGTTGTAGGTTTCGTTGGTGTCCAGGTTGAGCAAGTATTTTTCCATTCCGCCAACAGCGCGGTCTATGCTCATGTCGTTGTCGTTGAGCACTATGAGCAGGTCGTTGGGTGATGACGATGCGTTGTTGATGCCCTCAAAAGCCAGTCCACCACTCATGGCTCCGTCACCGATTACGGCCACCACATGCCGGTGCACCCCCAGCTGCCTTGCAGCCACAGCCATGCCCAGTGCGGCAGAGACGGAGTTTGATGCATGTCCGCATGCAAAAGTGTCGTATTCACTTTCCAGCGGACTGGGAAACGGCATCAGCCCACCCATCTTGCGGTTGGTAGAGAACCTTTCCCTACGGCCTGTGAGCATCTTGTGTCCATAGGCCTGGTGCCCCACATCCCATACGATGCGGTCCTGCGGAGTATCATACACGTAATGCAGTGCCACAGTCAATTCCACCGCTCCAAGCGATGAAGCCAGATGTCCGGGATTCTCTGCCAGTTCATGCACGATGGCAGAGCGCAGCTCACGGCATACCTCAGGCAAATCCTCCACCGGCAGTTTCCGCAGATCGTTCGGAAAAACTATATGGCTCAGCAGCCTCAGGTCGTTGTCCGTCATTTCCATGTATCAAGCAAGTAAAAATGTGTTAATCGGAATATCCGGTTCTTCCTTTTTCCTTTTCGGTGTTTATCTTGTATGCAAAGGTAACAAATTACCTTATATCCTCCAACTCTTTTCCCTTAAAGCGTCAACTATTTCGTCCAGTTCTCCTTATCTGCTGTCCGTAGCGGCATCCTGCACATTCTGCTCCGCCTCGTCAAAAAGGCGTTCAAAGAGCCGTGGCAGCGCATGGTCGTCCAGCTGTTTCCGGGGAATCCAGATATATCCTGAAGGCAGGTCCGGCTTTCTTCCTGTGTCCAGGACATAAAAGTCGGCCGTGATGATGCGATGGGTGAGCACATGCCTTACACCGGTGTTCAGGGTGTGAAGCACACTGTCTTCCCCGAGTTTCCCGAGAAAGGCTTTCCATTCTCCCTCATCCTCCACTACCAGTGGTTGCCATAGTCCCTGCCAGATGTCGCCTGCAGACCGGCGGCAGATGGCAGTCTCTCCATTGCATCTGATACACACACAACGCATGTGTCGTTCCTTCACGGCTGTGTTCCTGGCCTTTACCGGCAGGGACTGCTGCACGCCTGTGCGCCGTGCCTCACAGGAACTGCCCAACGGACAGTCCCCGCATTGGGGTGAACGGGGTGTGCATACCATTGCCCCGAGGTCCATCATGGCCTGGTTGAAGTCACCGGCCTTTCCTTCTGGCAGCAAGGCCGTGGCCAGTTGCTGGAATTCTCTTTTTCCCTGTGTGCTGTCTATAGGAGTAGTGATGCCGAAGTGGCGTGACAGCACGCGGTAGGCATTGCCGTCTATGGCTGCCTCGTCCTGTCCGAACACCATTGAGGCGATGGCTGCAGCCGTATAGGTTCCCACCCCCTTGAGCCGGACTATCTCCCTTGCCGTTTCCGGAAAGCCTCCCCATTGCACCACCTGCTGTGCAGCCCGGTGCAGGTTTCTGGCCCTGCTGTAGTAACCCAGCCCCTGCCATAGCCTGAGTACCTCGTCCTCGGATGCCGATGCCAGCCGGTCCACTGTGGGATACTGCTCCATGAACCGTTGCCAGTAGGCGGTGCCCTGGTCTATCCGTGTCTGTTGCAGGATGATTTCGCTCACCCACACGGCATACGGGTCCTTCAGCCCTCTCCATGGCAGTGTCCGTCCGTTGTGTGCATACCATTCCAGCAGGGGTTGCCAGAAGCGTGCAGCATCCGGGGTTCCAGTCCAGTCCGCATTCATGCTTCCTTAGCAGCCTATGTAGCTGTCCTTGAATCCGAGGAAGTAGAGCACCCCATCCAGTCCGATGGTGTTGATGCTCTGCTTGGCATTGGCCACCACACGCGGTTTGGCGTGGAAGGCTATTCCCAGTCCGGCAGCCGAGATCATGGGCAGGTCATTGGCACCGTCGCCCACGGCAATGGTCTGCGCCAGGTTCACCTTTTCCACCTGTGCGATGAGCTTGAGCAGTTCGGCCTTCCGCTGCCCGTCCACTATTTCCCCCACATACCGTCCGGTAAGTTTCCCGTTGTCGTCGATTTCGAGTTCGTTGGCATAGACATAGTCTATTCCGAACCTGCGCCGCAGGTATTCCCCGAAGAAGGTGAATCCTCCGCTGAGTATGGCTATCTTGTAGCCACAGCGTTTGAGTACCGACATGAGCCGGTCTGCGCCTTCGGTGATGGGCAGTTTCTCGGCGATGTCCTGCATCACGCTCACGTCCAGCCCCTTGAGCAGGGCCACACGCTCAGTGAAGCTCTCCTTGAAGTCTATCTCCCCGCGCATGGCTCTTTCGGTGATGGCCTTCACCTTGTCTCCCACTCCGGCCCTGATGGCCAGTTCGTCTATGCATTCGGTCTGTATGAGCGTGGAGTCCATATCGAAGCAGATGAGTCTGCGCATGCGCCGGTACATGTTGTCGCGCTGGAAGGAGAAGTCCACTTCCATGTCGGTGGACAGTTTCATCAGTTCACCCTGCATGGCGCTCTGGTCGGTGGGTGTCCCGCGCAGCGAGAATTCGATGCAGGCCCTCACGTTGCGCGACGGGTCCTTGATGCTCATGCGTCCCGTGAGTCTCAGTATGGAGTCGATGTTGAGTCCCTGGCGTGCGATGACCTTTGTCGTGGCCTCGATTTGCCTGGCCGACAGCCTTCGCCCGATGATGGTCAGGATGTAGCGGTTCTTGCCCTGCTGCCCTACCCATGCCTCATATTCATCGTCGTCGATAGGCTCGAACCCGATGTTCACGTTCAGTTCCGTGGCCTTGAAGAGCAGTTCTTTCATGACCTGCCCGGAGCTCGTCTCGTCGGTGCGTATGAGGATGCCCAGCGAGAGCGTGCTGTGTATGTCGGCCTGTCCTATGTCGAGTATCTGTGCATCATAGCGTGCCAGGATGCCCATGACCGATGCCGTGAGTCCAGGCCGGTCCTGCCCGGTGATGCGTATGAGAATCTGTTCCATGTGGTTCTGCTTGGTCTATACCAGATGTGCGATAAGTTCCTCGCGGTCACCCGGCAGAAGGTCAATGACGGGTATCTCCACCATGGTGTAGCATCCCGGCTGCTGTCTCATGGAGGCGCGTGCCACGTTGACAAGCACCTGTCCGGTCAGTGCAGGATTGTTTATGCTCATGTTGAATTCCATGCGCTGGTTCTGCGTCTGTCCGCTCACGCCCTTCCTCACAAGGTTCACGCCATGGCCCATGTCGCGCACCTCATCTACCGAGGGCACCTCGAACACGTGGGTCTCGTCATTGGCGAAATAAGGGTCGGCCTTGATGGCAGCCGTCACGGCCTCGAGACTGGCGCCCTCTTCCAGCTCCACATACACCATGCGCCTGTGCAGCCCCTCCCCCTTGGGTATGGTCATGGAGAGCGCGTTCTTCACGCCTTCCTTGGAACGCACACACACGCTGTGGCCCATGGACATGCCGGGGCCGAAGTTGGTGTAGCTCAGTCCCTTGGGTGCGAGGCTCTGCATGAGCGTGCGCACGATGCTGTCCGACCCTGGGTCCCACCCTGCCGCGATGATGCTCACGCGGCCGGTCTCACGGCACACGGCATCGAGCGATGCACGGTAGGCGGTGATGGAGGTATGGATGTCGAAACTGTCAACAGTATTGATGCCCAGGGGCAGTATCTGCCTGGCGTACTCCTCGCAGGAGCGTGTCGGAGTGGCCAGTATAGCCACATCCACGCTGTCCAGTTCGCGGATGTCCTTGACCACATTGTAGCCGGCCAGCTCCGCAGGCTTGTTCTCAGCCCCGTTGCGGCGTACGATACCTGCAATCTCAAAGTCGGGAGCGGCTTCGAGTGCCTGGAGGGTGAACTTTCCGATGTTGCCGTATCCCACTACGGCGGCTCTGATTTTCTTCATGTCTTCTTTTTATTTTTTTATGTGTATTTATTATCTTATCAAAGCATGTATGGATGGCAAAATTACACAAATTCCACGAAACCGCATCGTTTTTGCACGACTTTTAACAGCGCATGATTCCTCGACAGGATATATGCAGAGTCAACCAACTACCAAAAACGGAGGGGGCGGGTGTCTCGCCCGCACCTGACATAGCGTACTGCAACAAAGCATTATGGTGACATTGACTGGGCTGTCAGGCGGTGTGTGCGGGCGAGACGCCCACACCCCAGCAACATTCCCGACAGTTCTCTTACTTCTGGAAATTGAATGGGGTTTAAAAATCAAAGTGTCAGGATTTTAACACTTTTGCTTACACTTTGATTTTTCGGAGTCTTGAAAAACAGACGGTTTTGATCCGATTTCCGTGTTAATAAGTGTAAATTGTCGGTTTTTTGCACAAAACGGAAAAATCAGTTAAGTGTTAGGGGGGAAACACTTAACTGTTTCTGGAAAATTAGTTAACTGTTTTCGATCCGGCACTTAAGTGTTTTTGAGGAAAAACTTAACTGTTTCGGGGCAAAAA
>JBJEHA010000037.1:0-55928 GCA_051875605.1 Prevotella sp. | reverse complement strand
GTCCTGGCACTTAAGTGTTTTTGAGGCAAAACTTAACTGTTTCGGGGCAAAAACTCAGGTTTTCGGCCTCAAAACTGTGATTTTCCGGCCAAAAGTGCGGAAAAAAGGAGCTGAAAACTGCACAAATCAGCTGTTTTGTGCATGAATTTAACGGATTTTATGTTAAAATAGGGCATTTCTTATTAACATTTTACAGTTGGAAAAATTTATCTCATTGATTATCAACGGTTTATAAAATAGCCCTCCGAAACCCGAATTTTCCGCTGGCGCGCAAAAATCCGCTTCCGCTGGATTCTTCAGAAATGGCCGGAAAATCAAAGTGTCACAGAAACGGCAGAAAAACTGACACTTTGATTTTCCGGGATTCTTGGGTTGCTGGCACTGAACGGCTGATGCAGGTGCAATCCGTTTCCTGGCTTGAATAACGCGGGTCAGTGCTTTGGGCTCTCACTCGGTCTCTGCCTTCTGTCTGCTGCCGCTTGCCCAGAGCATGGTGAACGTGATGAGACCGTTGAGCATGAGCAGCTCATAGCCAAAGGTATATCCGGCGTAGCGTTGGGTGTAGAGGTTGATGAGGTAACAGGCCATGGGCGATGCCAATGCTATGTAGGGCACGAGTCTGGGGTCGGCATGCCGCCGTGTGAACAGGCCGAAGGCAAATAGTCCGAGCAGTGGGCCGTATGTATAGGAACAGAGCACGTAGATGGCATCGATGACGCTGGTGCTGTTGGCCGTCCGGAAGAGGATGATGGCCAGGGCGAAGACCACTGCCATGCCTATGTGCACGCGCTTGCGCAGCTGTTCGTCTTCAGGGCGTTCCTTGATGTCAACGCAGTAGCAGGTGGTCATGGAGGTCAGCGCGGAGTCGGCGCTGGAGAAGGATGCGGCCACGATGCCTATGGTAAAGAACACCACGACGGCTGTCCCTAATTCGCCCGATGCGGCAAACATGGGCAGCAGTTCATCGCCTGATGCGGGCAGCGGCCGTCCTTCCTTCGTGGCGAGCATGGCCAGCAGGATGCCTAATCCCATGAACAGCAGGTTCACCGGCACGAAGGCGAATCCATATACGCTCATGTCCTTCTGTGCATCGCGCAGGTTCTTGCAGGTCAGGTTCTTCTGCATCATGTCCTGGTCGAGGCCGGTCATGACAATGGTGATGAAGACACCGCTGAGGAACTGTTTCCAGAAGTTCTGCTTAGACATCCAGTCGTCGAACACGAACATCCGGCTGCGCGCGTCGTCGGCAATGGCGTGCAGTGCCTCGTTTGTGGTCATGCCCAATGCGCTGACCACGTGGACGGTGATGAGCACGAGTGCGGTGAGCATGCAGATGGTCTGGAACGAGTCTGTCCACACCAGGGTCTTGATGCCTCCTCTGCGTGTGTAGAGCCAGATGAGGGCTACCATGCACACTACGGTCACGGGAAACGGCACGCCGGTACGGTCGAATACGAACCGTTGCAGGATGATGCAGACCACATAGAAGCGCACGGCCGCGCCCGACATCTTGCTGAGCAGGAAGAAGGCTGCGCCGGTCTTGTAGGCACGGTGGCCGAGCCGTTGCTGCAGGTAGGTGTAGATGGTCGTGAGGTTCAGCCGGTAATAGACGGGCAGCAGGAGCCACGCCACCACAAAATAGCCCACGATGAATCCCAGGCAGGTCTGCAGATAGGTCATGTCGGTTTTCAGCACCATGCCCGGTACACTCACGAATGTGATGCCCGAGACGCTTGCGCCTACCATCCCAAAGGCCACCATATACCATGGTGACTGTCTGTTGGCGCGGAAGAATGTGTCGTTGTCGGTTTTTCTTGTCGTGTATCGGCTGAACACGAGCAGGGCCAGGAAGTAGGCCAGTATGGTAAGGATAATGATCATAGTGGCTGCAAAGTTAGCCCAATTTTTCTGTATTCCGTTCCAGTTGATGCCCATTTTGTCTGTTTTTGCTTCCAGATACTGCTGCGTCCCTGTTTCGGTGTAATATCCGGTGTAATACCACCCATTAAATCAAAAAAAAGCCAAAACATTTGTAAATCAGAAAAATAATACCTACCTTTGCAACCCAAATGCGTCAAGAACGTGCAATTAGTAATAACAATTCAATAGAAATTTAAAATGAAAAAAGGTATCCATCCCGAAAACTATCGCCCCGTCGTATTCAAGGATATGTCCAACGGCGATATGTTCCTTACAAAATCTACATGCAAGACTACAGAGACAGTAGAATTTGAAGGCGAAACCTACCCAGTGGTAAAGATTGAAATCTCAAGTTCCTCTCACCCGTTCTACACAGGCAAGAAGAAACTCGTTGACACCGCAGGACGTGTTGACAAGTTCATGAGCCGTTACGGTAAGGTTCGCAAATAAATATATACCTTATATATTTAAAGAACACCAATAAAGTGTGTTTTGGCGTAGTTGCATATACGCGAGAACACATTTTTTTTGTCTCCATGTCTCTTTGATTCCCTACCGGTAAAGCTGGCCTATGCAGAAACAGAGCCAGCATCACCAGCCTACCCCTACTAACTAAAATATTATTCCAACATGATCGACATCAGAAAGTCACTGTGCCTGCTGGCAACGCTTGCTATTGTCTTTTCCTGCTCAGACGACAACAACAGCCCGGAACAGCAAGGAGGCTCCTCTTCCAAGAACGAGAACCGGAACATCGTCAACACCCAGAAAGCCGTGGCAGGACTGGAGTTCCCGCGCCTTAAAGGCGGAAACAACAAACTCATTGTACATGAAAACAATGACGGCTATGGGGTGAACTATTCCGTGGAATGGGACTGCGACAAGAAATCACAACGCTGGTCGTGCTATTTCCTGACCACGAAAAACAAGAAAAGCAACACCTCACGCTACTATGGCGACCCACAATATCCCTTCGACCCGGCACTGACTGCCGATGAGTACTGGCCTGCCGACTATTACTATGGTTCCGGCTTCGACCACGGCCACATCTGTCCGTCCAATGACCGGCTCTACAGTTCAACGGCCAACTACCAGACCTTCTTCCTGACCAACATGCAGCCGCAATACAAGGCGTTCAACGGCAGCGACCCTGCCCATAAGTACAAGGGACTGTGGATAAACATGGAGAACTTCGTACACAATGTCAGGCTTTCCGAAAGCGACACCCTGTTCGTGTGCAAGGGCGGCACCATAGACAGTGAAGAGCATATCCTTTCGCGCATACAGGGAAAGCTCATCGTGCCGAAGTATTTCTTCGCAGCCATACTGCTCAAGCATTCCACTGGCTACCGCTCGCTGGGATTCTGGTTTGAGCATTCTCCCGTGTACCACGGCGATGATCCCCTGTCCGGCTATACCGTCTCCATCTACGAGCTGGAAAAGCGCACCGGAATAGACTTCTTCTGCAATCTCCCTGACGACATAGAAGCCAAGACAGAGAGCAGCTATTCGCTGGTATCGTGGGGCAATCTCGACTGACCCGACTGCATCCGTCCCCAGCCTTGGCGAGAATAAACAAGAATGGCTGTACCGTAAACATCAACTACGGTGCAGCCATTCCCTGTTAATCATGAGTACTTCACAGAAGCCACAGCCTGTTCAGAAAGGGAAGCATCCTGTAAATAGCCAACCCTTTTGTCTGACAATGATACCCATTATGCTGATTTTTACAAATTGTCAGAATTTTAACGTTTCTGCTTACACTTTGATTTTCCTGCCGTTTCTGAAGATCCAGGCGAGAATGGATTTTTGCGTGCCAACGGAAAATTTGAGTTTCAAAGGCCTGTTTTGTAAACCGTTGATAATCAATGGAATAAGTTTTTACAGCCGGAAAGTGTTAACGAATTTCGCCCGATTTTAACCTAAAATCCGTTAAATTCATGCACAAATCGGCCGGTTTGTGCAGTTTTCAGCTCCCATTTTCTGCACTTTTGGCCGGAAAACCGCGGTTTTGAAGCCAAAAAACCTGAGTTTTTGCCTTGAAACAGTTAAGTTTTTCCTCAAAAACACTTAAGTGCCGGATCGAAAACAGTTAACTAATTTTCTGGAAACAGTTAAGTGTTTCCCCCCTAACACTTAACTGATTTTTCCGTTTTGTGCAAGAAACCGACTTTTTGCACTTATTAACATGAAAATCGGTTCAAAACCACCCGTTTTTAAAGACACTGAAAAATCAAAGTGTAAGCAAAAACGTTAAAATTCTGACATTTTGAAAAATCATACGAGTTCCTTTTTCTCCATAGAATCCCCCTAAACAAGCTGTTCCCTCCCACCGGGAGGGTCAGGGTGGAACTTAAGGCGGACCATATTGTCTGTACACTTCCCAAAGAGAGAGGCTGCGCCGCAGAGATTCATACGGCACAGCCTCTCGGTCTTTTATGTCAGGCTATGAAAAAAGGTCAGCGTCTGTCCACGAGCACACGGGGCGCATCCATGTCCGGTTTCTGCACGCCTCCTACCATTTTCCTTGTCTGCATGGCAGCGTTGGGTTTGGCCAATGTGGTGCGTGTGCAGTCAAAATAGATAATCTCATCATTGTTCTGCCCAACCATTGTTCCGTAGAACACGTTGTCGTCAAGATAGAATCCGTTTACGCGGTCGTTGATGTCGAGCCTGAAGGTGAATCCCGAGCCGTCGTACTTGATGTTGATGTCTCCGGTGCGCGGGTCTATGTACCAGGAGAAGCGCAGTTCCTGCCACTCGTCACCCACATAGTCAATCTCCCTTCCCCTTCCGTTGAGCGACTTGCTGTTGTACTGGTCGAACTCGAATTCTACTCCCATTGCAGCCCGTTGTCTCTGTCCGTAGTCATCCGTATATTCCAGGACCATGTCGCCTTCCCAGTGTCCACGCAGGCACTGTGCCTCCTCGTTGAGCACGTTTGTTCCGTAGTTGAACGACTTGTCATACCAGTCGTAATCATCGTACCACTCCTCGTAGTAGTCGTAGTAGTCATAAACATAGTGGTCATCATCACAGGCCGTGAACAGCAAAGGCATTGCAGCCATGGCCATCATTCCCAAAAACCGATTCATGCGTTTCATATCCGTATGTTTTAAATGTTCTGGTTGCAAAGATAGTGCATTCCCATGCTATTCTGCAAGCCATAAGCCATATTCTTCCATAGGGTTTCCCCTATTTTCAAGAGGATTTTGCGCACAGATTGCGCCAAGGCTGGCCTTCAGCTCCCCTAAACCCATATTTTTTAGTGCCATTGCCATCGCATGTCACATCTTTTCCGTACTTTTGCATGAGCTAACAGATTCAACATTTAAACAGAAAGAACAACAATGAAAACGGTTTACGATTTTTCCGTTAAAGACAGGAAAGGCAAGGCAGTGTCACTGAAAGAATATGCCAATGAGGTGCTGCTGATTGTCAATACAGCCACGAAGTGCGGCTTCACCCCCCAATACGAAGAACTGGAGAAACTCTATGAGGCCCATCATGCCCAGGGGTTCGAGATACTCGACTTTCCCTGCAACCAGTTCGGCCAGCAGGCTCCCGGAACCGACGAGTCCATCCACAGCTTCTGCAAGCTGACCTACGGCACCGAATTTCCACGTTTCAAGAAAGTGAAGGTAAACGGCCCTGATGCCGACCCGCTGTTCCTGTTCCTGCAACAGCAAAAGGGGTTTGCCGGATGGAACCCGGAGCACCAGCTCACCCCCATCCTGCACGACCTGCTCTCCAAGGCAGACGAATGCTATCAGGACAAGCCGGACATCAAGTGGAACTTCACCAAGTTCCTCATCAACAAGAAAGGACAGGTGGTAGCACGCTTTGAACCGACAGAACCGCTGGAAGACATTGAAAAGCAAATCATTGAACTACTGAAATAAAGACATGGCAAACAGAGAACACACACGCTGCCTCATCGTGGGCAGCGGGCCGGCCGGATACACGGCAGCCATCTATGCAGGGCGTGCAAACCTGCAGCCCGTGGAATACTGCGGTCTGCAGACAGGCGGACAGCTCACACAGACCACCATTGTGGAGAACTTCCCCGGCTACCCGGAAGGAGTGGACGGCAACCAGATGATGATGGACCTGCGCCGACAGGCCGAACGGTTCGGGGCCGACATCCGCGACGGCATCATCGTCAAGGCCGACCTCTCGTCGAAGCCCTACGTGCTCACCACCGACCGCGGCGATGAAATAGAAGCCGATACGGTCATCATCGCTACAGGCGCCAGCGCGAAATACCTGGGGCTCGACGATGAAAGGAAATACAACGGACAGGGCGTTTCGGCCTGTGCCACCTGCGACGGCTTCTTCTACCGCAAGAAGACTGTGGCCGTGGTGGGCGGAGGCGACACCGCATGCGAAGAGGCCCTCTACCTGGCCACGCTCTGCAAGAAGGTCTATATGATTGTGCGCAAGCCTTTCCTGCGCGCATCCGATGTCATGAAGCGCCGTGTGGAAGAGAACGGGAAAATAGAAATCCTCTACGAGCACAACACGCTGGGCCTCTACGGCGAGAACGGCGTGGAAGGGGCACACCTGGTGAAGCGCAAAGGCGAGCCGGACGAAACCAGGTACGACCTGCCCATCGACGGATTCTTCCTGGCCATAGGGCACAAGCCCAACACCGATGTGTTCCGTCCATGGATAGACATGGACGAGACCGGCTACATCAAGACCATCGGCCACACACCGCTGACCAATGTCGAAGGGGTCTTTGCCGCCGGCGACTGCGCCGACCCCGACTACCGGCAGGCCATAGTGGCAGCCGGAAGCGGGTGCAAGGCTGCACTGGAGGCCGAGCGGTATCTGAACAAATGACCATAATACGGCCGGCATAGCCGGAAGACACAGGAAGGCCCGCCCACAACCACGTGGACGGGCCTACCTGCATTCTGCCCCACAAGGCTGCGCGTACACCGCCGCCCCGGCCTTTCACTTGTCCTCGCCTATTCCTGCACGGCTGTCTCCCGGCCGCCTTCCTTCTCCCACTTCTCCCACTGTTCCATGGCCGCCTTCCAGTCGGCAGAGGCATCCGGATCACCTTCCTCCTTCCTGCGCAAAGCCTCATCACGCTCCTTGTCCCGGGCACGTTTCTCCTTCATGGCCGCAATGGTCGCATCATCGAGCACCACGATAGCCCCTCTTCTGATGGCCTCATGCAGTTCCTCCTCACCGAAAGCCTTGCCCTGCTCGTTGAAGTCGGAAATGTTGAACTCGAAGTTCACGCGCAGCTGGTGCCTGATGGCTTTCTGCTGGAAGCGTGTACCGGCATTCTTGCGGCGCAGCAACATGCCGATGATATCAATCTCATGCTGTGAAAACTTGTTTCTTCCCATACTCCTGTTCCATTGTTTAACCGATTCCTTAGGCACTGTCTCATGCCTGTGGCTGCAAAGGTAACGGCTTTTCACGGAAGAACAAGGCTTTTAGGCAGAAAGTTCTTGGTCAGGTGTCCGCATTTCATTACTTTTGCAGTCGCCAAGACCTCCGGAGCACCCCGCAGTCGTATTCCGGACACCAATGGCCAACTGAACCGAAACGACAAAGCCACAACCATGGATATAGAAACCGCAAGAGCCTATTGCCTGTCGCTGCCCAAGGCAACGGAAGACTTCCCGTTTGACGAAACCACACTGGTCTTCCGTATCATGGGGAAAATCTTTGCAGCCATTGACCTGGACCGCCCCGGACTGCTCGTACTGAAATGCAACCCCGAACGCGCCGTGATGCTCCGTGAACGTCATGAGGAGATAGAAGGAGCATGGCACTGGAACAAGAAGTACTGGAACCAGCTGAGACTGGACGGCAGACTCGATGAACAGCTGCTCAGGGAACTCATAGACCACAGCTACAGCGAAGTGGTGCGCAAGCTGCCAAGGAAAGTACGCGCCGAACATCCGGAAATCGGCCTATAGGCAGAAGCCTGGAGCACGCAGTACCCAACCACAGGCCAACGCCAGGACAGTCCTGCATATCCCAAGCAATGCGCAAGCACCGAAAACAGTCCTGCACAGGTCACAAAAAAAAGGCCACGGAGACAATATATCGGCAAAAATGTGTAAATTTGCATCACCATTAAGCAACAACTCACCAAAAACATAGTAAAAACAATGAAAAGAGACCAAGCGATTTTCGACCTGATCGAGAAGGAACACCAGCGCCAGCTCAAGGGCATTGAACTGATTGCATCAGAGAACTTTGTAAGCGACGAGGTCATGGAGGCCATGGGATCCTACCTCACTAACAAATACGCCGAAGGCTATCCAGGGAAACGCTATTACGGCGGATGCAGCGTGGTGGACGAAGTGGAGACACTCGCCATAGAGCGCGCCAAGCAACTCTTCGGAGCCGAATACGCCAACGTGCAGCCCCACTCCGGCGCACAGGCCAATGCTGCCGTGCTGCTTGCCGTGCTCCAGCCGGGCGACACGTTCATGGGACTCAATCTAGCTCATGGCGGACACCTCTCCCACGGTTCGGCCGTCAACACATCGGGCATTCTCTACCACCCCGTGGGCTACGACTTGGACAAAGAAACAGGCCGGGTGGACTATGACGAGATGGAACGCCTTGCCCTGGAGAACAAACCCAAGCTCATCATCGGAGGCGGTTCAGCCTACAGTCGCGAGTGGGACTACAGGCGCATGCGCGAGATAGCCGACAAAGTGGGAGCACTGCTCATGATAGACATGGCTCACCCGGCCGGTCTCATCGCTGCCGGACTGCTCGACAACCCGGTGAAATATGCACACATCGTGACCACAACCACCCACAAGACCCTCCGCGGACCGCGTGGCGGACTCATCCTCATGGGCAAGGACTTTGAGAACCCGTGGGGACTGAAGACTCCCAAGGGCGTGACAAAAATGATGAGCCAGCTCATCAACTCGGCCGTATTCCCGGGGCAGCAGGGCGGACCGCTTGAGCACGTCATTGCCGCCAAGGCAGTGGCCTTCGGCGAAGCACTGCAGCCAGAGTTCAAGGAATGGGCCGCACAGGTGCAGAAAAACGCCAAAGTTCTGGCCGAAGAACTCATGAAACGCGGATTCACCATCGTCAGCGGCGGAACAGACAACCATTCCATGCTGGTTGACCTGCGCTCCAAATATCCTGATCTGACCGGCAAGGTGGCCGAAAACGCTCTCGTGGCCGCAGACATAACGGTGAACAAGAACATGGTACCCTTCGACACCCGCAGTGCCTTCCAGACCAGTGGCATACGCCTGGGCACACCAGCCATAACCACACGCGGCGCGAAGGAAGACCTCATGGTGCTCATTGCCGAACTCATTGAAGAAGTGCTCAACGATCCGGAAAACGAGGCCGTCATCGACAAGGTGCGTGCCCGGGTGAACGAGACCATGAAGGCCTATCCGCTCTTCGCATACTAAAAAGACATTATAACCTTACCCACGGGAGCCACACGGTGAACATACACGTGGTTCCCGTTTCTTTCTCCTTTTCCCATGATCCAGTACGCTATCGTCATCATCATCGTGGTCATAGCAGCCAGCATAGCAGTCAGCAAACTGTGGCACACACTCAGGCAACCCGCGGACTGCTGCCAGGGATGCAATGGCTGCAAACTGAAGGAGCAAATGAAAGAAAGGCAATGCTCCAAAGGGGAAAAAGGTGAAAAAGAGCCTTGTTTTAAGAAAAAACAGTGAAAAATTTGCACATACAGATAAAAAGCAGTACATTTGCATCCGCAAACATAGACAGGGTACCTTGGCCGATCGGTTAGGTAACGGTCTGCAAAACCGTGTAGAGCAGTTCGACTCTGCTAGGTACCTCTCCGGAAATCACAGTCAGGCACACTGCCTTGACTGTGATTTTTTCATATACGCCCTAACCCAGCCTTTCAGACCTATGGACAAGACAAAAGCCATCATGGCAGCCGTATCGGCCATCTTCTTTTTCAGCACAACAGTGAAGGCACAGACCGCAAACAGCCTCAGCCAAGCCATACCAGAAGCACGTAGCCATTTTCAGGATCTCAAGTTCGGCATATTCCTTCATTGGGGAATCTATTCCATGCTTGCCGATGGAGAATGGGTCATGTGGAACAGGCGCATCGGACGCGATGAATACGCACATCTTCCAGCCGGATTCTGCCCTTCCCTGTTCAATGCCGAAGAATGGGTGGAAGCCTTCCTTGATGCAGGTGCACGATACGTGACCTTCACCTCACGCCACCACGACGGATTTTCCATGTTCAGTTCGCAAGCCACCGACTATGACATCGTTGATGCCACCCCCTTTGGCCGTGATGTGGTGAAGGAACTGTCCGATGCTTGCAGGAAAGGCGGGATGATGCTCAACCTCTATTATTCACATCTCGACTGGCACCGCACAGACTATCCCATGGGAGTGAACAGCAAGGAACTCCCACATGAGGAAAGCATCACCGACTGGAACAGCTATTACAGATTCATGAACAGACAGCTCACCGAACTGCTCACCAACTATGGACCCATAGGAGCCATCTGGTTCGATGGCATGTGGGATCATCCTGACAACTTCGACTGGCAACTGCCCGGACAATATGAACTCATACACAGCCTACAACCCGGATGCCTTATAGGCAACAATCACCATAAGGCAGTAAATCCAGGAGAAGACATACAGATCTTTGAACAGGACCTGCCAGGAGAGAACTCAGCAGGTTTTTCCGGAGGCATGCAGGTAAGCGACAACACTCCGCTCGAGACCTGCCAGACCATGAACAATTCATGGGGATACAACATCACGGACAAGAACTATAAATCCACCGGAGAAATCATCCGCCGTATTGTGAAGGCAGCAGGCATGAATGCCAACTTCCTGCTCAACATAGGCCCACGTCCTGATGGGAAACTTCCCGAAGAGGCGCTTCTACGTCTCAAGGAACTGGGCGTATGGATGAAACAATACGGGGAGACCATCTATGACACACGTGGCGGACTGGTCAAGCCGCAGCCATGGGGAGTGAGCACACAAAAAGACAACCGCCTCTTTATACATATCCTCGACCTCGACAATCAGGACCTTAGATTGCCCATAGCAGGGAAAAACGTTGTGAAGGCTGTAATGTTCAAGGACGGACGACCTGTGAAAACAGAAAAGCGCAAACAGGAAACCATACTACACCTTTCTGAGATGCCTACAGAAACAGACTGTGTCATTGAACTGACCCTGAAAGACAGAAAAAGAATGTAACCGGTCACCCGCCTTCATACTGTCACACTATCCTTCCATTTCCGGTACATTCCCATAAACAAGGGCATAAAAGAATCCGGTCACGATATTCAATCACCTCGTGGCCGGATTCCTTTGTTCTCCCCTACCGGGAAACTGCACTTCAGCTTATTTCATGTCCCAACCGGCAGCAGTGGCCATACGCTTACTGATTTCCGTATTGTCTATGCGTCCATGGAACAGATCGGCTCCAGCCCCGATGGCGAAACAGGGAACATATCCGTTGCTATGTCCGCCCGACTGCCATCCGATCAGTGCACATTCTGCCTGCACCTGCCGTACTGTCCATGCCAGTTCGTCATCCTTCTGATACAAGGTCTTGCTGTCCTTTCCTTTACCGGCCATGATATTCTCGAACGCCTTCTTCATACGTGTTGTCTGCTCATCGTTCACCTTCACCTTGTCCCAGAACCCGAAATTCTCCGTGAGGAAAGCCTTTACAAGATCCCAGCTGTACTTGTCGCCATACTTGTCATGAAGTTTATGCAACTCATTGCCAAGTTTCTGAATAGACATGCGCTGATGGCTGATGATATCAAGATGCAGCTCATACGGGCCACGTCCAAGCACCAGTCCGCCAGTTTCATGGTCTGCCGTCACCACAATGAGTGTTTCGTCAGGGTGCTGCTGATAGAACTCATACGCCACCTTGACCGCATTGTCCATGTCAATGAGTTCAGGAATGAATGCCGGGTCATTGGCATGGCATGCCCAGTCTATTTTCCCGCCCTCAACCATAAGGAAGAAACCGTCCTTAGAGTCCTGCTTCTTGGTAAGGAAGTTGATGGCAGCCCTTGTAATGTCAGGCAAAGTCAAGTCCGTTTTTGTACGATCCAACGCGTATGGAATGCTGCTGGCATCGACCTTGCTTGCAGCTTCGCTCTGCAGTAGAATCATGCGGTCGGCCTTCTTGGCCTTCTTCTGATAGTCCTTATAACCACGCGCTATGATATAGCCTTTGTCTGCTGCCTGCTGATAAAGGTCAGGCCCGCCTTCAGCCGGATTTTTCGGTGAGACGAAATCAGAACCGGCGAAGAAGTCATTTCCGCTTTCTATGAGCTGCTGCCCGATGGTATAGGCTTCTCCACGGCTTCCCACATGTGCATAGAATGCAGCCGGTGTGGCATGGTCAACGCTCACGCTTGTGGCAATGCCCACAGCTGCACCGGCATGACGAGCCCAGTCGGCCAGACAAGTAATGGGCGTGGTCTGGTCTTTCAGCACGCCCAGCGCACCGTTTTTGGTCTTATTGCCACTGGCCAGCGCAGTTCCTCCGGCAGCCGAATCCGTCACGCCATTGGTGGCACTCTGCGTATTCACGAATGCCGAATAAGGAAAACTGGGGAAGCACAGTTCATGGATTCCGATACGGCCTTCAAGCGCGCCGAGATAAGTCTCTGCGGCATTGACCTGGTTCACGCCCATACCGTCTCCGATAAAATAGAACACATACTTGGCACGGCCTTGGGCCATAGCCGAAACAGCCCATACGAAAAGGGCAAAAAGTGTAAGAGATCTGTATTTCATATCGTAGTATTTGAAAGTGTTTTCATGTGCAAAAGTAGCTAAAAGTTACTGAATAGCAAGCAGAAAGCCTATATTTTTGTTGTTCGTCATGGGTTTTTCACATTATTAGAATGCACTGCCAACAGCATTTCGTTGACAAGAAAATACCATGGTGAGAATACCGTTTTACCGGATACCACCACCATGGTTTCATCTGTATATGCCCACGACTGACCGGTCTAAAGACCCCTGCCGGGCAGATACGGTCAGGACTGGACAGGGACATGAGTCAGGTTGCGCTCAATCTCCTCATCGCTTACCCTGTAGTTCTGTAGGTCTCCACTGAGATAGCTCTCGTATGCGCTCATGTCTATGAGACCATGACCGCTCAGGTTGAACAGAATGACCTTCGCCTCACCCGTCTGCTTACACCTGCGGGCTTCCCGTATGGCCACAGCTATGGCATGGCTGCTTTCAGGTGCGGGAATTATACCTTCTGTACGCGCGAACAACAGACCGGCCTCGAATGTTTCCAGCTGCGGAACATCCACGCCACGCATCATGCCGTCCTTGAGCAACTGGGACACGATGACTCCGGCACCGTGGTAGCGCAATCCTCCTGCATGTATGTTGGCGGGCTTGAAATCATGACCCAGCGTGAACATGGGCAGCAACGGTGTATATCCGGCCTCATCACCAAAATCGTACTCGAACTTACCACGTGTAAGCTTGGGGCAGCTTTCCGGTTCCGCAGCGATGAATTCCGTCTGCCTCCCTTCCTTGATATTGTGGCGCATGAAGGGGAAAGCAATGCCTCCGAAATTGCTGCCACCTCCAAAACAGGCTATCACCATGTCGGGATATTCCCCAGCCATAGCCATCTGTTTTTCAGCCTCCAGACCGATGACTGTCTGGTGCAAGGCCACATGATTCAGCACCGAACCGAGCGTGTACTTGCAATGCGGGGTAGTGGTGGCCAGTTCTATGGCTTCAGAGATAGCCGTACCGAGCGAACCCTGATGCATGGGGTCACGGGTTATGATGTCCTTTCCCGCACGTGTTGACATGGATGGCGATCCCGTGACCTCCGCTCCGAACGTGCGCATGATGCTCGAGCGATAGGGTTTCTGCCGCATGGAAATCTTCACCTGATAGACCGCTGCGGAAAGCCCATAGACCGAGGCCGCATAGCTCAGTGCCGCGCCCCACTGCCCGGCACCTGTCTCCGTTGTCACGTTGGTTACTCCCTCACGCTTGCAGTAATAGCATTGCGGAATGGCGGAGTTTATCTTGTGAGAGCCCAGCGGATTGGTGCTCTCGTTCTTGAAATAGATATGGGCGGGCGTACCTAGGGCCTCCTCAAGCGCATATGCACGCACCAAAGGGGTGGAACGGTAGAAACGGTACTTGTCTTGCACCTCCTCGGGAATATCTATCCAGGCATGCTCGGTATCCAGCTCCTGACGCGAGCATTCCTCGCTGAATATCTGCGACAGCTGTTCTGCTGTGAGGGGCTCGCGGGTGGCCGGATTCAGGGGCGGCATGGGCTTTACAGGCATATCAGCCTGGATATTGTACCACTGTGTGGGGAGTTCGCTTTCCGGTAATATGAATTTCTTCTGCTTCATGGACTATATGTTTTATTGTTGATTCTATACTTCAGAATTACATTTTGCCACAAAGTTAACACTTTAGTCATCTTTTTGCAACTTTCCGGCATAAAAACATGACATTCTGACATAAAAACAGGGATATTACACCGGATTTCTTCCGTTTTTTTGAAATGGTTGCTGTTCAGGTTGGTGTTGACACATGATTCTGTATGGGTGAAGGCAAAGTCGGGAAGAGTGTATTGAAAAAAATGTGGAACTGAACTGAAATCTGCGTAATGGTTCACTCCATTCCCTGACAGCCAGAGTAGGACTTCTGTAATTCATACACACAAAAAGAGCCATATCCGCCTCTGCAGGAGACGCGATATGGCTCTTTTGCTGTAGCCGTCTTAGGACGGCTTTTCCCTTTTTATATTCGCTTACTTGATGATTACAGTTGAACCTTTGGCAAGGACGAAATCGTCAATCAGGACATCGCCTCCAGGTGTCTTCGAGTTCATGATGACAAGTGACAGATTTGTCTTGGCTGTAAGGCTGAAGTTGTGTGTCACCTGTACCCATTCACTGCTTGTCAGGTCATTGACGTAGTCTCCATATACATAGCTGCCCACCTTGTTATCGGTAACCGGCACGTATCCCGGACGTACGGATGCGCCTGTAGCTGAGGCTGCCTTGGCCCAGAATGTCATGGTATAGTCACCGGCTTCCAGTTCCATTTCCTTATATCCGATACGCTTGTTGGCTGAAGAATTGCCGCCAACCTGAACGGAATACTTTCCGCTGTGGGCATCGGTGCTTTGGGAGAGGGTGGCGTTGCCGGCCGTGGATGCTGTAGTCCAATTGTTGGGTACGCCGTTTACCCATGTCTCAAAGTCACCGTTCGATGTTGATGTGTCACCGGTGTCTCCACCTTGTTCTCCGCCGTTGCCATTGCTCTTGATTGAATAGAGGTAGGCTTCACCTTGAACTGTTTCAGGAGTATTGCCCATGTAGTTGGTCAGCTTACCGCAGATGACCACTTCATCGCCTACGGCAAGCAGGGTTCCTTCTGTATATTTCTGGTTGTCCAGATACAGTGCACGGAATACATAGAACTGGTTTGTTGAAGTCCCATCGTCAGAGATATAGAACGTGGCATTGCCATATTGTGTGCCATACTGTTCTTTGATGGAAGCAACGATACCTTTCACGTAAACAATGTCGGAGGTGGCTCCGGAAGCCAGAGAGGATGCCAGGTTGTTTGCAGCTACACTGTTGTATGGGTCTTCTGCTGTTCCCGACCCCTTGGCTTCTCCGCTTGGCTGGTCTCCACCGGTGTTGCCTCCTTCATCGGCGGTCTTCCCGTTGATGGATACCAGATAGGCCTTGTTCTGTACAGTTTCCGGAGTGTTTCCGGAGTAATTGACAACTTTACCGCAAACGACAACCTCGTCACCGTCCTGAAGCAGGTCGCCTTCAGTGTATTTCTTGTTGCCAAGATAAAGGCATCTGTAAACGTAAAACTGTCCGTTAGAGGTACCGTCTTCAGAGATATAGAAGGCTGCGTTACCATACTGGGTGGTAAAGTTCTCTTTGATGGATACCACTTTCCCTTTAATGTATATATCCTGTTCGCTTTCCACATCAGCGGGCAGTTCGCTGACATAGTTGTTGGCAGCAACGGAGTTGAAGGGGTCTTCTTTTGTTCCTGTTCCTGTCGGTTCCACTACGACCTGGCTTCCGCCTCCACCTCCGTTTTCCGGAATGTCGTATGGTGCGGGAACGTCCTCACAACTGGTGAATGCAAATGCTGCTATAGCAAGCATAAGCATTGAAAAAATTGATTTCTTCATGTTATTTCGTTTTTTTTGTTTTATTGATTAATGATTTCCACGTCAGATTCCTTCACGATGAGAACCTGCCAGAGGTTGCTGTAGCGTGTGAATATGCCTGTGATGTTGACTTTTCCTGTAGGTAAGGTAGATGCTGCGAAATCTGCATAGGAACTGGTTCTTATGACAAGATTGCTACTGCTGATGCCTTTCAGGCTGCGGTTCACGCAGTTGGCTGCATCCTTCTCTGCGTCCGGTGCATAGGTTGTGGTACCGCCATTCGTGAATTCCACGTTCTGTATGGTCATCAGTTTTCCACAGTTTTCTTTCATGTATGTGGCATCTCTCAGTTTTGTCTGGTCGAACACTTCTGGCTTGACTTTGGATGCATCGGCTTTTCCGATGGCTTTGTAATGTTCGTTCCAGAGGTAACGGCTCATGCGGCTTACGTAGGTTTTCCCGTTCTTGTTGGTGTAGGGTACGCCGATTTCCGGCTGCATGCTGTATGCCCCGATATAAAGGTCTTTGAGTTCCACCAGTATTTCCTGTCCGATGGGGAGTGTGGCAAACAGTCCGCCCTGTGCTATGCAGATGACCATGGATGCTGTTCCGTCGTCAATGGAAATCTGGTTGTAGATATTGCTTTCTATATCGTTGCTGGTCACGACACCTTTAATCTGTGTCGGTTCGGTGAACTGGTACAGTCCGCTGCTGCTGATGGTAGATGCGTATTTTTCCTTCAGTTGTGCAATGGTCATGAGATTCGTTTCCGTGAGCTTCTCGTTTCCTGCCACATATTCTCCGTTGGGTGCGTCCCATTCGTCATCAAATCCGATGTTCTCGCCGCCCATACAGCCGGAGAGAAGTGCGGTGGCAAAGGCCATTATCAGAAATTGTATTTTTTTCATTGTTGTGATCGTGTTTAGAATTTGTAAGCAAGATTGATCATGCCGTTTGTCCCGTAAGCATAGTATTTCTTCGGGTTACGCGAGAAACTGTATGCACGCAGGTTCAGCGAGTTGGTATAGTCACTTCTGCTCTGTTCGTAACCTCCTGTGCAGATGTTGGTGTTGTTCAGTATGTTTGTCACCATCAGGTTGATGGAAAGTGAGCCGTGCTTCAGGTAGATGCTCTTTCCGATGGATCCATCGATCATGAATCCGCCGTGTCCTTTTGCCTGGTCAAGCGCGCCGTCCTTGAAGTTTCCGTAGTCATCGTACACGTCCTGGAAAGCCTCCTGTCTGTTTTTCAGTGAGCTTTCATAACGGAAGCACGGAGAGTAGGAGAGATAGATGCGGTCGTAGTAGTTGGCATTCAGGTCGATGAACCATCCACCCTGATGGTAGCTCAGTCCCAGACTTGCTGCGGTGAGTGGTGTGCCGTTCTCGCGCATGTTCTTGTTGTAACAGGTCTCGTCGGTATAGTCGGCCTTGGTAGAGTTCATGTAGCGCACATGTGCGTTGTTGATGTTCTTGGCTTCGCTGATGGTTCCAAGGAGCTTCACGTCAAATGCGCTTGTCACCTTGAATCGCATGCCAGCCTCTACGCCGTAGTACTCTTTCTTGCCTCCTGTGAGTGAAACGTAGGAGAACGAGTTGATGTCGTCAAAGTAGAAGTTCTGCCATTCGGTCACGTGGGTCAGTCTGCTGTAGTAGGCGTTTACATTCAGGTGAAGCCAGGCGTTCTGGTACTGGTATCCGAGGTCGCTGCTGAATACCCTTTCGTTTTTCAGGTTCTGCACGAAGTCGTTGTTGATTTCGGGCGACACGAATGCCGTTGACGCCTGTGGTGCCCTGTATTCATAGCCTGCGCCGAGCGAGATAACGTTGCCGCGTCCGAGGTTGATGTTGGATGCAAACTTCACGCCGCCGTCCAGGAATTCAGCAGTCTTGCTTTTGCCATAGGAGTTGTCCTTGGCCAGACCGTTGCGCATCTTTCCATCGCGTTGCATGGATGTGTAGCCCACTTTGGCGGCGATGGTGTAGTGCACATTGCCGAAGTTTTCGGTGTAGCTTGACCATAGTTTGCCATTGTTCACATTAATGTTATAATCATAGCCGAACCTGTCGCCCACGCCTACGAGTGCGTTGCGTTTGTTCAGGTCGTACTGTATCTCGTCCGACTCCTTGGAATAGGTTCCCAGTGCATAGGTGTTGATGTTGTGATAGGTGGCGGCGCCCAGCATGTCTTCCATGGTCTGGTAGTGCTTGCCGCTGTTTGTTCCGAGGATGACACCTGCGTTCCATGCCTTGTCCTTGTCAATCTGCTTGTTCAGTGTAGATGACAGCGTCAGTGTCAGTGCATCGTTGTGCTTGGCCTGTATGAAGTACATGGCATCGGCTCCCTGTGCTGTAGCCTGTTCGTTGCTGTAGTACAGCCTGTCCCAGTTGATTTGCCTGTTGGCTTTCGATGCTGTCCAGAAGTTGTAGGCAGTCTGCCAGTCGGCGAATCCCTGCTCTGTGCGGTTGTTTTCGCCAGCGTCTCCCCACACGTCGTAGTAGCTGCTTGGCAGGTTTTTCCAGTAGTCCGGATGCGGGTTGTCGCTGTTGTTATAGTTCAGCTTGGTGCTTTTATACATGCTGTATTTCCCGATGAACGTGGTCACGAGCTTGGCTGTGTTGTCTATGTTCCAGTCCCATGTAAGCAGGGCTGTCGGTGCGAAGTCGTTCACTATGCGCGAGTTGCGCTTCTTTCCGTTCTGGTAGCCCCAGTAGGGGTTGTAGAATTTGTCGTTCGCCAGCCAGTAGGTCTCGTCTGTTCCTGCTCCCTGCGAGGCGCGTTCTGTCGGGTTTCCCCATGTGGAGAAGGTGAGCGAGTGCTTGTTTTCGCCGAACACTTTCTGCACGCCGAAGAAATAGGACAGTGAGTTGTAGAAGGTGCCTTCCACGTAGCCCTCGTTGGCCCATCTGTAGGTGACGTTGGCGGAGAAGGCCCATCCGTTCTTGTTCAGTCCGCTGTTATAGGTGTACATGCCCCTGAGCAGGTAGTTCCTGTTGCCTCCGCTCAGCGTCAGCCGGTGTCCGACAGCCATGTCAGCCGGTCTGAAGTCATAGTTGTTCGCTCCGCCCATGCCCGAAACGCTGAAGTTGTTGCTTTCGAACGGCAGTGCGAACTCCACGTTCTTGGTCTGCTGGTTCAGACCGCCTACGAGCGAGTAGCGGAACTGCCCGCTTTCCATGTCGTTCATGGGTGCGCCGTTGATATAGACATCGTTGAATTTCTGGGCGAACGCACGATAGCGGAACCGTACGGGCGAGAAAAGATAGCCCACTTCCCCCGCGTAGATGTTGTTGTTCGAGTTGAGGATGGTCACGTTCTGCGACATATCATCGTCCTCGCCCAACTGTGCCTCTGTAAAAGTGAATGCCGATTCGCTGAGTGCCGCTGTCTTTTGCCCTATGGAGTCGTTTTGGGCAAGAGCCAATGGCGCGTAGCAGAGAGCAATCACTGCCATTCTGAGTGTTTTATTCATATTAATGTGAAAAAATGGTTATTATGATTTATTCCGTGCAAAGTAACGAAATATATTTTGAAAAAAAAAGCATTTTTGATTAATTTTACAAGAAACCTGGACTTTTGTCGTTATTTATTCCGACATTTGCACACCCTGAAGCGAACTAACAATATCTAGAAACATAAATGAAAAAGAATCTGACCTTACTTTTTGCGGTTCTGCTTCTTGCCGGAACCGTATGGGCACAAGACCGCAAGTTTGCCGTCTATGCTGTAGGCTTCTACAATCAGGAGAACCTTTTTGACACCTGCCATGATGAAGGCAAGAACGACTATCAGTTCCTTCCCGACGGCTCCTATCACTGGGATGCACGCAAGTACACCAACAAACTGCAGAACATGGCGCGTGCGCTGGCCGACATGGGCACCGACATGCTGCCCGGTGTGGGCTGTGCCATGATCGGGCTGAGCGAGGTGGAGAACGCCAAGGTGCTTGATGACCTGACTGCGCAGAAACCCCTTGCCGAGCGTGGATATAAATATGTACACGTGGAAGGTCCGGACAAGCGTGGCGTGGATTGTGCCATGCTCTACAATCCGGCACTCTTCACGCCCACTGACGTGAAGCTCCATCCCTATGTTCCTGAACTGCCCAAGGACAGCAGCTTCATCACACGCGGTTTCCTCACAGTGCAGGGGCAGCTGGGTGGCGAGGCGGTGACGGTCATCGTGTGCCACTGGCCCAGCCGTGCGGCCGGTTCCTACTATCGCGAACTGGGCGGCAAGCAGGTGAAGGCCATCAAGGACCAGCTTCTTAAGGAGAATCCTGCCAACAAGGTCATGGTCATGGGCGACATGAACGACGACCCCACCGACAAGAGCATGGTGGACAAGCTTTCCGCCAAGCCGGACATTGCCAAACTGGGAGCTTCTGACATGTACAATCCCTGGTACAACATTCTCTCGAAGGAAGGCCGGGGCACGTTGATGTACAACGGCTCATGGAACCTCTTCGACCAGATTGTCATGACTCCCAACATGATCAACCGCAGCGGCAGCAAGGACTATTCCACGCTTAAATACCTCAAGTGCCAGATCTTCTCGCGTCCGTATCTCTTCCAGACCGAGGGCAAGTACAAGGGCGCACCCAAACGCACCACAGCCGGTGGCATCTGGCTCAACGGCTATTCCGACCACCTGCCTGTCGTGGTCTATCTGGCCAAGGAACAGCGATAGTCCATCCCGACACAACTGTTCCCGATGCAGCAGCCGCAGACATCTTCCATCGAGCGCCACCCCTTCGAGCCGTTTTTGCCCGAAGGGTGCCGGTTGCTCATGCTCGGCAGTTTCCCGCCCGCGCCCAGGCGTTGGTGCATGCCGTTCTATTATCCTAATTTCATGAACGACATGTGGCGCATCTTCGGCATCGTGTTCTTCGGTGATGCGCTCCACTTCGTGGATGAACCCAACCGCACATTCCGACTGCCGCTGCTGGAGGCTTTTCTCCGTCAGGCCGGCGTGGGTCTGTACGACACGGCCACTGCCGTGATACGCCGCAAGAACACCGCTGCCGACATTGACCTCGAGGTAGTGGAGGCTACCGACCTCGCCGCGCTGCTCAGACGCATTCCGCAATGCGTGGCCGTTGCCGTGACAGGGCAGAAGGCCACCGAAGTGTTCTGCAGCTGTTTCGGCATTGACAAGTCCCCGGCGGTAGGCTCATCGGTGGAGTTCCGGCTTGATGGCCGTGAACTGAAGCTCTACCGCATGCCAAGCACCTCAAGGGCCTATCCCATGAAGGCCGTGCGGAAGGCGGAATTCTACCGTACCATGTTCAAGGAAATCCTGAATCAACCCTAAAAATACATTTCAGCATGAATACCATCACTATCATAGGTATAGCCGGGGGAACCGGCTCCGGAAAGACAACTGTAGTGAAGAAAATCGTCGAGGCCCTGCCGCCGGGATACGTGGCCGTGGTGCCGCTCGACTCCTACTATAACGACACTTCGCACATGACTGAGGAGGAGCGTCACGCCATCAATTTCGACCATCCTGACGCTTTCGACTGGAAACTCCTCATCCGGCAGGTCAACGAGCTGCGCAACGGGCAGGCCGTGGAGCAGCCCACCTATTCTTACCTGCTGTGCAACAGACTGCCCGAAACCGTGCATGTAGAGCCGAAGCCCGTCATCATCATAGAGGGCATCATGACCTTGCTCAACAAGAAGCTGCGCGACATGATGGACCTCAAGATATTCGTGGACACCGACCCTGACGAGCGGCTCATCAGGAACATACAGCGCGACACCATTGACCGCGGGCGCACCGTGTCCATGGTGGTGGACCGCTATCTTGAGGTGCTCAAGCCCATGCACGAACAGTTCATTGAGCCAACCAAGCGGTTCGCCGACCTGATCATTCCCCAGGGAGGGGAAAACCTCAAGGGCATCGGCATACTCTGCAAGTACATAGAAGGGCTGGCAAAGCGCTGAAAAAGGCTGGTCTGAAGCCCGGTAAACCGGAATCCCCGGAAATCAAAGTGTCACGAAAACGACTGTTTTTGTGACACTTTGATTTTTGCGGTTTCCCGTCAATATCCTCTTGAGCAGATTTTTGCACGCCAGCGTAATTTTTCGGCCCTGGAGGCCTTGTTTTGCAAACCGTTGATAATCAACGGGATAAGTTTTTGCAGATGGAAAGTGTTAACAAAAACAGCTCGATTTTAACCTAAAATCCGTTAAATTCGTGCACAAAACAGCCAGTTTGTGCAGTTTTCAGTCCCCTTTTTTCGCACTTTTGGCCGGAAAATTGCGGTTTTGGGGTAGAAAAACCTGAGTTTTTGCCCCGAAACAGTTAAGTTTTTCCTCAAAAACACTTAAGTGCCGGATCGAAAATAGTTAACTAATTTTCCGGAAACAGTTAAGTGTTTCCCCCCTAACACTTAACTGATTTTTCCGTTTTGTGCAAAAAACCGGCTTTTTGCACTTATTAACATGAAAATCGGCTCAAAACCGCCTGTTTTCAAACACCCCATAAAATCAAAGTGTAAGCAAAAACGTTAAAAATATGACACTTTGATTTTTAGCATTGATTCTGCTTCCGAAGCAATAACTGTCAGGAGTGCCGCTGGGGGTGTGGGCGTCCCGCCCGCACATTGCCAGACAGCCCAGTCAATGTCACCATGATGCTTTGTTGCGGGACCGTGCGGGAAGTGCGGGCGAGACGCCCACACCCCCAGTGGCGTCCCCGACAGTTTTTTCCACTTCAAAGGCTGCTTTTTTTGCAAATAATGGCGCAAAAAGAACGCCTGTGTCATGTGCTTTCAGATTTATGAGAATCATGATGCCATAAATAATTAATAGGACAGAAGAAATCCCCTTTGATTATGACGGGATAAAGGGTGTGCCAATAACTTTTATGGACAAATACAATCTCCTTATTCAAGTTTTGCATGTGCTCAACTTCCTTAACTTCTTTAACTTCCCTTACTTGCGAAAGTTGAGTTTCCTTATTATAGTAGAATTCTAACAAGTAAAATCAAAAAATAACAGCCATGAATAATGTGAGTCCGATGAATTCAAAATATGCTCAGCTGTGTGTATGATGTACGTTGTACACTGATATATGGCTTTTTGTGGAACATACAATAGGCGGAAGTGTCATTATCAGGACTCAGGGACTTTTACGGATTGTCTGATAAATCCCATAATCGCTTGGTTCCCAGTATTTGTAAAGGCAGGGCACGTTAATGTATATTAAATGATTAAAAATCAATTGGACTGGTTCTTGTGAAGCGTCCCTTGAGTGTTAGCTTATTCATCTGTCAAACAAGGATCAAGCATGCCTGAACCGCTTGGATTTCCATATAGAGTAAGGTATATATGTCCCTAAATATCCTATACGGAATGGATTTGACCATTAAATTTCTGCAAAATTTGTGTATTTGAATAAATACACTTATTTTTGCATCAGTTAAGGAGAAAAGTTACATCAATTGAACCCTTGAGTAGAGTAGGCCGGAGCCGGAAGTAGAAAACAAATCCGCTGATTCCCAGGGACATGGTCAGGGAAGTCGGACATTCTTTTGGGGACACCGCGGACAGAACGACGCTGTATGATGCCAATGAATCCACTGTTGCCATGAACAGGCCGTGTGCCCATGCTTTCAGGATAGGTTCCGCATCCGTTTTTTAACAAGCAGAAAAATCATTTTCAATCACTATTAAAGACAAAAGACAAGATTTATGAGACGACGTGGATTGCCAACCATCGTTCAGCTTTCCTTTGTGCTCTGCCTGCTGCCGTTCAGCGGCCAGGCGAAGGCGGAAGCCGGAATTGCGACTGCATTCCAGAACGAGCAGCTATCATCCGGACCGCACCGTGCGGTACAGGCCGCTCCCGGGCGGGACGTTTCCGCCCAGGAGGAGCCGGACGGTCGCAAGAAAGGTTTTACCGGACAGGTGGTCGATGCCGACGGTGAGCCGCTCATCGGCGCCAATGTACGCGACAAGAAGAACAAGACCGTGACCATTACCGATATTGACGGCAATTTCGCCCTGCCCGGTGAGGATGCCACTGTCGTGCTGGAGATTTCCTATATAGGAAAGAAGGCTGTGGAGGCGAAGGCCGTCAGGGGAAAAGCCCTGCGCGTGGTGCTCGAGGACGATGACAAGTCGCTTGACGAGGTCGTGGTGACCGGTATCTTCGAGCGCAAGGCCAGTAGTTTTACCGGTTCGGCCGTGAGCTACTCCAAGGACGAGCTCATGAAGGTGAGCAACCAGAACGTGTTCCAGAGCCTGAAGAACATGGATCCCAGCCTCATGATATTCGACAACCTGGACATGGGCTCCGACCCGAACACCATGCCCGACATGCAGCTGCGCGGAACGTCCTCGTTTCCCATCACCATGGATGCCTCCGACCTTAAAGGCAACTACACCAACAACCCCAACCTGCCGCTCTTCATCCTCGACGGATTCGAGGCCACCGTGGAGAAGGTGTTCGACCTCGACATGAACCGCATAGAGAGTGTGACCATATTGAAGGATGCTGCCGCCAAGGCCATCTACGGCTCCAAGGCTGCCAATGGAGTGGTGGTCATCGAGACCAAGCAGATGACGCAGGGCAACCTGCTCGTGACCTATAACGGAAGCCTTGAACTGACCATGCCCGACCTGAGCAGCTACAATCTCTGCAATGCTGCCGAGAAACTTGCCGTGGAGGTGGCCTCAGGCATGTACGAACCCGATTACTATGGTGTGGGAGCCGACAATCTCAACCAGGAACTGAACCTCAAGTCGCTCTACAACAGGCGTCTGCAGGCTGTACTGTCTGGCGTGGATACCGACTGGATGTCGAAACCCCTGCGCAACGGCATCGGCCACAAGCACAACCTGTCGGTGGAACTGGGCGGCAATGACCTGCGGCTCGTGGTGGATTTCGGCTATAACAAGGTCTCCGGTGTCATGAAAGGCTCAGACCGTACCAATATCAGCGGACAGGTGTCCATGTCCTACCGCCACAAGAAATTCAACTTCAGGGATGTGCTCAGCGTCACGGCCAATGACAGCAAGAACTCGCCCTATGGCTCGTTCAGCGACTATTCCAAGATGAATCCCTACTGGTCGCCCGTCGATGAATACGGCAACCTTACCAAAAGTGCCGATGTGGTGAGCGGAATAGGGTGGGGAGGTGAGCAGTTCTTCGCCAATCCGCTTTATAATTCACAGCTCAAGACCAAGATTACATCGTCCTATGTCGATGTGACGAACAACCTTTACGTGGAATGGTATATGCTGGAGGGTGTCAAGGCCACCGGACGCTTCGGAATCACGCGCAAGCACAATTCCGGCGATACCTATTATCCTGCCAACCACCTGATGTTCGTGAACATGACCGGTGATGACTTCCTGCGCAGAGGTTCCTATCAGGCCAACGAAGGCGACAATACACGGCTCAGCGGCGACTTCAACCTGAACTTCTCTCGGCAGTTCGGCGAGAAGCACTATGTGTTCGGCAATGCCGGATGGAGCATCAGCGAGAACAGGTATGAGGAAATCGTGTACAAGGCCGAGGGATTCCCCAGTGACCGTATGGACGACATCCTTTTCGCACGGCAGTATGCCAAGGGAGGCAAGCCCAACGGGTCGGAGGCCACCACGCGCGATGTGGGTTTCCTGAGTGTGCTCAACTATTCATACGACGAGCGTTACCTGCTCGATGCTTCCTATCGCGCCAACGCCTCCAGCCAGTTCGGAAAGAACAGCCGCTGGGGAGGATTCTGGAGCGTGGGTGCCGGATGGAATATCCACAACGAGCCTTTCATGAAAGGTAACAAGGACTTCGACCGACTGAAGCTGAGAGGCTCTGTGGGATATACCGGTTCGCAGGGATTCAACGCTTACCAGTCGCTGGCCACTTACACCTATGTGCTCTCGCAGACCTATGACGGCTTCCTGGGAGCCAATCTGGTGGCCATGCCCAACAAAGACCTGAAGTGGCAGCGCAAGCTCGACTGGAACGTGGGACTCGATGTGAACTGGAAGCGGAAGCTTTCCATCAAGCTCGACTATTATCTCAGTACAACCAACAATACACTGATAGCCTATACACTGCCCACATCGACCGGGTTCAATACCGTGCAGGAAAATGTGGGAGAGATACAGAACGTGGGTCTGGAAGGAAGAATCAACTACACCTTCTTCTCACAGCCTAAGGAAAGGACTTCGTTTTCAGTCAATCTTTCTGCCGCCCACAACAAGAACAAGATCACGAAAATATCCAATGCGCTGAAAAGCTATAACGAAGAGCAAGACAAGGCCTCCCAGGACCAGTACAACAGCGCGTCTGTGGTGAAATACTATGAAGGCATGTCCATGAACGCCATCTGGGCCTGTCGCTCACTCGGCATAGACCCTGCCAATGGACGGGAAATATATCTTGACAAGGACGGAAATCCCACATACGAATACAATCCCGCCAACTTGGTGGTCGTGGGCGATGCATTGCCCAAGGTTTCCGGAAACTTCGGATTCAATGCACAGTGGAGAGGGCTGGAGCTGAACTGTGTGTTCCGCTATCAAGTGGGTGCAAAGATGTACAACCAGACTTTGGTTAACCGCATCGAGGGATGCGACCTGAACTACAATGTGGACCGCCGTGTGCTGCAGGGACGCTGGCAGAAGCCCGGTGATGTGTCGCCCTATAAAGCCCTGCCCAAAGTGTGGGTGCAGGAAGCCATGGAATATAGGGTGACCAAGACCTATCCTACATCACGATTCGTGCAGAAACGCGATGAACTCGACCTGTCGTCGGTCAATATCTCCTATGATTTCTACAGATTCAAGTTCGTGCGCAACAGCGGTCTGGAACGGCTGAAGCTGTCTTTCTACATGAACGACGTGTTCAAGGTGTCCACCATCCGCACGGAGCGCGGCCTGGACTATCCTTTCTCGCGCAGTTTCAACTTCGCGCTGCAGGCTTCTTTCTAAGCGTGGCAGACACACATTCTAACGATGAAAAAAACAAAACAGGAAAATGAAAAAGAATATATTGGTGGGCATCCTGTTCATGACAGGCTTGTCAATGCTCATCTCATCATGCGACGAATGGCTGGACGTGAAACCGAAAGCCGAGGTGGAGTCTGACGAACTCTTCGAGACCGAGAGCGGATTCAAGGATGCACTGATAGGTGTCTATCTGAGCCTCACGGACAACAGCGTTTATGGCAAGGAAATGACGTTCGGGTTCATGGATGTGCTGGCGCAGCAGTATGACATGGCGAGAAGCAACAGCTACTATTATGTGAAATCATATATGTACACGGATGATGCTGTGTGCAAGATAAAGGACAAGATGTGGGCAGGACTGTATAATTCCATTGCCAATATCAACAATATCCTGGAGCAGATAGAGGCCAAGGGCGATGTGATGCACCCTAATGTGCGTGCCCTTATCAAAGGCGAGTGCCTCGGATTGAGAGCCTACCTTCATTTCGACCTGCTGCGCATCTGGGGCTTCGGAAATCTTGAGGCCAATCCGGCTTCAATGGAAAAACTCACCATACCTTATGCCACGAAGTTCGAGAAGCATGCCGCGGAGCAGCTTACGGAGGCAAAGGTCCTGGAATGTATTGAGGCTGACCTTGAGGAAGCACGCATGTTGATGGAATCTATTGACCCTTATAGCTATTATCCTAAAGAGGTGGGCTATAGTCTTCCCGACGAGAACGGATTCTTCGAGAACAGGCAGGTACGTTTCAATTACTGTGCAGTGAGGGCCACACAGGCCAGGGTGTATCTGTGGGAAGGAAAATACGAGGAAGCTTATGCCTGTGCATCGGAGGTGGGAAACCGCTGTGACCCTTATTTCCCCTGGACCAATACAGTAGGCGTGACCGACCGCAACACATTCAATAAGCTCTTTTCCACCGAGCACATCTTTGCCCTGACCATTAACAACATCTACGACAGGTACAAGGACAATCTTCAGCTTGCATTTACAAGCGGTGAGAATCCGGAGGCTTTCTATCTGTCGGCCGAGCGATGGAGCGCACTCTATCCCGGTGGAGACCTGATTTCTGACTTCCGCCGTGAATACCATTTCGATGTCAATCAAGTGGGAGCAAAGGAAATGCTCAAGTTTGTGCAGGGTGAAACTTATGCCAACAAGGACAAGGACAGAATGCCGATGATACGTAGGTCGGAAATGTTCTATATAATGGCTGAATGCCTTAACCGTAAAGGGGATGACGAGAGTAGGAAACAGGCCATTGCATGCCTGAATACGGTGCGCCGTAATCGCAATATATCCTCCAATCTCCGTGAAACGCTTACACAAGCCGAGGTGACTGCGGAAATCCAGAAAGAATATCAGAAGGAGTTTGTAAGTGAAGGTCAGCTTTTCTACTTTTACAAGCGTTTAGGTGCACTTTCCATCACAGGTACTAACGCCGAAATGAATAACCACGTCTATGTGCTGCCTATTCCCGATGTGGAGCTGGAGTTCGGCGGACGGGTGGATACAGATAAGGACTAACCGAATATGAAAATAAAAAAGATGAAACAGATACATGTGACGGTCACAATGACCATGTTTCTTGCATTGCTTCTCACAGCCTGTGAAAAAGAAGAAATACCCAGTTTCTCAGGAGAGCCGGGAATTTTCCTGGAAGGAACGAGCTATTCCTATTCTTTCATGCAGGATCCTGCAAAGGACGAGAAGACCATCAACCTGTCTGCCTCTATTTCCGGAACGGCACAAGACAGGGTCAGGACATTCCGGGTAGAGGTGGTGCCGGAAGAAACTACAGCCCCGGCAGAATCCTATGAGATAGGTGAAGGAATTGTCGAGCCCGGAAAATTCCAGGGTACTTTGCCTGTGAAGCTCAGAAAGTCGGAGGCTTTGAATACGGAAATCTATGACCTGGCTGTGAAGCTTGTCCCTACAGCTGATTTCCCGGAAGTGCGGCTTCTGCAGACTGTCTATGTCATATCTTTTACGGCAAAAATCATTAAGCCAACCAACTGGGATACATGGCTGAAGGACTTTTTCGGTGAATATTCCACCCGGTGGTGGACAATGATCATGGAGTGGACAGGATTGTCGTCCCTTCCTTATGATCCAACCAATGCCGACCGGGAGACCTGGTGGATGGGATATTATGACATTCTGGCATACAAACGGCTTGTGGTAAAAAAACTGGCCGAATACAACGAACAGCATCCCAATGATCCGCTGACCCATGACGATGGAGTCATGGCCGGACAACCTGTGACGATGCCCTGATTTTTCAACAGTTCAAATACATGGAATCATGAAACTGCATATCTATCTTTCATTATGCTTTATCGGTCTGCTTGCCACATCATGCATAGAAGACGAGTCTAATGAGCAATTCAGCATGCGCACGCCGATAGTCATCGACTTGAACAAAGGTCCCGAATCATATACTATCGTACAGTATAGTCGTCTGCGCATTGCTCCGCTTGTTTATCGTGAAGGTCTCCCGGATGCAGACCTGGCTTTTAAATGGGAGCTTATAGGAACAGATCTCAGAGAGGAAATTGGTCATGAAATGGTGTTTGATGATATTATTCATCTGCCGGCATCACCCGATACCTATACCATTATGCTCACTGTAACCGACAAGACATCCGGTATTATCAACTATCATACCTGGCAACTTCAGATAACAGGCACCTTTGCCTCTGGCATCGTGGTTGCCGATACCAAGGATGATGGAAGGCATTCTGACCTTTCTCTCATACGATGCTATAACTTCAGTACAAACTGGCAATATTATGACCGTGCCATGGATGTACGCTATGAGAATATCTGTAGTTCTATGACAGGAAATGTCATAGACGGGAAGGTCGTTGTCATGCAGAATCCGCCTTACAGTTTTTATAAAAGGTATTTGACGGTGGCAACCGACCAGTCTCTTTTCAGGCTTGATCCGCAGACATTCCAGCCGGTGGACAGTGAGAAGGAACTTTTTTCAGTGGATCCTCAGACGGAGAAGTTCCTTTCCACATATCTTTCCTATAGTAATGTTACTCGTCAGGAACACATGCTTATGAATGGAAAGGTATATAGCCGTAGTACGGCACAAGGCAATAAATCATGGGGATACTATCTTTACATGGCAGGAGACCAGCCGGATTATAATGCCACTGCAATAGGGACACTTGAGACGCAGATGGGACAGAACAGCATCATTGGCTATATATTTGATGCTTCCAACGGCCGTTTCCTGCAGGTGAGCAGTAACGACTATATAGTACCCGTAAAAGACGGATCAGGAAAGTTCAATCCCAACAACATTGGTAAGCATAAGGAATGTATTTATATGGGTGAGGCTCTGAATCGTATGATTTATGCTGTGGTTAAAGATAATACAGACCCGGCTCACCGATATGAACTCTATCGTTTGAACTGTGTTGCCGATGACGGGACGAACAATGTAGCAGTCAGCGTTCCCACAAATCTTTCTTCTGCAACAGATATAGACCAGGCACGTTGCTTTATACCTGGTATGGCAGATCAGAATATTCTTTTTTATGCTACTAAAGACAAAATATATTCTGTCAATGTGTTGAGCCCGGAAATAAATAAACTGGCTTATGAGTTGCCGGAAAATGAAGAAATCACTTCCATGCGTATTTGGAAAAGCAGGTCAGGGAGTGTGCATTTCTATTATCCGCAGGATCTGTATCCCGGATTTGGCCCATATTATAGATCGAACGGAGACCTTTATAACTGGCTTGTTGTCATAACTACATACAATCCTTCATCCAAGGAAGGCAAGTTGCGTTGTTTTGCCCAGCAGGGATTGGGAACCGGACTTATGTGCAAGGAATCAGAAGAAGTATATGGAGGTTTTGGACGCATTCTAGGATGGTGTGAACAAGGCGACTGAAACGAAAGAGAATAATAATTGAGATGAATAAAATAAAGAAAATGAGAATCAGGTTTTTATTGCCATTGTTTCCTGTGTGCTTATGTTTGGCACTGTGTTCCTGTGACGATGACGAATCTGTTATGGAACCGCAGGTCGTTGAGCGACGGATTACTTCCATTGAAGGCCATAATGCTCATTGGGGAGACTATCGCATGGTGTTTTACTATACGCAGGATAAAATTGATTCTGCTCATGTAAGCGGTCCTTCCGGCCAGAAGAAGGCTGTGCTTAGAGTAAGTTATGGACAGTCTGTGGTCAACTTTAATGTTTCTGATTATGTGTCTCAGCTTCCACCGGACGAGACTACAGGTTTGGCTCCTGAGGATATTCCGATGAGCATACAGACCCTTTATCAGAAGAACGTGTCTCTTGCAGGAGCACATCGTGTTACAGAAGTAACGGAAATCATTTATGGGAAAAAGGATACAGATGTCTATGATTACCATTATGAACAGAAAAACATGCTCCGGACGCTATATGAATATGATGCTGCAGGGAAAATGATTATTGCGCGCACTCCAGAACCGCTAACCAAACTCATGTACAATTATGTTGATGACTTTTTGCAGACGGTAGATCATTATGAGTATGCTGACGGCGACTGGCAGTTGGCCGGTCAGGAACAGTTAGACTATTCATCAGATGAACAATTGCAGTCTATCAGTTATAATAGCCTGCAGCAGGATGGGCAGACCACAACTGTAAAATGGATCGGACATATGCCTTGTGAGGTTACCGTTAAAGGCCAGGACGGAGAAACATTAACCACAAAATACATTTATGATGAGGAAGGTTATATCACCAGTATATCTTGCAGCAATGGAGACTGGCAGACCATTACCTATGAACAGGGCAACGGAAACTTCTTCCTGCTGTCTTCATTTGACGACATGTTACGCGGATTACCTTGTCTTGAGTAGTGGGCACCGATTTCATCGCAATTCTCAATAACCTTTTTCATGGCAATACGTTCATTCATTTTAAATTTGGTCTTCCTTTCGGTTATTCCTGCTCATGCTTTTAATGTCCGTGGACAGGTACAAGGTTTACCGGCTGGTTCCATGGTCTATTTGTGGACATCACCGCAAGGAATGGTAGAACACAAGTGGAAACTCTCGCTCAAGACCGATAGTACACGCGTTGATTCTTCTGGCGTTTTTACCTTCCAGATTCCATCATGCGCTCACGCTACATTATTCCGCGTTACTGGTGCAAAAGGTTCCATTGCATTCTTTTTCAGTAAGGACGAGGATATATCCATAAGCGGCTATCAAGCACAATATGCTCTGTGTGCTGAACAAATCAATGCAGGGCGTGACCACCGTCTCATGGACGATATAATGCTTCTTATGGAAGGCACTGACTTCCAGCCTCTGCAGAAGCGATGGGGTATAGAATGGCTCAAGCGACATGCCTCGGAAGACGTTGCCGTATGGGCTACAGCCTATTACACGCTGGTACAACCCCTGCTTGACAGGGAAGATGTTGACGAAATATGGCCTTTCTTTCCCCCTCCATCCAGAACCAATCCTTATTTCTCTGCTCTTGAAACGTGGCGATTGCGTCAGCACTCGTTTCAGGATCAATCGGATGCCGACCGGACTTTCCGGTTACAGGGCTTTGTGGAGAACTATACTGATGGCATGGCGCAGCTTTATGAACTTGCACCTGATGGGCAGCTCCATCTCTGCGATTCCATACCAATCGTCAATCGCCAGTTCTGTTTCCTCCGTACATTCCTCCATCCTACGCTCTATTATATAGGTATCAAAAATGTCTATTCTCCTCTGCAGTTTATGGCAGAACCAGGCCGCATTGAAGCTTATCTGCGAGTGGAACCTGTTCCTGACGAACAGGCAAGCAGGCTTCGTGGAACCATCTATGGCAGTGTGCTGGACGCAGATTTCCGTGAAGCGACTGCTTTGCCTGACGAACAGGCTGTTGGTACGTGGATTGCACAACACCCTACATCATGGGCCGCGTTCTTCCGTGCTGCACTTTGGACGGATTTTGCTTCTCCTCAATCGCTTAAATATTGGGCACAGTTACTTGAACCCGCTTTTGGACAATATAGCGAGTACAATACCATGATGCAGAATATTTCCCGTAAAGAACAGGTTACCGAAGGGAGCATGGCACCCACTTTCAGTCTTGCTGATTCTGAAGGAAAAACCATAGAGCTGTCCGTTTTCAGGGGCCAATATCTACTGATTGATTTCTGGGCAAGCTGGTGTGGTCCTTGCCGTAAGGAGATTCCCCGATTCAAGGATATCTGGGAGCGCTATCATGAAAAAGGATTGCAGATGGTGAGCATATCAATTGATGAAAAACCAGCAGCATGGCACAAGGCACTTGAACAGGAAACCATGTCCTGGACACAGCTTACAGCTGCAGGGAGCGATGTCGCATCTGACTATTGCGTCACTACCATTCCGCACACTGTTCTGATTGATCCTTCTGGGCGTATTCTTGCTACCGGGCTGCGTGCAGAGGAATTACTGCAGCTTCTCCAAACGCTCATTCCGTCTTGATTGTATTGTCAGCGATTCCTTAACCTATGGAGCAAGCCTCTGCATCCTCCTTAATTCGTTTTAACTCTATCCAGCAATGAAACAGTTTTTTTTATTCTTATTTTCGTTTCTGTTCGTACTTTGCCCATGTGGTGAGGCTACTGTACAGCAAGACACCCTTCAGGGAATACGTTTCGTGCCTACGCTAAGCGAAGCCCTTCAGTTGCAGACTGCAACTGGGAAGCCCATTTTTGCAGATGTCTATACCAAGTGGTGTGGTCCCTGTAGGCACATGGCTGCCACTACGTTTCAGGACACAGCCGTAGCCAGCTATTTCAATCGTAATTTTATCTGTGTCAAGGTCGATGCTGAAAGTCCAGAAGGCAGACCTTTTGCCCGAACTCATGGTGTCAGTTCTTATCCCACACTGATTTTCCTTGATACGGAAGGGCAGGTCCTTACCAAGGCTGTAGGAGCCAAGAATGCCGATGCCCTTCTCCAGATTGCCCGTCAGTGTCCCCGGGCTGCTTCTGGTCGGTTGGCAGAGCTTTCCCGAAGGTATGTCCGGAAAAAGTTGTCCTCTACCGAACTTCAGGAGTATATGGCTTTGCTCCAGGAGAACAATCTTCCGGCCGTAGAACCTCTTGCCGATTGGATCAGGTCGTTACCCCAAGAGGAAGCCACGTCCCGGACTACATTCCAGACCATTACGCGCCATCAGCTTGAACCAGGCGATTCTCCCTTCCAATACATCCTGGAACATTATGCTGCTTTCGCCCACAGCATGGATACGTTGTCGCTTAACAGATACCTTTTCTCTACGGCTATCTTTGCTGCATATCAGGAAGGCCGTGCTGCCGGATCTCCAGAAGCCGTATGGAAGTCTATGGAAACTGCTCCTTCTGTACTTCTTCATGCCTTGAAGGAAACTTATCAGCTTGTCACGTATCTGTTGCCTGACACCTCTCAGCACAATGCGTTTGTACAGGGAAGCCGCGCTGTGACCAAAGCCTTTCCGCTTTGTGCCCCGGCGATAGCCATGGAACTTTGCAAGCACGCCTATGGTTCCAACACGCTTTTGGCAGAATATGCCAAGGAACTCCTGCCAGAGATAGCCCGGAACGATTCCCTGCGTGCAGCGTGGATAGCCCATAGCTATGTTTGTGTGTTGCTTGTCAATACTGCAGAATATAGACTTGCAGATTACTGGGTGCAGAAATATCAGGAGTGGAGTGGAAATCCTCTTTATCAGCAATCCACCACACTGCGTGTGAAGCGTGCGCTTGGCCTTGAACCTTGCCAGGACTATGGCAGGGACATGCCTGATTTCCTTCTTCCTGCCTCAGATGGTACACCTGTTTCTCTTGCTTCCTTGCGTGGTCAATATGTATTACTCGATTTCTGGGCCAGTTGGTGTGGACCCTGTATGCGCGAGATGCCCCGGCTCAAGGAGGCCTATAGCCGATATGCACAGCAAGGTATAAAGTTTGTTGGTGTCAACTGCGATGAACATGCAGTTGATTTTACTGATGCGCTTCAGCGATTGGAATTGCCATGGCTCCAGCTTGCTGCCAAGGCGTGGCCGGAGGAACGCAGCGGTGACTATACGGATATCCTCAAGGATTATGGTGTGCGTACCATCCCGCGCGTCATGCTGATTGACCCGCAGGGCAGACTTGTTGGTGACAATCTCACGGGTGAACTGCTTTTCACTACGCTCGACCGCATCGTGCAGGAGAATGCCACCCATTGAAATGCCCGATGTTTCCGGAAGATGATGAAGGGTGGCGGGAACACTTTCCCATCGCTTGTCGGCGATTGCCATCCGTTGTATCATGCAAAAGCGAGTCCTGCTTCTGGTATTCCAGAGACTGGACTCGCTTTTATTTAATATGGCGAGTGGCCGATTCCCTTATGGGATATATATGTGGCCGGACCTTGTCTTTATGGTTCTTTCGGCAGGTTGACGGGGTCGCCCTGATGACTGGGTTGTGAGGGGTCGAATACGGCAACACCAACCATGGAGTCGGCGCAGCCATAGTAAAGGAACCACTTGTCCTGATGATAGACAAGACCCTCTATGAATACAGTACCGGCTGCATACTGTCCGCTTTTCTCAAATGGTGTCATGGGGCGGAAGAAGGGAAGGTCGAGACGGTCCTGAAGCTGCAGGGGGTTGCTGGAAGAGAAGAGCATCTGTCCTGCGGCATAGGTGTTGGACGGATATCGGCTGTCGCCGACTGGATCGGGCGAGTTCTTGCCGTTGTAGAGGAGGACAATGCCGTGTTCGGTCTTTATGGCAGGAGGGCCACATTCTGTCAGCATGCTGTCGAAATAGCCGGGGCGAGGCTTGGCGATGTAGTTGAGTTCCCTATTGGAGTCAACGCAAGGTTCCCAGTTGATGAGGTCATCGGAAACAGCGGCACAAACCCACTGTTCTCCCCAGTACATGAGATATTTCATCTGTCCGCCGATGTTGACCTTTGTGGCTACTTGCTGTCCGTTGATGACTTCAGTTACAATGGAACCCGACTTGCAGGCCAGGTCCTTGAATTTCCCGTCATAGGCTTTGAGGAAGGCCGGGCCGTGTTTTTTCCACTTTACGAGGTCGCGGGATGTGGCAATGGCGAGTCGAGGGCATTTCTTGTTCCATGAGGTGTAGGTCATGATGTAGAGAGGCTTGCCCTTTACTATGGCACATACCACGCGCGGGTCTTCGCATCCGCCGTCCCATTCATATTCCTTGGAGACGGGTGTGTTGTCCGGATACATCACGGGTTTGGTGTGGCGGCGGCTGATGTGAATGCCGTCCAGGCTCTCCACCCGGCCTATGCGCGAGGTGCGTCCGCCGATACCTGCTGAAGGATTGTCCTCTGCCCTGTAAAGAATGTTCACTCTACCGTCTTTCACTACGGCAGCCGGGTTAAAGGTGTCGGCAAGTTCCCAGTTCACTTCCTTCTTTCGCATGGGGCAGTTGAAGGCTGTGTTGCTTAGGGGCTGGATGAGAGGATTGACCCCTTCGGGCCGCTGGAAGCCTCCAAAGGCCCAGGCGGGCAGGGGATTGTCTGAAAACACCGTGTTCTGCGCAGCGTTTTCGCTGCTGGGTGGTGTTGCGGTCTTCGCTGTAGTGGCAAGTGTGCCCACAAGCAGGAAGGCGGTTGCAATCAGTGTTGTCTTGTTCATGTCTGGGATTGTTGTATTTAGGTGATTAATGTCTCTTTCCGCGGCGGGGGAGTGGTTATGGTCTTCCCACGTTTATATTTATGACAGGTGAGAGAGAAAAATCCGTGATAAGCCGGTGCTTTTTTTAATGATATTTAACGTGATACGAAAACCGGAACGCTTCTCTCGAAGTGTTCCGGATTCTGGTTGTTCTGTAGTCAGAAAAAGTAGTTCGTCAAAAATGTAGTGTATGTTATAAGAGAGAGTGCATTGTATTTTGTTGTCGGCTTCCGGTCCTGATGCCTTTGAGGCTGCAGTCCGTCCGCCTTCTGGTACAAAGATAATATTTTAATCTGTAAGTTGTTCTTTTTTTTAACGTTATTTCAGATGTTTTTTTTGCCCTTTTCCTGATTGTAATCCAGAATGGGCTTTCAATTCGAAACTATCCGTAAAATGCTGTTTCTGCTTACACTTTCTATGTTGCTGTGTGCTGGAAAAAGCCCCTGTCCGGTGTTGCTGCCTTACAGATTGTAACATCAGGTAGTCCCAGGCTTCATTTCTCCCTGCCGTTCCTGTAGTGTCTTTTTCACCTGTCAGCCAGTTGCCCGCCAAAGCCTATGGTGTCCCTGTTCTGTGCATTCACGTCTATGGTTGCAGTGCCGTTGTCAAAGATCCATAGCAGGAAATGGTAGCTGTCCTCTTCGTTCTTGCAGTAGATGTCGATGCGTGTGCAGCTGTCGTTGTGTCTCGACTGCCTGTACTCGCTGATTGTGGCATCGAAGTCAAGTCCTTTGCCACCGCCATAGGGTGCGGAAAAGACGCGCCCTATGTAGGGTAGGTGGGAATAGAGGGAGTCGCCGGAAACGTGCAGCGTGTGTCCGCCGCTGAGGTGGTGCAGAGGAGCACCTTTCGGGCTGACGGTAGCCACGTCCACGGTGAAGTGTCTGCTGTCTATGCGTTTCCTGACGCTCTGTGCCGTCAGGTGTTTCTTGGTGGCCTTGTCCAGGCGGGTCTGTTGTGTAGGCGTGGCACATGACAGCACTGCCGCGCCCACGGCCAGTGTGATGAGAATCCGTTTCATGGACAATGTCTTATGGCGGGGGAGCCGATAGCCGTCTTTTTATCTGACGGCTATCTTGTGGCCCTTTACTATGTATATGCCTTTCTTCAGCCCGTCGGTGCAGGTAGATGCCGGTACGTTCCTGCGCACGCACGTACCATATACTGTATATACGTTGACGTCGTTGTCTGTCGTGTCCTGCACGGATGCTATGCCCGTTGAGCTGTTGCGCTTGTACAGGCTCACTGCCGACTGCGACCCTGATGTGTAGCAGGCAAAACGTGGGGATCCTGTGTTGTATCTGATTTCCCGGTTCGTGTAGTTGTTGTTCTTCAGGGTTGCCGTGCCATTGCTCACGTTCAGTGTCCATTGCTCGGTTGTTCCCTGTACCTCTTCTGACTGTTTGAGACAGTTGTCGCTTGAGGGCAGTGACAGATAGGCATCGGTACAGGTGTCATAGAAGGTGTAGGCATCGGGTGTACCGCCCAGCAGCAGGTCGTGGGGCAGTGCCGTGTCGTTGACGGAAGTGACAATGGTGCCGTCTGCTATAGTCACGCTCACTGCCGAGTGCGCTTTCCCGTTCTCGAGCAGTCCGCCCAAAGCGTAGCCGCTTGTTGCATCGGTGTTCTCGTAAACGATGAGGTAGCCGCTTCCTGTCTCTATGCCATTGGTGTCCATCACCTTCGTGTAGGTCTGTTCCCCGTCAATGGGTCCAGGCTGCGGGTCTGGTTCTGGTTCGGGTTCTGGGTCAGGATCGGGGTCAGGACCGTCAATGACTCCGGCATAGTTGTCATAGGAGAAGGCCTTGTCGGTCATTGTGCCCCATACATACTGTTCCAGTCCGGGATAGTCCACATACGGGTTCCTGTTGCCCTGTATGCCATATACGGCATTGTTCCTGTCCTTTTCTTTCTGGCTGACAGGGTCTTCCGCCGCCCACCTCAGCAGCATGTCCAGCGCCCATTGGGCATAGGCCGTATAGCTGTCGCCGGACAGCATGTCGCTGGACCAGCTGCCTATCCGGTCTTCATAGCAGGTGGCCATGTAGAAGTAGATACGTGCAAAGTCGCCTTTGTATTCGTCGTTCGGCTCGAATACGGTGCCGGAATATCCGCTGACGGTGCATTTCCCCACTTTGCTGAATCCTCCGTTCGAGCTGTAGCTCTCCCCGTTGGTCTCGCCAAAGGGATAGTTGCTTCGTCGTCCGTTGACATAGCCGTCGGTGGGGACGACATGGAAAAGGTCGGAATACATGGGCGAGGCCTCGCTGAACCAGCTTTTCGGGAAGGAATGCTCACGGTTGAACACGTCGCCCTCCTTGCTGTAGCTTCCGGCCCGGTCATTGTCGGGGTCGTAGTCGGTCATGTTCGAGTACATGTCCCATATCTTCCCGTTGGGCTTGAGGTCGGTTTCCTTATAGCATTCCCAGAGCTGCTTGTAGCTGCTCACGTTTGGCGACTGGATGATGCCGAACAGCGCGGTTTTCAGTGCCTTTCCCTTTTTCCCGTCGGCAGACTGGTAGTAAGTGCCTGTCCCCTCGGGTGCCTGTGCCCATGAGGCCATTGCAGCCAGCAGGTACAGGATGAAGAATGTCTGTCTATTTCTTGTCATGACTATAGGTTATCTGTGTTTCTTGTTTGAGTCCTGGATATCAGGAAAAGCGGGTTGCCTTGTCCTCCGGAGCGGCATGCTGGGCGGACGAAGCAACCCGGGTATGCAAGGCCGGGGACACTATTCCGAAGGCAGTTGTTCCTGGCTGACGAGAGCCGCCTTCTCTGCCTGTCGGCGGGCGCGGTATATCTTGATGGCGTTGATGCACTCCACCACGCCGTAGAGCAGCATGCACCACCCGATGACGAACAGTGGTGCCGAGGCTATGGCCGACGGCCTGATGATGGCGATGAGGGCCACCAGGAGAATGAGCGACGGCATGGTCCAGAAGAAGAGTCCTATGCGTGCGTACCTGGCCGCCGCGGCAAGCGCGATGAACTGGCTGATGGCGCCCATGATCAGGATGGCGGCAAGGAAGTACATGAGCCAGGCGATGAACGTGTCGGGCATGACCGAGAGAATCAGGCCGAGCAGCATGCTGCCTATGCCCACGATGGGAAACGAGGGCCTGAAGCCCGACAGCTGCCTGCCCTCGGCATCGAACACCTGCGGGTCGTCCTTATGGCGGCGTGCCAGAAGATAGGCTATGCAGGCTGTTCCGCCGGACACGAAGAACAGCAGCCCTATGGCTATGGTTATCCAGGTCATGGTCTGTTCCCGGTATCTGATGAGGAGAATACCTACAATGATGGCGCAGAGGGCGCGGAACAATGTGCTTTGTAAGATTTTCATGTCAAAAAACGGGATAATGGTATGTACTTGTGCGCGAATGCGACTGAAACAATGCAAAATTAAGACTTTCCCGTGTGAAAACGGGCATTCCAATGGTGTTTTTTGTTTATTTAACGTCAATTCTCAGGATGCCCCGCAAAAGGGGTGTAATGTCCGCAGGGGACGGGTGGAAAGACAAATCCGGAAACAGTGAACAGGAAAGTCCGGAACAGCCAGGTATAATCTTCCCAAGCCTGAAGTGCAATCTGTAGTTCACGGCGTGAAATATAGTGTTCACGTCGTGAAATATAGTGTTCACGTCGTGGAATATAGTGTTCACGGCGTGAAATAGAGATTCCGGTTGACAGTCGGGAACTTTTCACTTCGCTTTCCGGAACTTTTCTGTTCACTGTTTCCGGCTTTACCGCAAGCCCTGTGCTCCCGGTTGTTCTGTTTTGGCCAGGCTGTTTCCGGTCTTGTTCGTGGAAGCATCTGGCCGCACTTCTGCGCTTTTCATGGCCCGGTGGGGGAAAACAGGCCATGTGGAACTGGTTTTTTGTTTATTTAACGTGCATTTCCCCGGAACCTTTGCCCAGGCGGATTATATTGGCTACCTTTGCATCCGTTTTCCGCACAAGGCCGCCAGGCATTTGCCTATGCCCGGGAAAACCACAAGACTTGCAGACATGTATCTAAAGATTGAGCCCAAGGAAATTGTTGACGCATACAGCACGCCTATAGTGCAGCAGACATCGTTCTGGTCGAAGGTGAAAGAGCGGCTGGGACTCAGTTCCTGCGCCTTCGAGTTTGCCGTGCGCAACAGCGACATCTACGCCAATGTGGGAGGCTACTCCTACACCCATGCAGATTTCATCATGTTTTTCCAGTATCTCAATGCCCGGGACTATGTGGCCTACATTCCGTACGGCCCGGAGATAGAGCCGTCAGAGGAGTTCCAGGGACTGTTTCTGGAAGAGCTGTCGGAGTCGCTCCGCCCGTATCTGCCCGACCACTGCATCGCCCTGCGCTATGACCTGAACTGGCAGTCGCATTGGTGCAGACCGGAAGACTATGACGAAGAGGGCAACTGGAAAGGGCTGCCCGGAAAGGAATCCCAGGAGCTGAAATTGAACTTCGGCACGCAATGCAGGAATCTGCGGAAGGCCAATACCAATATCCTGCCCGCCAACACCATCGTGCTCGACCTGACCAGGGACGAGCAGGACATTCTCGGCCACATGAAGCCGAAGACCCGCTACAACATCAGGCTGGCCATGAGAAAAGGCGTGGAGGTGAAGACCGTGGGCATAGAGGGGCTGGACATCTGGTATGAGCTGTACAGGGAAACGGCCATGCGCAACGGGCTGCACCTGAACGAAATGGTCTATTTCCGCAACATGTTCGCATCCAGGATGGAGGGGGTGGACGATGACGTGAGCGTGAGGCTGCTCATAGCCAGTTACGACGGCATGCCGCTGTCGGCCATGTTCCTCGTCCTTTCCGCCCACAGGGCCACCTATCTCTACGGGGCATCGTCCTCGCAGATGCGCAATGTCATGTCAACCTATGCGCTGCAGTGGGAAGCCATCAGGATGGCAAAGGCGTGTGGATGCCTTGAATACGACATGTTCGGCATAGCGCCCAACCCCAATCCCTCGCACCCCATGCACGGGCTGTACACGTTCAAGCACGGATTCGGCGGGGAAATCTTCCACCAGCTTGGATGCTGGGACTATCCCATGGACGAGGAGAAGTACCGCTACTTCACAGCCTGCGAGATGAACATGCAGGGCTACTTTCATTAATCTTTATCCGCCGGAATCATGACTACGCTGATGCTCGTGCGCCACGGACAGACCGTGGACAACCGGAACCAGGTGCTGCAGGGACAGACACAGGGAGAACTGGACGAAAAGGGACTGGAACAGGCCAGACAGCTTGCATGCCAGCTGGAGCGGGAGAAAATAGACGTCTTCATGTCCAGTGACCTGAAAAGGGCTTTCGACACGTGTGCGGTCATCGCCGGCCGCCATGGCGCACAGGTCATCACCACGCCGTTGCTGCGCGAGCGTGACTGGGGCGGGTTCACAGGCAGGTTCATACCCGACATACAGAAGGAGGTGTGGCCTGACGATGTGGAAACCATGGGCCAGATGAAGGAGCGCGCCAGACAGTTCCTGAGGATGCTGCGGAGCGGCTATGACGGGAAAACGGTATTGGCCGTGGGGCACGGCATCATAAATAAGGTGATACAAAGCGTGTATTACGGGAAGCCCCCTCACGAGATACCGAAGATGGGAAATGCTGAGGTGCGGATACTACAGTTGTAGTACCCGCACCTCTTTCGATTTTTATTACTCACTAATGTTGTTATCCTTCAACTTCTGTCCGGGAAGGGATTTGCTTCATCCATCTCACATGGACGCTGGCAGTCCCGGACGTTCTTTCTACCTTATAGGACTTTCATTTAATGTAATTCCAAATTGAGGCAATCTTCAGTTGTTGCTTTACAGTCTATGTCTATGTCCTTGTATGTTGTCCTTAGCGGCGGCCGCCAAACGATTTGCTGCCGGATGATGTGGAGCGGCTGGATGCGGAACTGCCGGACGACCTGCTGACTGATGAGCGGCTGCTGCCTACAGAAGAACTTCTGCTGGAGGAGCTGACCGAACGGCTGGGGGCATTCACCGAGCGGCTGGGTGTAGTCACTGAGCGGTTCGGAGTGCTTACAGAACGGCTGGGAGTGCTGACCGACTTTCCCGGTGTGCCCAATGAGCGGCTGGGCGTGAACGTGTTGTTGGGCGTAATGCGCTGTCCGCTGGCCTTGTCGTCTGAGCCTATGAACCTGTTTCTCACGCTGTTCTCGCTGGGCGTTTTCGTTGCAGTGGCCCTGGTGCTGCTCTGGCGGTTGCCGAATCCCACGTTGCTGCCGTTGGTCCTTTCAGTTGAACCGGTCTTGGCGTTGTTCTCTACCGGACGGCTGGAGGAGTTCAGGCTGTTGCCGAATCCTTTGTTGCCCTGTCCGTTGGAGGGACGGCTGGCCGGATTGTTGGAGGGACGGCTGCTGTTTCCCGGCTGTGCGTTTCCGAAAGAGCGGGTGGTGCCCAGTCCTTTTGTGCCTTGTCCGTAGTTCCCGCGCTCAAAGTGGTCGCGCATGCCTTCATGCTTTCTTCTGGGACCATGGCTGGGTGCGATGGAGCGTCCATGATACCATGAGTGTCCGCCGTTTACTCTCCACGAGTGTCCGCCACGATACACGGTATAGAAGTGGGGGCATCCGAAGAAATAATAGTCACGGTGCGGATAGCGTGCGTATATGGCGAAGTGCCAGTAGCCAGCCTGCCAGTAGATGGGGCGGTAGAAGTAGGTGGCATCGACAAATGCACGGTACTGCCAGTCGAGCAATATGTAGCTCAGGTCCAGGTTGCGTTGCCTCCAGTATGTACCGTAGAGGTCATCGTAAGTTGTTATGCCCATCAGATAGTCGAGATTGATCTCATAGGCTGCTTCGTATTGTGCATCGGTCAGGTTCAGTTCATACGCCATCTTGTCGGTGAGGAACAGAGCCTGTTGGCGTGCCTGCTCGTAGCTCATTGCTTGTGCCGAAACTGTCATTGTGAACAGTGTTGTCAAGGCAAATATAAACTTCTTCATAGTCGTATGTGTTAAAGGGTTTGACTTTTTTTTCTTATCTCTGCTGCAAAGTTAGGGATTGACGGGCAGGCATGAAAAGGATTTTCCCTAAATGGTGGTGGGAAATTCCCTATATGTGTGTACGGAAAAACCGTGGCGGTGGGAAACGGTGGGAAGCGCGGTACGCGGAAGGCAGGTGCAGCGGACATCCATACAAAGAAAAACAGCAGGACAGGCAATAAATAGATAACGGTGGCGTTATGTAATACATACAAGATGATACAAATGCTAAAACCGACCCTGCTGTCCATCGTCTTTGCTTTCGTATTATCGGCATCCGCACAGGACGGGGATAATGGACAGCATTCACGGAAAAAGAATATTGCAGAGGGCCTGCACTATGAGGCCGAACTCCAGGCTTCTGTAGCTGATGGCGTGACACCGTTGTGGCTCAACGCCAACCGCTATGGGCTTAGTTCGCTGGAGGGGACGAACGGCTATCTACGTGGTGCGCTTATCAGACCGCTGTCCAATGACTCTGCCAGCCGGTGGGGCATAGGCTATGGGGTGGACATCGCCCTGCCTTGTAATTATACCAGCGATATCGTGGTGCAACAGGCCTATGCCGAGGTGAGGTGGCTTCATGGTGTGCTTACGGTGGGAAGCAAGCAGCAGCCTATGGAACTGAAGAACAGTCTTCTGAGCAGTGGTTCACAGACCTTGGGTATCAATGCAAGGCCCGTGCCGCAGGTCCGTCTCGCATTGCCTGACTACTGGTGTCTGCCATTCGCCAATGGCTGGCTTCACCTGAAAGGCCATGTGGCATACGGCATGATGACCGATGATAATTGGCAGCATGAAGTGACGCGGCAGCAGACCAAATATGCTGACCATGTGCTCTATCACAGCAAGGCAGGTTATCTGAAGATAGGCAATGAGGATGTGTTCAGCCCATGGTCACTGGAATTAGGACTGGAAATGGCCTGCCTTTTCGGTGGAACGCCTTACAGAATGTTAGACGGCGAACTCGTGAAAGTGCCGACGGGCACAGGGTTCAAGGATTTCCTGAACGCATTCTTGCCCGGTGGGTCTGATCCCGGTGAGGGGCTCTATGGCAATGTGGAAGGTAACCATCTGGGAAGCTGGGTCTTCAGGCTCAATCATGAGTCGGACACCTGGTCATGGTCGGTCTATGGCGACCATTTCTTTGAAGACCATTCACAGATGTTCTTGCTCGACTACAACGGTTATGGAAAAGGAGAGGAGTTCAATGTGAGGAAAGACAACCGCTATTTCATGTATGTGCTCAAGGATATGATGCTCGGTGCGGAATTGTCGTTCAGGTATGGTTCATGGATTAAAGGGATTGTGCTTGAATATATCTACACTAAATACCAGAGTGGCCCTTACAATCATGACCGGACTGTGAATATCCCCGACCATATTGCCGGAACAGACAACTATTACAATCATTCCATATATCCTGGATACCAGCACTGGGGACAGGTGATGGGCAATCCGCTTTACAGGTCGCCGCTGTATAACGGTGACGGGACAATCAATGTGGATAACAACAGGTTCGTGGCTTTCCATCTGGGACTGTGCGGACAGCCGACAAGCAGACTGGACTATCGGATGATGGCTACCTGGCAGGCCGGATGGGGAACCTATGACAATCCATATACGCGGAAACACCACAATGTGAGCCTTATGCTGCAGGGCAACTACAGGTTTCCGGGAGGATGGAAGGCAGGAGCAGCCTTAGGAGCTGATTTCGGCTATATTCTGGGCCATAATTATGGCATGCAGCTCACTGTGGCCAAAAGCGGAATCATTGGAGAAAAAAAGAGGAAAGGAAAATGAAATTCAGCGGAATAGGAAAGCGTATCGTCATGACTGTTGCCTTGGCACTTGTTCTTGTCGGTTGTGATGTGGAAACCAGTGGAAATGGCGATTTTGACGGTTTCTGGCATTTGGAAAGGATTGATACGTTGGCAACGGGCGGCGTGCTTGATTTGTCTGGACAGCGTCTCTTCTGGGGAGTACAGTACCGGCTCATCAACATGAAAGACTATGATACACCTTCAGCCAATTATTATCTGCGCTTCAGCCTGAAGGGAAAGGAACTGCAGCTATCGGAACCATACCATAATTATTGGCATGAAGATGAGGATAGAGGGGGAGACAGGCCTCTGACTGATACCACCTTGTTGCGTCCTTTCGGAATCAACGGGCTTGACTCTCCGTTTGAGGTGGAGACACTCAAAGGCGGAAGCATGCAGCTGAAATCGGAGACACTGCGGTTGAGATTCAGGAAATTCTGAATTTTACGTCAAGTGGGGCTAACGGGAAAAACAATGGTTCCCGATGGGTCTCACAGTAGGCTGAGTGCTATCTGTGCACATGCTTCGGCATCTGCCAGCGCGTGGTGATGGTTTTCCAGCACATAGCCACATTCTGCAGCCACCGTGTGTAGCTGATGGTTGCCAAGATGGGGGAGCAGTCGGCGTGAAGCGCGGCATGTGCAGAAAAACTGATAGTCTGGGTAGTCCATCTTGTAGGCCTCGAATACGGCTTTCAGACATCCTTCATCGAAGACACTGTTGTGGGCGACCAGTGGAAGCCCTTCTATTTTCGGGGCGATTTTTTCCCACACGTCTGGAAATGGCAGGGCATCTTCCACATCTTCCATGGTCAGGCCATGTACCTGTGTGGTCCAGTAGCTGAAGAAGTCTGGCCGTGGATATATGAGGCTGTAGAACTTGTCTGTGATTTCACTGTTGCGCACGATGACTATCCCAACGCTGCACACGCTTGAACGGCATTGGTTGGCCGTCTCGAAATCTATTGCTGCAAAATTGTCCATGATTTGTTCTTGAGTGTAGCCGGATTCATGTCCGTCAGGTTGAAGAAGTCGTGTCGCTGTCTTGACGGTTTATGCCTTGTCCAGCTGACTGTAAACGGAGTTGTTGCTCTTGTATTCCGGTACAATCTGCTTCATTTTCTTCACGGTGGCCATGTCATTGAATTGTTGGCTGATGATGACAAGGTCACTTATATCGCGCTTTACTTCATTGTATGCGCACTGCCGCACATTGGCTATGCGGATTTTTTCATGGAAGGACGGCTTCGTGATTTCTTCTGCATTAAGAACTTCCTCGTAGAGCTTTTCCCCATGCCGAAGGCCGGTATATTGTATTTTCACGTCTATGGCACCGCTGAGCATGATCATGCGTTGTGCCAGGTCGGCTATACGTACCGGTTTACCCATGTCGAAGACGAAAATCTCTCCGCCGTTCCCTTTGGTCGCCGCTTCAAGTACCAGTTTGCAGGCCTCAGGTATGAGCATGAAATAGCGTATGATGTCGGGATGGGTAACCGTTACCGGACCACCCGTTCTGATCTGTTCCTTGAAAAGCGGAATCACCGAGCCGTTGGAGCCGAGCACGTTGCCGAATCGGGTGGTGACAAACTGCGTGCAACCTTCTACTGTACCATTCTTTATGGCTGTGTCAAGGCTCTGCACATAAAGTTCACAGATGCGCTTAGAACATCCCATGACATTGGTGGGGTTGACCGCTTTGTCTGTGGAAATCATGACGAACTTGGCCACACGGTATTTCACAGACAGGTCGGCAATGATACGGGTGCCTTCAATGTTGTTCATGACGGCCTCCCCGGGATTGTCTTCCATCATGGGCACATGTTTATAGGCTGCCGCGTGGAATACGTAGTCCGGTCGGAAATGGCTGAACACTGCTTCCATGTGACTGGCATTGCAGATACTGGCCACTATGGTTTCGCTGTGCACCTCCGGATGGTTCTTTCTCATGAACAGGCGCAGGTCATGCTGTGGCGTTTCAGCCTGGTCAATGAGTATCATTTCCGATGGTGCGAACTTGGCAATCTGGCACACCATTTCGTGTCCGATGCTCCCTGCCGATCCTGTGATGAGTATGGTCTTTCCCTTCAGTTGTTCCTCCACCGATTGCATGTCCACGGCAATCTCGTCGCGTGGCAGAAGGTCTTCAATCTCCATGTGGCGGAGTTTCTTGCTGTCTATTTCCGATTCGCCGTCCCACTCCTGTGCTTCCGGCATGAAGTATATCTTGATACCGGCTTGGGTGAGGTCATCCACCATTTTCACGTTGTTGCGGAATTGCTCTATAATCAGTGGTGAAACCATCAGTATGGTGATGTTTTTCCGTTTCATGAGCGGAATCAGTTTCTCGTCATAGGAATATACGGGAACTCCCATCAGGTAGAGGTCGTCTTTTTCCTTGTGTGGCGAGACAAATCCTTTCAGCGTGTATTTTGTAGGCTTCTGGTTGCGGAGGCTTTTGGCAATGGCCACACCTCCTGCGCTTGTGCCATAGACAAATACATGTTTTGTGCCGGGACTGATATTGGCCAGGTCAAACATCAGTTTGGCCAGGACTCTCCATCCCCACATGCCCAATGTCCCGAAGCAAAAGGCCAGCAGGATAATCCTCAGCCCGGGGAAAATGTCATCACCCACATCAAAGAACGACAGCTTCACCAGCAGTACGCATGCAGAACCAAGGAAGTTGGCCAGAGCAACGTTGCAAAGGTCTATGAATGAAGAATAGCGGATGATATTGGCGTAAGTATGGAACAGACGGAACCCGACGAGGTAGAATGCCATGCACCCCATGAGGGTGAACAGTTTCTCCCAGAAATAGTAGGCCACACCGTTCCCTCCCAGGATGCAGTAATATCCGAAAAAGTAAACGGAAATCAGTATGATGCAGTCAACAGCAAGAATGCACCAGTAGGGAAGTGCATCTTTGCTGAAATACCAGACGGAGAATTTTTTGAAGAAACTCATGCGATGGCTTCTTTTATGCTGTTTACAATGTAGTCTATATCCTCATCGCTCACGCAGGGACCTGAAGGCAGGCATAGCCCTTGGGCAAACAGCCGTTCGCTTGTGCCGTTCACATAGGCTGTGCAGTCCCGGTAGATGGGTTGTCTGTGCATAGGTTTCCAGAGTGGTCTGCTTTCTATCTGACATTTGTCAAGATACCGGCGTAGGGCTTCCACAGCCTTCCCTGGCTGGCAGTCGGTTTCCGGTGTGCCGGAGTATGCCGTTTCCTGCTCTTTGATATGGAGATGGCTGTCCAGTTCTATGGTGCACAGCCAATAGTTGGAATCGTATGCGGGAGATGGTGCTGTGTGCAGGGCAATGCCATCCACGTCTTTCAGCAGTTGCCCGTACAGATTCTGCACGTGCCTGTGGTGGGCTATGTGTTTTTCTGCCACAGTCATCTGTCCGCGTCCTATTCCTGCACAGATGTTGCTCATGCGGTAATTATAGCCAATCTCTTCATGCTGGTAGTACGGATAAGGCTCACGTGCCTGTGTGGCATAACCCATAATCCTGTTCTTGCTTTCCTTGTCCGGACAGATCAGTGCGCCCCCGCCGGAGGTTGTGATCATTTTGTTGCCGTTGAAGCTGAGCACACCGTATCGTCCGAATGTACCCAGCATCCGTCCGTCGTAACGGCTGCCGAATCCTTCTGCGGCATCTTCGATTACGGGAATACCGTATCTGTCGGCTATCTCCACGATGCGCCTGATGTCGTAGGGCATGCCGTACAATGCTACAGGCACGATGGCTTTGGGCTTGCGTCCGGTTTTCTCCAGACGGTCCTTGATGGCATGTTCCAGCAGCTCAGGGTCAATGTTCCAAGAATCCTTTTCGCTGTCAACGAATACAGGACGCGCGCCAAGATAGACCACAGGGTTGCTTGATGCGCAGAACGTGAAGGACTGCACAAGCACTTCATCGCCCGGCCCTACACCGCATGCCTTGAGTGCAAGGTGCATGGCTGCGGTTCCCGCACTCAGTGCCACTACCTCTTTGTCCTCGCCCGTAAAGGCTGCAAGGTCATCCTCAAAGGCATTCACGTTGGGACCCAGCGGAACCACCCAGTTTGTGTCGAAAGCCTCCTGGATATATTTCATTTCCTGACCGCTCATGTGGGCCAGACACAGGTATATTCTGTTTCTCATATTCTTTCGTTGTTATAGGTCATCTGTTTTCCTGTCACCGTACAGAGAATCATTTTCAGGTCGGTCAGAAAACTATAGTGGTCAAGATAATACAGGTTGATACGCACCTTATCGGGGAAAATCACCTCATCGTTATAGGTCTTCGGGTCGGTTTTGTCGCGGAGCAGTTCCTCTTCGTTGCGGTATTTCAGGCTGGCGGGACCGGTGATGCCGGGTCGCAGTTCCAGCATGCGGCGGTCGTTGCCGGTGAGTCGGTCTGCATAGCCGGGCACATCCGGGCGCGGCCCCACAAAACTCATGTCTCCGATGAGCACATTCCACAGCTCCGGCAGCTCGTCTATTTTCCATTTCCTGAGCCTGGCGCCTAATGGGGTGATGCGTGCTTCTCCCGCCACGCTTACGCTGTTGCCTGAATGGTTCGCCACCATGGTGCGGAACTTGTATATCGTGAACAGTTTGCCATGCCTCCCCACCCGTTGCTGCCTGAACAGAACAGGTCCTCCCGGCATCTTGACCCGGATAAGCACAGCTGTCACCAGCAGCAGCGGACTCAGCACAACGAGCCCCACTGCGGCCATGATTCTGTCGAATAGCAGTTTGACTATCATACCTTGTGTGTTAGTATTCTGAACAGCCCCACCATGCTGCCCCAACCGTAGGAAAGATGCAATGTGATGAATGCCTTCACGAGGTTCACGAAACTCAGCCCTTTCCTGCTCAACGACCAGCTGATGCTGACAATCAGGCTGAGATAGGCGGCAAGCGAAATACCGGCAATCAGCAGTGCCCATGGGCATACGAAAGACAGCAGCACAGGGACAATGAGGGAAAGCAGGAACGCCAGCGGAATGAAGTGACGCAGGGAGAGCGACTTGAACTGTCGCGTGTAGAAGACGGTCAGCACATTCCACAATCCGTTCTGATAGTTGTTGCGGGCCAGTGCCGAGAATGTCTCCCGGGCGAAGTACGTGCTGTGTGTATGGGGGGTGATGAGTATGCGCCCGCCACCGTTGGCAATGCGCTTGTTCAGTTCAATGTCCTGGTTGCGCGTGAGCCGTGTGTCGTAGAGCCCGTATTTGTCGAACACTGTTTTTTTCCAGCATCCGAACGGTACGGTATCCACCTCTTTCACCTTGTCAATCCCAATGCGGAACGATGCGTTGCCCACACCGAACCTGTGGCATAGCACCTGCCTGATGGCCAGCGTCTTGTCGGTCTTCACGGCCACGTCTGTCTGGCAGGGCGCACCCACATTGTCGCATCCTGTTTCCTCCAGGGTTTTTACCAGGGTGGATACATAGTTGGGCGCGTATGCGGCATGTGCGTCAATCCTGATGATTACCGTTCCTGTTGCCATTCCTATGCCGGTGTTCATGGCAAAGGGCACCGTGCGCTGAGGATTGTCTATCAGCCGGATGTTCTGATGGCGTTCAGAATATTCGCGTACAATCTCTCTTGTGCGGTCAGTGCTCATGCCATCCACAAAGAGCACTTCCAGATTCTCCTGTGGAAAATCTTGTTTGAGAAGTGAGTCAATGCAGTTGGCAATATGTTTTTCCTCATTAAATATGGGACAGATAATCGATACCATTATTTGTCTTTTGTTAAGGACAGATTCTGCTGGATGGGTGCAATTACAGTCTTCCGTCTATGATGTCGCGGTCAAGGATGCCTTTCACATCATAGACCACACCATTCTCTGTTGCCAGCAGCCTTCTGACTTCCATGTCGCGGAACTCGTTGTGGGCAACGGCCAGAACCACAGCGTCGAATGCGCCTTCCAGCTGACCAGCATCGCCTGAGGTGATGTCTATTCCGTATTCGGCTTTCACTTTGTCTGCATTGGCCCAGGGGTCATATACGGTGATGTTGTCTGTATATTCCCTAAGCGTATGGTAGATGTCCACGACTTTCGTGTTGCGTATGTCCGGGCAATTTTCCTTGAACGTGATGCCCAGGATGAGTACACGCGCATCCTTCACGAGAATGCCCTTCTTGTTCATGCACTTTATGACCTGGTTGGCCACATAGTCGCCCATGCCGTCGTTCAGTCTGCGGGCGGAGAACATCACGCGGGGCAGCACTCCATAGACCTGTGCTTTCTGTATGAGATAGTAAGGGTCCACACTGATGCAGTGGCCGCCCACAAGTCCGGGAGAAAGACGGATGAAATTCCATTTCGATGATGCTGCTTCAATCACGTCACGTGTGTCTATGCCCATGGCATTGAAGATCTTGGCCAGCTCGTTCATGAATGCAATGTTCACGTCGCGCTGTGAGTTCTCTATGATTTTCGAGGCCTCGGCCACCTTGATTGAGGGTGCCTTGTGCGTGCCGTTCACGAGCACCGACCCATATACGCGGTCCACGATGTCGGCAATCTCCGGTGTAGAGCCGGAAGTCACCTTCCTGATTTTCTCCACTGTATGCTCCTTGTCGCCCGGGTTGATGCGTTCCGGAGAATAGCCTGCGTAGAAGTCCTTGTTCAGTTTCAGCCCCGACACCTTTTCCACTACCGGAATGCACTCTTCTTCGGTCACGCCGGGATAGACGGTCGATTCATAGACCACGATGTCGCCCTTGGAAATCACCTTGCCCACGGTCTCGCTGGCTCCCCATAGCGGGCGCAGGTCTGGGTGGTTGTCGTCATCCACGGGCGTGGGCACGGCCACAACATAGAAATTGCACGACCTGATTTCTTCTATGTCGGTCGTGCATCTGAATCCGTTCTTCAGTGCGTTGCCAAGCAATTGGTCATCTACCTCAAGCGTGCTGTCATGTCCGCTCATGAGCTCGTCAACCCGTTTCCGGTTCATGTCAAATCCCACAGTGGGGTATTTGGTGGAGAAAAGACGGGCCAGTGGAAGTCCCACGTATCCAAGTCCAATTACTGCTATTTTCTGCTCGTTCATTTTTCCTTATCGTAATTTTCTATACTTATTAACATTAAAACTGCGATGAAGGCTGTTTTATTGTATCGTTTCTTTGTTATTTTTCACAATTGTCGGAGCGGGTGCTGACGGGTTGTGTAAAAAGCAAACAGTTCAGCAAGGTTGTCCTTGCTGAACTGTGAAGATATTGACTGGTCCGGCACCGCTGTCGGTTGTCGCGGACTGTCTGTGGTTCCTGTCCAGAACCGCGGTCTGTCAGAAGTCTTATTTCACGACAAACTTCTTGCCGTTCTGGATGTAGATGCCGCGCTGCTTGGCGTTGCTTACTTGAACACCCTGCAGGTTGTAGATCTTGCCATCCTTGTTCTGGTTCAGTTCCTCTACGCCGTTGATGCCGGTAGGATCATCCTGGCCGAAGTAGGTCAGACGGAAGTTGTCAACAACAACGTGGTCCTCTGCATTCTGCTGTAACGGCTTGTCAATACCGATCATGAGGACCCCATCTGTAACATTGGTAATCACGTAGTTCCAGAGAAGACCGGTCTGGAAGTAGTCAGGAATGTTGTCCGGGTGGTTGCAGATATAGCCTACATTGGTCAGCAGACCTCTTCCGGGACAAGCATTCAGACCGTCGGTAACAGGACGGAGGGGTGTCTCAACATCACCTGCGAATACAACGGCATCCTGATTGAGTGGCTCACCTGCCATGTATTTCTCCATGTGATTGTCGTCAGAACCGTCACGATAGTATCCCTGTACGGCCAGTACATAGTTCCCATTCGGTACTTCCAGTTCCTGATAGAAGAATATCTGCTGAAGGTTATATCCATCATAGATGAAGTCCGGGCGGTTTCCGCCACGGCCGAAGATATTGCCATCAACAACGCCATCCCATGCGATGACCTCACGCTGGTTGAAGCCAGGCATTCCAATGAGATAGGTGGCATCTACAGGATTCTCTGCAGAGGCTGTGGCCAGCAGTGCGTCGCGGTCGGCCTTGGTCACGAGAATCCACTGGTTGTTGGGGTTAGTACCGTCAGCCTTGTCGGTGTCAACACGGTTGTAAGTGTTGTCAGAGTAGCCGAGCAGGAGTTCGGTGTTGTCCTGACGTGCAATGTTATATACGCCATTGCCCACTTCGATGAATGTCCAGGGATCCTGATTCGGAGTGTCCATGTAGCCACCGTAGTTCAGGTATTCTGAATCACCGCTGTTGTTCAGATGGGTATCGAACTTGAAACCTCCATTTTCATGATCAATCAGGGTCACGATAATGCCCGGCACACCGAGTGCAGCGTGTGCGCCCCAGTCATCGCCACCGCAGAGGAAGCGCTGCTGGCCCACGTTGTAGATGTAGAAGTCGCCGGCGGCGGGAACATTGCCTGTCCATACGTTCGGATGGCTTTCGCGTGCGTTCATTTTGCGTGCATTGCGCAGGTTGTCTGTCAGACCGGCGAGTGCAGTGGGTGATTCAGCTGCATCGATACCGGCAATGGTCTCGTTGAGAGCTGCCGTCAGGTAAGGAGTCTTATTGTCGAACTTGTTGGCTGCTTCAATCATGGCGTTCAGTACATCGATGGCGAAGCAGTTCTTCACGATGTTGAGGTCGGCCTGTTTAACGGCTGCTGCATTCATGGCAGCAACATCGCCACTTGCCAGTGCGGCCTGTGCTTCAGTGGCGTCAATGCCATTGGCGTTAGCCTTTGCGATGGCAGCTTCCAGGGCAGCTCTTACGACGCTGGCATCCGGTTCGGCGCTCACCATCTTCAGTGAGAAATTGTCGAACACTGTCCAGTCATCGCGTGTGAGGCAGCGGTCCTTGCGCACACCGATTTTCAGCGTACCGTCGGTTACGACCACCTTGATCGGCTCGTTCTGGTAATATCCGTAGAAGAAGCAGTTGCATGCCTCGCTGAGGGCGTTCCTGCATCTGTTGCCGTTCCCATCCAGCAGGTGGTCATCGGGCGTATAGAGATCAACTTCTTCAACGTAGTTGTCGAACAGGTAGTCAATAGGCTCTGTCTGTGCACCGTCGAGCAGGCTCATGAGGTCATGGCACACACCGTTGCCGAAGTAGTAGGCCTGGATTTCTTCCGTGCCGTTTATGCGCTCGGCACCGATTGATGTCCATGAGCCGTCACGGTAGAAGCCCTGCAGGCTGAACTCATAGGTTCCGTTGGGCAGGTCTGTGAGCACGATGTGATAGTCTGCGCTGCTGGCCTGCCACATTTCTATGGCCAGGTTGCCGTGGATATGGCTGTCGTTACCGCGTGCGAAGGCACCGCCGTAAACAGATGTGTCAACATATCTGGTCCAGAGGTCCCAGCGGCTGTCCTGGTTGGCATGGTCTGCACCGGGGATGAGCCATGAGCAGTCCACTTCCTTGCCGGCTGCCACTTCTTCGAGCATCACCCTGATGCGCTCCTCGCGGCTCACGAGCTGCCATGTGGCGGTCAGGTCGTTGTCCGTTGCCAGGTATTCACCGCTTTCGCTGAGCAGAAGCTCGCCACTCATGATGGTGTAGCCGTTGCTGCATTCTGCGGTGGGGTCCGGTGCGATGGTCCATACGGATACGGGGTTGCCGGTATCCATGTAGAGAGCGTCCTGCCCGGAGTTGAGGCTGTTGTTATGGCCGAACTTCGGGTCGATGCGCCATCCGTCGCCTTCGGGACGTATGCCGAAGTCCAGACCGCGTGTTCCCAGCTCTGCGTGGGTGGTCCATTCATCGTGGATCCTGTCGTTGTTCTGCAACCACATTCCACTGGATACGTTGTACAGATAGAAGTCACCTTCGCCAAGCACTGAGCCTGTATAGGGTGAAGTCTGTGCATTCATTGAAATGGCGCTTATCAGTCCCATTCCAAGAAGGAGTAATCCTTTTTTCATGCTGTTTTGTTTTTAGTTAATGAAATTTTAGAATATAAAATAAACGCTGCTTGTTAAAAAACTTGCCGGTAAATATCTATATAATATATAAGGTGAAATCTTCTCAGAAATCGGTTGCATGACATTTTTTGATATATGTCAACTGCAAAGGTAGCGTTTTTTTTCTAACCTCCAAATCTTTTTGCAAAAAAAATGTAATACCTGCCACTGGATGGGCTGAAGAGTCGAGGTTACCGGGGAACAGACAGAATTCCGGGGCGCATGCCTTAGTCAAGCATACAGACCATTTCTCACAGCCTCGCTCCGGGCCGTGGTATGTGCGTGAGGTGTTCTTTAGATGAACGAGTGTAACCGCGCCGCGGTTAGTCCTCATGTCCCACGCCCGTCCCCACATAGT
>JBJEHA010000036.1:0-13782 GCA_051875605.1 Prevotella sp. | reverse complement strand
AACTGCACAAACCGGCTGTTTTGTGCATGAATTTAACGGATTTTAGGTTAAAATCAGGCGATTTTCGTTAACACTTTCCGCTCACGAAAATTCATTCCGCTGATTATCAATGATTTACAAAACAACCCTTCAAAACCCGAAAAATCTGCTGGCGCATAAAAATCCGGTTTCGCCCGATTCTTCAAAAATGGCCGGAAAATCAAAGTGTAAGCAAAACTGTTAAAAAACTGACACTTTGATTTCCCGGATCTTGTATTCATTGTATAAAAACAGAACCCATTCCATTTTCAGGAATCACCTATTTCCCAATATATGCGACCATGCTGTCGTCCGCTTGTGGGGTATTCACTTTATGCGGGACTGCCCATGCACACCCCCAGAGGCATTCCCGGCAGTTTTTCACTTCCGGAAGTTGAATTAAATAAAATTATTTGGACAACACTGATAAAATATGTACCTTTGCAGTCTAATCATTGCTGTTAGACAGAGAAAAATGGGAAAGATTATAGCATTAGCAAATCAAAAAGGAGGCGTAGGCAAAACGACTACGACCATCAACCTGGCAGCCTCACTCGCCACTCTGGAAAAAACGGTCCTCGTAGTTGACGCAGACCCGCAGGCCAACGCCTCGAGCGGTCTCGGCGTGGACCTGAAGGAAATAGACTGCTCACTCTACGAGTGCATCATCAACCACACCGACGTGCGCGAAGCCATCTATACCACCGACATCAAAGGCCTCGACATCATACCCAGCCACATAGACCTGGTAGGCGCGGAAATCGAGATGCTCAACCTGGCCAACCGCGAGAAGGTCATCAAGAACATGCTCAACGAGGTGCGCGACGAATATGACTACATACTCATCGACTGCAGCCCCTCGCTCGGCCTCATCACCGTCAACGCGCTCACCGCAGCCGACTCGGTGATCATACCCGTGCAATGCGAATACTTCGCGCTCGAAGGCATCAGCAAACTGCTGAACACCATCAAGATCATCAAGAGCAAGCTCAACACCAGGCTGGAGATAGAGGGATTCCTACTGACCATGTATGACAGCCGCCTGAAACTCGCGCGGCAGATATACGACGAGGTGAAACGACACTTCCAGGAACTCGTGTTCAAGACCGTCATAGAGCGCAACGTCAAGCTCAGCGAATGTCCCAGCCACGGACTGCCCGTCATCCTCTACGATGCCGACTCCAAAGGCAGCAAGAACCACCTGACACTCGCAAAGGAAATCATCAACAAGAACAAATGAACCCACCGTACGCCGGATGCCGGGAACGCAACAGGCTGAAGGCAAAGACCACTACGCAAACAAGATGGCTGTAAAGAAAAAATACAACAAGAACGTGCTGGGACGCGGACTCGACGACCTGGAAAAAGGAAAGGGACTTGACGCGCTCATCGACACCAACGGACTGCGCACACAAGGCACCTCCACCATCAACGAGATACCCATAAGCCAGATAGAACCCAACCCCAACCAGCCCAGAAGGGACTTCGACCCCGAAGCTCTCAACGAGCTGGCCAACAGCATCAGGGAACTGGGCATCGTGCAGCCCATCACACTGCGCCAGACCGACGAGAACAGGTTCCAGATCATCGCAGGAGAACGCCGGTGGAGAGCATCGCAGCTTGCAGGGCTCACTGCCATACCGGCCTACATCCGGACCATCAAGGACGAGAATGTCATGGAAATGGCACTCGTGGAGAACATACAGCGCGAAGACCTCAATGCCATAGAGATAGCACTGGCCTACGAACACCTGCTTGAAAGCAGTGGCATGACACAGGAGAAAGTGTCGGAACGCGTGGGGAAAAGCCGCACAGCCATCACCAACTACCTGAGGCTGCTCAGACTGCCCGCACAGGTGCAGATGGCACTGCAGAAGAAGGAAATAGACATGGGACACGCGCGCGCGCTCCTGGCCGTGGAAAGCCCCTCACTGCAGATAAAGCTGTTCAACGAAGTGCAGAAGCACGGCTACTCCGTCAGGAAAGTCGAGGAAATGGCACAGAGCCTGAAAAACGGAGAGGACATAGAAAGCGGGAAAAAGAAAATCGCAGCCAAGACACAGATGCCGGAAGAATTCAGCCTGCTCAAGGACAAGCTGGCAGGATTCCTCCAGACAAAGGTACAGCTGAGCTGCTCCCCTAAAGGAAAAGGGAAAATCACCATACCCTTCTCCAGTGAGGAGGAACTCGAACGCATCATGAACATATTCGACAGAATAAAAGAACAGTAAGGAAACGTGAACATACGGCAGCCGAGCATAGCAAGAACCCTTATGGCCCTGTTTACCGGGATATTCGCCCTCTGTGCGGAAGCCCAGGACACCGATGTGCCTAACGACACGCTGCCGCCCATTGCCGCAGAGACCCAGGAAACACCCATTCCCATCGACAAGGCACTCACCCACAAGGACACCCTGCTACTGCTGTCGGCACCCGACACGCTGAAACTGAAGGAAAAACGCGACTGGACCACATGGAGACCCAATCCCAAACGGGCACTCTGGCTGGCCATAGTCATACCCGGCGCAGGCCAGATATACAACAGGAAATACTGGAAACTGCCTATCGTCTATGGAGGATTCGTGGGATGCGCCTACGCCATGCGCTGGAACAACCAGATGTACAACGACTATTCACAGGCCTACCTGGACATCATGGACGATGACCCGAACACGCAGAGCTACAACCAGTTCCTGCACCTGGGCGCGGAAATAGACGATACCAACAAGACACGCTATCAGGAACTATTCAAGAAAAGGAAAGACAGATTCCGCAGATGGAGGGACCTGAGCTTCTTCGCACTTGTCGGGGTCTATGCACTATCCGTCATAGACGCGTATGTGGATGCCTCACTGTCCGAGTTTGACATATCCGACAACCTCAGCCTGAGAGTGGAGCCGACCATCATCAACAACGAGACAGAGAAGAACCGGTTCAGGTCGAACTCACTGGGAGTGAGCTGCAGCCTGAATTTCTGAACGTTCACACACAACAGCATTTCATCAAACAGTAAATATACATAGACCATAAATGAAGAAAATAAGTCTCTTGATTGCCGCAATGCTTTCTGCACCACTCTGCACCATCCTGGCGCAGACAGACAACGACGACACAGAAATCACTGTGACAAACGAAAAAGGAGAACAGGAAATCATAGACCTGCCGGAAGGAATGACCTTCGAAATGGACAGCCTGCTCTCGCTCTACAACAACCAGACATACCTGAAACCGGATGCCGACTGCAACATGCCCGATGTAAACCCGGTATATGAAAAAGATGTGTATATGGAACGCCTGGGACAGATTCCCACGGTCATAGAAATGCCCTACAACGATGTCGTGCAGAAATTCATAGACCGGTACAGCGGCAGGCTGAGACGCTCCGTAAGCATAATGCTGGGTTCGCAGAACTTCTACATGCCCATCTTCGAGGAAGCACTCGAAAGCTATGGCCTTCCCCTGGAACTCAAATACCTGCCCGTAATAGAGTCTGCACTCAACCCGAATGCAGTGTCAAGGGTGGGCGCAACAGGACTGTGGCAGTTCATGCTCGCCACAGGAAAACAATACGGGCTGGAAATCAACACCCTGGTCGATGAACGCCGCGACCCGGTAAAGGCATCCTATGCCGCAGCCCACTACCTGAGCGACCTCTACAAGATATTCGGCGACTGGAACCTGGTGATAGCCGCCTATAACTGCGGGCCGGAAAACATCAACAAGGCCATACACCGCTCCAAGGGCCAGACCGACTATTGGCAGATCTATCCCTACCTGCCCAAAGAGACACGCGGCTACGTACCGGCTTTCATCGCAGCCAACTACATCATGAACTTCTACTGCGACCACAACATCTGCCCCATGACCACCGAACTTCCGGCCAAGACAGATACCGTGATAGTGAACAGAGACGTGCATTTCGAGCAAGTGGCCAAAGTCCTCGACATAAGCATCAGCCAGCTCAAAGACCTCAACCCGCAATACCGCAGGAACATTGTCAACGGCAGCAACAAGCCTTCCGCAATCAGACTGCCGGCCATGCTGGTCAACAGTTTCATCGACAAGGAAGACACCATCTACGCCTACAACGCCAATGAACTGCTAAGCAAACGCACAGAAGTAGCTGTCAACGACGAACAGGTATCCTCACAGAGCAAAAGAAGCTCATCAAAACGGTCAACAGCCCGGAAAACCGTCACGGTAAGGAAAGGCGACACACTATCACAAATTGCCGCCCGGAACAGGACAACCGTGGCCAAACTGAAACGTCTCAACAGGATCAAAGGAACAAACATAAAGCCCGGACAGAAAATCCGTGTGAAGTAACGCAAGACCCTTCACACACAACACATACCCTCAACTTTCAACACTTTCAACTATGGACACCTCAGACACGAAAGACAAACAGAGGGAGATTGCTGAGGACAAACTCATCAGCGATGCTTTCCAACACCTGACCGACACCTACATAGCCTCAAGACACCGCAAGAAGGTGGATATCATCACCAAGGCCTTCAACTTTGCACGACAGGCACACAAAGGCGTGCGGAGGCTTTCAGGAGAACCCTACATCATGCACCCCATTGCCGTTGCACAGATTGCCTGCGAGGAAATGGGGCTTGGCTCGACAAGCATCTGTGCGGCATTGCTCCATGATGTAGTGGAAGACACCGACTATACCGTTGAAGACATCGAGAACATCTTCGGCGCAAAAATCGCACAGATAGTAGATGGACTGACCAAAATTTCCGGAGGAATCTTCGGAGAACAGGCCTCGGCACAGGCAGAGAACTTCAAGAAACTCCTGCTCACCATGAGCGATGACATCCGTGTCATCCTCATCAAGATCTGCGACAGGCTGCATAACATGAGGACACTCGATTCACAGCCTGCCAACAAACAGTACAAGATTGCCGGTGAGACGCTATACATCTATGCGCCGCTAGCCAACCGTCTGGGACTGAACAAGATAAAGACCGAACTGGAAAACCTGAGCTTCCGCTTTGAGCATCCTGAAGAATACAGGAAAATAGCCGACAAGCTCTCCATGACCAAGGAGCAACGCCTACAATTGTTCGAGACCTTTACAGAACCCATCAGGAAAGCTCTCGACGAGATGGGCATCAGCTACCAGCTCAAAGCACGTGTGAAAAGCCCGTACTCCATCTGGAGCAAGATGCAGAACAAACACGTGACCTTTGACGAGATATACGACATCCTGGCCGTGCGTATCATCTTCACACCCAGCGAGCGCAAGGACGAAATCAACGAATGCTTCAACATCTACGTAGCCATAAGCAAGATCTACAAATCCCACCCCGACAGGCTGCGCGACTGGCTCAACCACCCCAAGGCCAACGGATATCAGGCACTCCACGTAACGCTCATGTCGAAACAGGGACGATGGATAGAAGTGCAGATCAGAAGCGACCGTATGGACGAGGTGGCCGAGCAGGGATTCGCCGCCCACTGGAAATACAAGGAGGGAAGTGAAACCATCACAGAAGATGAAGGCGAACTGAACGAATGGCTCAGTACCATCAAGGAAATACTCGATGACCCGCAACCCGATGCCATGGATTTCCTTGACACCATCAAGCTCAATCTTTTCGCCAGCGAAATCTTCGTCTTCACGCCAAAGGGAGAAATCAAGACCATGCCCGCAGGATGTACCGCCCTTGACTTCGCATTCCAGATACATACCTTCCTGGGCAGCCACTGCATCGGGGCGAAAGTGAACCACAAGCTTGTGCCGCTCAGCCACAAGCTGCAGAGCGGCGACCAGGTGGAAATCCTCACCTCCAAGTCACAGCATGTGCAGCCGTCGTGGATCAACTTCGCATCAACAGCAAAAGCCAAGAACAAGATACAGGCCATACTGCGCAGGGACAGCCGCGAGACACAGAAGACCGGAGAGAAAATCCTGGGTGAATGGCTCAGGAAACATGATTTCGAGATGACCACTGCCGTGCTTGACAAACTGTGCGAGTTCCATGACATCCAGAAGCATGAGAAGCTCTTCCTGGCCATTGGCGAGAAAACCGTCATACTGGGCGAGAAAGACCTGGACGAACTGCGCGAAAAGAAAAAGGACACGGGAACTGGATGGCGGAAATACGTTCCCTTCCTGGGACTGGAGAAAAAGAAGACGAAAGACGCGAAAAGCGAACTGTTCATCGTGGGCGAAGGCTTCAACAAGAAAAAGCCCATCATCCTCTCCGAAGACAACATCCGTTCCTTCATTTTCCCGAAATGCTGCCACCCCATCCCCGGCGATGACATCCTGGGCTACATCGACAACAAGAACAGGATAGAAATCCACAAGCGCGACTGCAGCGTGGCCAGCCGTCTCAAATCGAGCTTCGGCAACAGGATTCTCGATGCCAAGTGGGACATGCACCGGCAACTCTTCTTCGATGCCACTGTCATCATCAGGGGAATAGACCGCAAAGGCATGCTGCACGATGTGGCCGATGTCATCACCGACCAGTTCGGCATCAACATCCACAAAGTGACCATATCCAGCGATGAAGGCATATTCGACGGCTCCATTGAGCTGCGCGTGCACGACCGCGACGAGGTGCGGCTCATTGTGGGCAACCTGAAGAAGATCGAAGGCATGCAGGAAGTGCAACAGCTGAAATAAGGCTACAACACACCTTATTCCAGCTGTTCCTGAATCCCATTCCACACACACTGCGCTATGCGCAGACCGGGTAAGGGCTTCACACCAGTCCCTCGAGCTGGTGCTTGATGTCCTTCAGTTCCTCACGCACACCGATGAGTGTCTGGAGCACATCGGCGCTCTTGTCCACTCCCTGCCTGTTGGCATTGAGCATCTTGCGCGCTGCCGCCAGCTTGAAGCCACGTACCTTCACCAGATTGTGGATGATCCTGATCTGCTCAATGTCCTTCTCGGTATATTGCCTTACTTTCTGCCCAACGGTCTTTGGCCGCAGGTGCGGGAACTCGGTTTCCCAGTAGCGCAGCGTGCTTTCGCTCACGCCAATCTGCTCGGCCACCTCCTTGATGGAGAAGTAGAGCTTGAGCACTTTGTTCGGATTCAATGCCATAATAGTGGATGTTGCGGATTGTCTATTTCCGTCCTCAGCGTCGCTGCCGTTGCCTCAAATCAAGACAACAGCCGCCGGACAAAGGGCAAAGTTAAGCAAAATTCCGCTAAAACCAACGGCCTACACAGGTTTTTCCGCCGCAAGCCATCCGTTACCGATCCATTTTCAGCCAAATACAGTCAATTCGTCAACTTACCATGCCTTCATTCAGAAGTAAAGAGACCTACCATTATTGATCATGTACTCCACGGTTTCGTCCATTTACTTTATAAGATTCACCTGGTTTTCTTCCATTCTGTCAGGAATACTTCTCCACAATCCATCTCCTGGGTGAACGACACACAGCCTTTGCAGGAGAATGGCAGAACGTGTGAACCGCAAAGTCCGGGAAAGCGAACCGGAAACTCCGGAAAAGCGAAGTGAAAATCCTGAAAAGGCAAAGTATAATCTGCTGTTCACGGCGTGAACACTATCTTCCACGGCGTGAACACTATCTTCCACGACGTGAACACTATCTTCCACGACGTGAACACTAACTTCCACAGCGTGAACACCAGATTGCAGTTAAGCCCGGAAAACTTTTCACTTCGCTTTTCCGGAGTTTCCGGTTCGCTGTTCCCAACTTCCGTATTTACCGAAAATGGACTGAACCTTTTGCCGTTTTATGTTTTTTTTATAATTTTGCCATCCATATTCCCGCGTGCATGCGCGAACCACTTCCATTTACAGACAGGAACAATCATAAAACACGATAAAGACAATGATGACAGCAAAAGAAATCCGCGAGTCGTTCAAGCAGTTCTTTGAACAGAAAGGCCATGCCATTGTGCCGTCGGCACCCATGGTCATCAAGGACGACCCCACACTCATGTTCACCAATGCGGGCATGAACCAATGGAAAGACATCATCCTGGGCACACGCGACCCTGAGCCCCGCCGCCGTGCCGACACGCAGAAGTGCCTGCGCGTGAGCGGGAAGCACAACGACCTGGAGGAGGTGGGCCACGATACCTACCACCACACCATGTTCGAGATGCTGGGCAACTGGAGCTTCGGCGACTACTTCAAGGAAGGTGCCATAGACATGGCATGGGAATACCTTGTGGACGTGCTCAAGCTCGACCCGAAGGACCTCTACGTGACGGTGTTCGAGGGTTCCGACGAGGAGGGGCTGAAGCGCGATGACGAGGCTGCCGCGTTCTGGGCAAAGCACGTGCCGCAGGACCATATCATCAACGGCAACAAGCACGACAACTTCTGGGAGATGGGCGACACGGGTCCCTGCGGACCCTGTTCGGAGATACACCTCGACTCGCGCACACCGGAAGAGAAGGCCAAGGTGCCCGGACGCGAACTGGTGAACAAGGACGACCCACAGGTCATAGAAATATGGAACATCGTGTTCATGCAGTTCAACCGCAAGGCCGACGGCCACCTTGAGCCGCTCAGCATGAACGTCATAGACACCGGCATGGGCTTTGAGCGTCTGGTGCGCGCCCTGCAAGGCAAGCACTCCAACTACGACACGGACATCTTCCAGCCCATCATCAAGGCCGAGGAAGCCATATCCGGCATCAGATACGGAGAGAAGGAGGAAACCGACGTGGCCATGCGCGTGTGTGCCGACCACCTGCGCGCCGTAGCATTCAGCATTGCCGACGGACAGCTGCCCGGCAACGCCAAGGCAGGATATGTCATCAGGCGCATCCTCCGCAGAGCCGTACGCTATGCCTACACCTTCCTCGGACAGCGCGACGCCTTCCTCTACAAGCTTCTCCCCGTGCTCATACAGGAAATGGGCGGTGCCTTCCCCGAACTGCCTGCACAGCAGGAACTCATCAAGCGCGTCATGAAAGAAGAGGAAGAATCGTTCTTGCGCACACTGGACAAGGGCATCAGCCTGCTCAACGCGGCCATGGACGAGCTCAAGGCCAACGGCACGACACAGCTCAACGGCGAGCATGCCTTCCGCCTGTTCGACACCTACGGTTTCCCGCTCGACCTTACAGAACTCATCTGCCGTGAGCACGGATATACGGTGGATGAAGAAGGCTTCTCCGTGGAAATGGAGAAACAGAAGGCCCGCGCACGCAATGCAGCAGCCGTGGAAAACGGCGACTGGGAGGTGCTGGCCGAGGGCGAACAGCAATTCGTGGGCTACGACTATACCGAATACAGCTGCCACATCCTGCGCTACCGCAAGGTGACACAGAAGAAGAACACCTTCTACGAACTCGTGCTCGACTATACGCCCTTCTACGGCGAAATGGGCGGACAGGTGGGCGACTGTGGCGTACTGGCCGGAGAGAAGGAGACCGTGGAAATCATAGACACCAAGCGCGAGAACAACCAGAGCATACACATTGTCAAGGCACTGCCCAAAGATCCCGCAGCCGAGTTCATGGCCTGCGTAGATACGGACAAGCGCAACGGCAGTGCAGCCAACCACACGGCCACACACCTGCTGGACTACGCGCTGAAACAGGTGCTGGGAGACCACGTGGAGCAGAAAGGCTCCTACGTGAGTGCAGACACCCTGCGCTTTGACTTCTCCCATTTCCAGAAAGTGACCGACGAGGAACTGAGGGCAGTGGAACGCATGGTGAACAGCATGATACGCGAAGACATCCCGCTCGATGAACACCGCGACACGCCCATGGAGGAAGCCAAGGCAATGGGAGCCATTGCACTCTTCGGAGAGAAGTACGGCGACAAGGTGCGTGTGGTGCGCTTCGGTCCCTCCTGCGAGTTCTGCGGCGGCATCCACGCCTCTTCCACCGGTCGCATAGGCATGTTCAAGATTGTGGCCGAAAGCAGCGTGGCCGCCGGCATAAGGCGCATCGAGGCCAAGACCGGACAGGAATGCGAGAACCTGATGTATGCCTTCGAGGACAGCGTGAAGGCCATCCGCGCACTGTTCAACAATGCCAAGGACCTGCGTGGCGTAATCCAGAAATACATAGAGGAACACGATGCCATGAAGAAGGACATCGAGCAGTTCCGCGCACAGAACGTGGAGCGCGCCAAGGAATCGCTCGTGGGGAAAGCACGTGTCATCAACGGCGTGACCGTGGTGTCGGCCGTGCTGCCGCTCATGCCACAGGCCGTGAAGGACCTTGTCTTCAAGATCCGGCAAGCCATTCCCGAGAACCTGCTTTGCGTCATCGGAAGCATAGATGCAGGCAAGCCCATGCTGAGCGTGATGCTGAGTGACGACATGGTAAGCGAACACGGCCTGAATGCAGGACAACTGGTTCGCGAAGCCGCCAAGCTCATCCAGGGTGGCGGAGGCGGACAGCCCCATTATGCCACAGCCGGCGGAAAGAATGCCGACGGGCTGAGCGCGGCTGTCGATGCCGTACTGGCCAAGATACAGTAAGCAAGACGGAAAAAGGCAGAGGGAATCCCTTCAAAACACGGGTCTTCCTCTGCCTTTATTCTATATACAGGCCATCATAAGGCCTTTCCCTGACCTCTATTTCCCTTTTTCATTCCCTCCTTTTCTTTTCAGCCATCCCATGAAATGCCTTAACTGCGACACGCACTACGTCGGCAGATATTGTCCGCACTGCGGACAGAGTGCCTCCACCCAGAGATTCACCGTCAGGAATGTCATGATGTCCACACTCGAAGTATGGGGCATGGGCAACCGTAGCCTTCCACGCACATTATGGCACCTGTTCACCCGTCCCGGGAAAATGATCGGCGACTATCTCGACGGCAAGCGCATCGCGTTTTTCCCGCCCGTGAAGATGCTGTTCGTGCTGTGTGTCTTCTTTGCCGTGGCCGACTTCTTCCTCGACGGTAAGAGCATAGTGGAGACCGTCGGCAAGCCCGCCATGGAGGAAATAGCGCGGGAAACTGCGGAAAAGCCGTTTGCCGTAGGGGAATCCGACGAGCCGCTGTTCCGGATTTCCGGGCACGCCTACACCGTTTCCGAGGTAATCAGCACGGCGAAGGGAGTTGTAGATTGGCTGGAAAAGAACAAGGCAGTGGAACTCATTCTGCTCCACTGCCTGTTCATGTTCTACACTAAAATCGTATTCCGCCACGCTCCTGCCCGACCGGGCACGAATCTGGCAGAGAATTTCTTCATCCAGGTCTTCATCAGCAGCCAGATGGTGGCATTGTCCATCTTGTATCTGCCGTTCCTCAGCAGTTCTTCCAAGGACTTCCTGTTCTATCCCCTGCCCGACTACATTCTCCTGGCCCTGTTCGTATGGGACTTCAAGCAGCTGTTCGGCTACTCATGGAAAACAACGCTGAAACGCACCATCATTGTCCATTTGCTGGTCTGCTTCACAGTCGTCGCCTTCATGACTGCCATTGCCTTGCTGATATACAGCTGCAGCCAGTATGCCTGAAAGTCCGGTATCCACACTTCCCTACTGGCAGCAGCCACCCATGGAGGGACAGCCGTTGCAACAGGACGTAAGCCCTTCAAGCATGGCATCTATCTTCTCCGACACCACAGTAGCCAAAGCCACCCTGCCTGCCGGGTCAATCAGATAGAGTGTCGGAATCCACTTGATGGCGTATGCCTTCGAGATTTCCGTTTCCTTCCACTTCTTCAGCTCACTCACCTGTGTATAGCCGAGTCCGTACTTTTCTATGGCAGCCGTCCAGTTCTCTTTCTTGTCATCGAATGAAACGCCGATGAACACAATGCCCTTTCCGGCATACTTCTCCTGCATGGCCACCATATTGGGAAGGTCTTTCCGGCAATCAGAACACCAGGAAGCCCAGAAATCCAGCACCACATACCTGCCCTTATAGTCGCTCAGCTTCACAGTCCTGCCATCGGGTGTCTTCAGTGTGAAATCAGGCGCAGCCGACTGCACTTCCAGCAGTTCCGAAGCATACTTCACATCCGGGTCTTCCTGCTCTGCTGTCTGTGCACACAGAGGTGCTGCCGACAGTGCAGCAACAGCCAGGAAAGCCAATAAGCCTTTAATTGATAGTCTTTTCATCTTTTTCCGTTTTTATGGTTCATGTTCAGGCAAAATTACGACAAAGAGCCGGAAATGCAAACAAAATGGCGTGAAATGTGCACTATCGCTTTGCTTTTCCGGTCTTTTGACGTAATTTTGCACTTGACAATATTCCGCATCATCATGAAGCCATTCATCCATATCCTCTTGCTAGCCCTCGTCCTGGCTCTATCCAGCCTCCAGGGTCACCCGGCACAGGTTCCCGGGCCATCGCAGGAGGAAAGCCATGTATGTCTGGCAACAGAAGAGGCACAGCACAGCAGCCACACCGACCGGCTGCGCGACTGCAGGGCCGATGTTCCGGAGTCGCCCATGGCCACGCTCACGGATGCCGGACAATCCATACGTCTCTGCGGCGAGAGACCGCAACGGCTGGTTCCTGCACACGGCCCCGGATACCGTTCCGGCGCGCACACTCCATCTGGCAACCACACATTATCCACCCTTAGACTGTCTTATCCCGAAAACGGGTACGCAGACCATGCGCCTGTCTTTTCGGTGGCCTCACGCAGATACTATATCATTGCACTGAGGCACATTCTCTGTTAGCCCACCGGTACCTGACACCGGACACCCCTATCCCTTATTTTTCCCTTCCTGCATGCCGGCACTGACCCTGCCGCGCACAGGACATTCATCACCATATATAATAATGTAAGAAGACTATGGCTAACATAAAGCATTTCGAGATGGCCGAATCCTTTGCCATCAATCCAAACATAAGCATCAGGAAATCGTTCTTCGGTCTGTTCCAGACTGTCATCTACAATCCTACGCAAAGCCCCATACAGGCCGTCCTTAAGGAATATACCATGGAAATGGGACAACGCGTGGAACGGTTGCTCGAATGTCCCGATGAGCAACTGGAAGAACGCATCAGCAAGTCCGAGAAGATTGAGGAAGCACAGATAGGCAACATGCGGCTGGAGGCGTGTGTATCGCGCGACAGGCAGTTCGCTGCCTACCAGCTGTTCCGTTTCTCCGACTTCAAATACCAGCCGGTCACCCGGATGAAGGTCTATGAAGGCAAGGCGGCTGAACTGATTTCCGCCGAACTGTGAACAGCCTGACGGCCTGCTGCATGGCGTGAGCATCAGGCGGCCTCATGCCACATGGGCGAACAGCCAAAAAGAATCCCCCACACAGCTGTGATTCCGGACGTGTCTGTCCAGGCATTCCGCAGCCGGTGTGGGGGATTTTCATATACGACCTTATCTGTCCGCGATCCGACAAGACGTGTTTTCCAGTCTATTCCGCAGATATCACCGGTATCCACCCTTGAGCTTGCATTCTATGACTACGCCGAACATGTCGGGGATATTCCCCTTCCAGCGGTCAAAGATTTGCCTGAGGATGGGCTTTCCGTTGCTCAGCCCTTCGTCGTCAGTCCACTTGTCATTGATGTGCCATAGCATTTTTCAAAGTGTCAGTTTTTTAACACTTTTGCTTACACTTTGATTTTCCGGCCTTTTCTGAAGATTCGGACGAAAGCGGTTTTTTGCGCGCCAGCGGAAAATTTGAGTTTCAGAGGCTTGTTTTGCAATCCGTTGATAATCAATGGGATAAGTTTCCATGGGTAAAAAGTGTTAACGAAAATCGCCCGATTTTAACCTAAAATCCGTTAAATTCATGCACAAAACCGCCTGTTTGTGCAGTTTTCAGCCCCCATTTTCCGCACTTTTGGCCGGAAAATCGCAGTT
>JBJEHA010000035.1:7287-14196 GCA_051875605.1 Prevotella sp. | reverse complement strand
AAGTGTTTTTGAGGAAAAACTTAACTGTTTCGGGGCAAAAACTCAGGTTTTTCGGTCTCAAAACCGCGATTTTCCGGCCAAAAGTGCGGAAAATGGGGGCTGAAAACTGCACAAATCGCGTATTTTGTGCACGAATTTAACGGATTTTAGGTTAAAATCGGACGATTTTTGTTAACACTTTTCGCCTGTAAAAACTTATTCAGTTGATTATCAGCGATTTGCAAAACAGATCTCCAAAACCGAAAATTTCCGCTGGCGCGCAAAAAAACGGTTTCGCTGGATTCTTCGGAAATACCCGGAAAATCAAAGTGTAAGCAGAAGTGTTAAAATTCTGACACTTTGAAAAATCCGGAATCATCCGAGGACAGTGTGAAGCGGGCATCGGAAGTAGATTCAGGGCTGCAAAGAAAGGCAATATCCGTAATCCGGGTACTTTTACCCTGAATCCGGATACCTTTCCATGTGCTGCAAATGTCTAACTTTGCAGCCGGAATCATAACAACATCAATGGCATGACCGTAAACATCAGTAAACTGGTTGCAGCGGGTCTGCTGGCCATTTCCACGACAGCAGCTGCACAAATGAAAGAGACAACAATGGAAAAAGCACAATTGAGCATGACAAGTGAGTGGGACAAGACATTCCCTGAGAGTGACAAGGTAAGGCATGAGAAGGTGACGTTCCGAAACAGATTCGGCATCACGCTTGCGGCCGACCTGTATGTGCCGAAAGAGGCTAAGGAAGCCAGGATGGCGGCCATTGCCGTAAGCGGTCCCTTCGGTGCAGTAAAGGAACAGGCCAGCGGACTCTATGCGCAGCGCATGGCCGAGGAGGGCTTCCTGACCATTGCCTTCGACCCTTCTTTCACGGGGGAGAGCGGTGGAGTGCCTCGCTATTCCTCCTCGATGGACATCAACACCGAGGACTTCTGCGCTGCGGTGGACTATCTGTCGTGCCGGGATGATGTGGATGCAGGGCGCATTGGAATCCTGGGCATCTGCGGTTGGGGAGGCATCGCGCTCAACGCTGCGGCCCTTGACCCTCGCGTGAAGGCCACGGTGAGCGTCACCTTATATAATCTTACGCGTGTGACACAACAGGGATATTTCGACACGATGGACGAGGATGCCCGCTTCAAGCTGAAGCAGCAACTGGCCAATCTGCGCACTGAGGAATATCGCAAGGGAGAGATTCTTCCACAAGGCGGACTGCCCGGAAAGCCTGCCGATGATGCCCCGGAGTTCCTTAAGCAGTATGTGGCTTATTACAAGTCGGAAAAACGTGGTTATCATCCCCGCTCGCTCAACTCGAACATGGGCTGGAACATCACCACGCCTCTCATGCGCCTCAACCAGGACCTGTGGATTGCGGCATCTGAAATCCGCACGCCGGTCCTCATTGTCCATGGTGAAAAGGCCCACAGCCGATACTTCGGCGAAGAGGCCTATCAGAAAATCACAAGTGGAAAGTATGCCGACAATAAGCGGCTTTTGATTGTGCCTGGTGCCACCCACTGCGACCTTTACGATGGCGGCGAGAGCAACTATATTCCGTGGGATGGAATCGTGGGGTTCTATAAGGCCAATATAGGAAAATTGCAGTAGGCACATGCCACTTGAGCCGGCTCCGGGGCACTGCTTTCCCAGGAAGTGCAGACCTTGTGATGAGGCTGTCTGGTAATAAAATGTACGGGAACGGATAATTTTTGCCTTTGGACTGCGTTACTTTGTAGAATGCAGCTAATGCAGTACAGTAATTGAAAGCTATCTCGGCAACACTGAATGGAATAACGGAATGAGAAGAAAAAAGCACATGCTATGCCAATGGACTGGCGGAATGGCTCTGTGTGCCATGCTGTTCCTTGCGAACGATGGCCTTGCACGGACAGTAATAGATTCCACGCGCGTCTATCCGATTGGCGAAGTGGTGGTTACAGGCAGCAATCAGGCAGTAGGGCGGAATCTGATGCCCTATACCGTCAGTACGGTCAGCAGGACAGAACTGGACGCCACAGGGCAGACGCAGCTGCTCTCCGCTCTTTCCGGGCGTGTGCCGGGCATGTTCGTGTCGGAAAGGAACATTCTGGGCTTCGGGGTGAGTACGGGCGGTTCCGGCAGCATCAAGATCCGTGGTGTAGGCGGCTCTCCCACCAACAGCATACTGATGATGGTGGACGGCCAACCGCAGTTTGCCGGTATATTCTCCCATCATGTGGCAGACTTTTACGGGACAGAATATGTAGAGCGTGTGGAGGTGCTCCGTGGTCCCGGTTCGGTGCTCTACGGTTCGAATGCAATGGGTGGGGTGGTGAATGTCATCACCAAGGATGCCGACAAGGACGGAGTGCATGCCGCACTCACTACAGAATACGGTTCGTACGACACCTGGCGTACATCGCTCACCGGCACCATGCGCCATGGCAGGTTCTCATCGCTTGTATCCCTCGGTCATGACCGTACTGACGGCATACAGGCCGGCTTCGACTTCAGGCAGAAGAGTCTGTACGCAAAGGTGGGATATGACCTCAGCAGCCACTGGCAGATGAGAGCAGACTATTCGCTGATGAATTTCGTGGGCAACGACCCTGTATATCCGCGGATTGCCCATCCCGAGTCCACAGATATCTATCACCAGAATGTCACGCGAGGGGAGACATCGCTCTCGCTTGCCGACATGTATGGACAGACCAATGGAAATGTGCGCGTCTATTACAGCTATGGCAACCATTATATTGATGACCCGCGCCATTTCCATAGCCTTGACGACCGTTTCGGCGTGCTTGCCTATCAGAATTTCCGCCCGTGGCCAGATGCTTCTGCTACAATCGGCTTTGACTTCGACACATATACGGGGAAGATTCCTGTTTCAGGCGGTAACCAACATACAGAAGGCTCAATGACGACAATCAGCCGCAAGCATATCACAGAGTATTCACCATACGCCACACTCTCGCAGGAACTGTTTGGAGGAATGCTCGTGCTCAGTGGCGGACTGCGAATGGCAAACAGTGACTGTTTCCACACGCAGTGGGTTCCGCAGGGAGGTATTGTGCTTCGTCCCGGAAAGGACTGGATGCTGAAGGGGTCTGTGGCAAAAGGCTACCGCAATCCCTCGTTTCGCGAGCTGTATCTGTACCGTCCGGCCAATCCCGACCTTGACCCGGAGCGCATGATGAATTATGATCTGACCGTGGGCAAGGACTTCTCCCGGTATCTTGCCATTGACGTTACCGCATATTTCAGCGAGGGCAGCAACATGATCCAGACCGTGGACATGAAGAACGTCAACACCGGACGTTTTATCAACAAAGGCATTGAGGTGTCGGCCAAAAGCAGTCCTGCGGACAGGCTGGACCTGCATGCCACATACAGCTATCTGCACACTTCCATCGGCAACCTTGCCGCAGCACCGAAGAACCAGTATTATCTCGGCATCGCCTGGAAGGTGCTTCCAGAACTGCATGTCGATACCGGGTTGCGCGGAACAGGAGGACTGCATGTGTACGATGGCATGGAGCATCAGGACTATGTGTTGCTCAACATGAAGCTCACCTACAATGCATGCCGCTTCCTTGACGTGTTTGCCACTTTGGACAACATCACCAATACGCACTACACCATCATCCGTGGATATGACATGCCCGGATTCACGGCTATGGGGGGAATAAGGATTCATCTGTAGGCCTGTCTGGACTCCCCAATATTCCATGAAACTGTTTTCCCATTCATAATTGCTTCAATATGAAAAGAACCTGTTTTGACACCATCCAGCAAGTCAATGAATACTATGGAGTGGAGACGCTTCATCCGATGGTTTCCGTCATACACCTGGAGCGTATCAACCAGCAGATGGTGGAGAAGTACCAGATACATTACGGTCTGTATGCCATCTGGCTGAAGGAGACAAAAGGCTGCAATCTGGCGTACGGACGCACTCCTTATGATTTTGATGTGCAGACCGTAACCTCTTTTGAACCGGGACAGACGGTCACGGTCGAGGTCACGGACAAGACGATACGCCCGCGGTGCACCGGTTTGTTCTTCCATCCCGACTTCCTGCGTCGCACAAGTCTGGGCCGCAATATACAGCGGTATGCTTTCTTTTCCTATGACAGTACAGAGGCGTTGCATCTTTCGGAGGCGGAGGTGGTAGTGTTCAAGCAGGTCCTGGACATGATCGATGCAGAACTGAAGCATGCCATTGACAACCACACGCGGGAACTGATCGTGTCGAACATCGAGCTGCTGCTCAATTATTGTCTGCGGTTCTACGACCGGCAGTTCATCACCCGTGAGGAAATCAACCATTCGGTGGTGAAGCAGTTCGAGCGTCTCTTGCGTGAATACATGGAGCAGAGGGCAGAGCGCGAGGGTTTGCCAAGTGTTGCCTATTTTGCCGGTAAGTGCTGCTATTCTGTAGGCTATTTCGGAGAACTTGTGAAGGCGGAGACCAGGAGGACTGCACAGGACTTCATATCCGACTATGTCCTCAAATGTGCCAGACAGCTGCTGGACGACAATGTCCTCACCATCACGCAGGTGGCTGCAAGGCTCGGTTTTGAATATCCTCAGCATTTCATGCGTTTCTTCAAGCGCAGGACAGGCAAGACTCCTAAGGAATACAGGGAGGCCGTCTGACAATACCGTGCCATGGGACAGGAGGATATGAGGATTCCGGTTCTTTTATTGTAACAGAAAGATTGTTTTTTTCGTGTGGCCTTCACAGCCACACGGTTTTTCGTGTATATAGATTATGAAACTGATTGAGCGTAAAGAGTTTGGAGGAGAGCGTCCGTTGTTCGCTTCGCACGACCTGCATCTGGACCATGTAGTGATACGTGCCGGAGAGTCGGCCATCAAGGAGTGCAGTAACATCAAGGCCACCAATTGCCGGTTTGAGGGCAACTACCCTTTCTGGCATGTCCATGGTTTTGAGATAGACCATTGCCTTTTCGATGTGGGTGGCCGGTCGGCATTGTGGTATTCGGACCATCTGAGAATGAGCCATACCAGGATTGATGCACCGAAGATGTTCCGTGAGATGCATGATATCGAACTGGACAGCGTGGAAATCAGTGATGCTGACGAAGTGTTCTGGCGTTGCAGGAACATCAATGCCAGGCAACTGGTGCTGCATGGCGGAACCTACCCGTTCATGTTCAGCAGTGATATCTGTATTGACGGACTGGAGTCGGACAGCAAGTACGTGTTCCAGTATGTGAAGAATGTCGTGGTACGCAATGCCAGGATTATCACGAAGGATGCGTTCTGGGAGGTGGAGAACGTTACCGTTTATGATTCAGAACTCAATGGTGAGTATCTGGGCTGGCATTCACGCAATCTGAGACTGGTCAACTGCCATATCACGGGCGAACAGCCTTTGTGCTATGCCCGCGACCTGGTGCTGGAAAACTGCACGTTCGGTGCCGATTGCGACCGGGCTTTTGAATGCAGCACGCTGAAGGCCGATATCAAAGGGGCTATCACGAACATCAAGAATCCAGCCTCCGGAACCATCATTGCCGACGGGATAGGGTCGGTGACCATTGACGGGAACATCAAGTCGCCTGCCGATTGTATCATCAGGCTGCGCGATGTCCAGGAAAACTAAAGAAATGAAACAGATGAAAGAAAACCTTTTTCAGGAATTTGATGTAGAGGTGCACCGCCGGGGCAGCTGTTCCTACAAGTGGGACAGCATTGCAGACGGGAACGTCTTGCCCATGTGGGTGGCTGATATGGATTTCCGCACCGCACCAGCCATTGTGGAGGCACTGAAGAAGCGCGTGGAGCACGGCATCTTCGGCTATACCCGGGTGCCGGAGGCGTATTATGATGCGGTGACTGACTGGTTCGGCCAGCAGCACGGATGGTCTTTCAGTAAAGACTGGGTCATCTACACCTCGGGAGTCGTCCCGGCTATCTCGGCTGTCATCAAGGCACTCACCCGGCCGGGAGACGGCGTCATCGTACAGACACCTGTGTATAATTGTTTCTTCTCTTCCATACGCAACAATGGATGCCGCATTGTGGAAAACCCGTTGTTGAGGAAGGAAGATACATGGGTGATGGACTATGGCGACCTTGAAGAGAAGACGGCCAGTCCGGACGTGAAGCTGTTGCTGCTTTGCAACCCCCATAATCCGGTAGGGCGGGTATGGACAAGAGATGAGCTGCAGAGGCTGGGCACGATTTGTCTGCGCAACGGGGTGACCGTTGTGGCCGACGAGATACATTGCGAACTGGTGTATTCCCCTCATGTCTATACGCCTTTTGCCTCCATCTGTGACGAGTTCCAGCGCGCTTCCGTTGTCTGTGTGTCTCCGAGCAAGGCATTCAACATTGCAGGATTGCAGATTGCCAACATAGTGACACCGGACGAGAATGTGCGCAGGAAAATAGACAGGGCAATCAACGACAACGAGGTGTGCGATGTGAACCCCTTTGGCGTGTGCGCCACCATTGCTGCCTATAGGGAAGGAGGGGAGTGGTTGTCAAGGCTGAAGGAATATCTGCATGCCAACTATCTTGCCATGAAGGACTATTGCAACGCTTCGCTTAAGGATTTTCCCCTTAGCAGGCTGGAGGGCACCTATCTTGTATGGATGGATTGCAGCAGGTTGGGGATGGCATCTGATAGTCTGGAGGAAAGGCTGAAGTCCGAAGCCGGTCTGTGGCTCAACTCGGGAACCATGTATGGCGCAGAGGGTGAGGGGTTCATGCGTTGGAACATTGCCTGTCCGCGTCACGTGCTCATGGATGGACTGGAGAGATTCAGGGCATTTGTCACCCGTCAGGGTGTCGCCTGGTGAGGGCTGAAGGGAAAATTCTGGAACAGCGAACCGGAAAGTCCGGACAAGTGAAGTAAAAAGTTTCCGATGCTTAGGTATAAACTGCATTTCACGCCGTG
>JBJEHA010000035.1:0-7187 GCA_051875605.1 Prevotella sp. | reverse complement strand
TTCACGCCGTGGAAGATAGTGTTCACACCGTGAAATGTAGATTACAGTTCAGACGGAGAATTTTTTCACTTCGCTTTTCCGGACTTTCCAGTTCACCGTTCCAGACTTTATGTTCAGGTCTTTCCCTGATGAAGACAGACCGTATGGGTATGGCTCTTCCGGCTGGCGGACTGACAGGGGAAGGGATGCGTGAAAAATGCAGTCTTTTCCTTCCATTCCTTTTGCCGTTTTCGCTCTTTTGCTTAAATTTGCCCTCACTTTGTTTTACCTAATAACTGATTAATATGAAGAACCGATTTGTTTTGCCGTGGCTTGTCGCCGCGTTTTCCCTTTTCGTTTTCCCCGGCTGGGCATCATCGTTAGGAAAGTCTGCCGTAAATGATGCCGTCTATCCGTTGCCTGGTGGTGCGGTGAAGCTGGACGGCGGGCTGGAGACAGACCTGCTGAAGTCGCTTGACGGCTGGAACAAGGGTGTAGTGCCCTATGCACGGCTGGTGGATTTCTTCCGCAACGGCCGTCCACAGTTTGCTTTGGGCGAGATGTGGGGCAAGGCCGTACGCTCCGGTTGCATGTTCTATCGTTACACACACGATGCAGAACTGAAGCGGATCCTGCAGGCTACGGTCAGCGACATGCTTACCACACAGCGCGAAAACGGCAGTTTCAGTTGTGTGCCTGTTGACCGTCAGCCGGATGGGCCAGGAGGTGACCTGTGGGAAAGGAAATATGTGATGCTGGCCATGGAAGGCTATTATGAGGATGTGGAGCAGGATGCCAGGGTGCTCGATGCGCTGGAGCGGCATGCGGTTTGTATCATGTCGCAGATAGGCCCTCATCCCAAGACCTCGGTGCTTGAGCTGGGGTGGAGCCCGAACCACATAGAGTCGAGCACATTGCTTGAGCCGTTCATGCGTCTTTACAAGCTGACAGGGAAGGAGGCGTATCTGGATTTTGCACGTTATATCGTTGAAAGCGGCGGCGCACAGGGGTATAATCTATTCGAGCAGTCGGCCTCCACGGTCCTTCCCCATGAAATGGGCGGTCCTTATCCGAAGGCCTATGAAATGCTCTCCCTGTATGAAGGGCTGGTGGAGTATTACCGTGTGACGGGTGATGAGCATCTGAAGACCTCGTTCATGAACCTGTTCAACCGTGTGAAGGAACATGAGATGACCATCGTGGGCAATGGAGGCGGTGACCAGCCTTACCATCCTGCGGTCTATGGAGAAGCGTGGGACAATACGGCCTATGAACAGACCAACCCGAAAATCGAACGCATGATGGAGACCTGTACGGGAGTGACCTGGCTGAAGTTCTGCTCACAGGTGTTCAGATTGACAGCAGACGCATCGGCCATGGACTATATCGAGAAATACATATACAATGGCTTGCTCGGAGCTATGAAGCCGGAAGGCGACGGGTTCAGCTACGTGAACTTGCTCAATGGCCATAAGGTGACGAACCATGGATGGGGCATGGAGATTGATGGCCTGCCCGTGACGTGCTGCAACCTGAACGGCCCGATGGGTCTGGCTTACATACCTTTTATTGTGGTGATGAAGGACAGCACTGGGCCTGTGGTCAATCTGTACAATGCCTGTACTGTTACTGACAGGACACCTTCCGGCCATGGGCTTCGCATGGAGATCAGGGGCAGTCTGCCTGTAGATAGCCGCATCGTGCTGAATATAGTGCCGGAACAGGCTGAACGGTTCTGTATCTCGCTCCGTATGCCCTCATGGAGCAGCGAGACGAAGGTGCGGGTGAACGGCAGGCGTGTCAAGCCGACCGCTCCCGGCCGGTATCTTAGGCTGGAACGTCTGTGGAAGAAGGGTGACAGGGTGGAACTGGAGTTTGACATGACTGCGCGTGTGGTTGATGCTCCGAAAGGCAGCAACAGGGATGGAGACAACTTCAGGGCCGTGACTTATGGGCCGGTTGTCCTGGCGCGTGACGAGCACATTGACAGTTACTATAATCAGCCTGTAACGCTTCTGGCACGGCCGGACGGCACTATCAGGCTGAAATCCGTGAAACCGACGTTGGCATCCACACGGCTGGAGTTCATGGTGCCCACAGCTGACGGTGAAATCAGGATGGTCGATTTCTCTTCTGTCTATTGCTGGGACGGGAAGTGCATCTGTACCTGGCTTCCCATGAAGTGACACCCGGCAGGACCGCACGCAAAAAAAGAACCGGAACACGGTGGGAGCAACTTCTCCTTTACCGTGTTCCGGCTTTTCTTTTTCCTGCTGTATTCAGGACAGGAATGATACCTGCTTAATCGCCGATACCCTTTTTCCTGACAGCTTCTTCCATCTTCTTGAGGATGTCCTTGGGAATGGCGTTCTTGTTGACCATGAAGTCCATGGTGTTGGCAATGATGAAGTTCTTTGTCATGTACCATGTGCCTTTGTATTCACCGGTTTCTCCCCACGAGTTCTTTACCATGTAGTATTCCTTTCCGTTCTGGTCTTTGGCAATGCCGTAGATGAGCATGCCGTGGTCATCGGTCAGTTCCCAGTTGTCATAGCGTTCCTGACGCTTTTCCTGCGACGGGATAAGTTCGGGAACCGTGCATCCGAGAGAGTCGATGATGTTGTTGCGCTTCGAGGGCGACAGTTTCAGCCAGCGTGCCATGTCGCTTCCTGCATAGCTTTCCATGCTCTTGGTGTCGAGGGAGTAGGCCAGTCCGTTGCGTGTGAATCCCTCTTCGCTTACGTCGCCGCCCCATGCCACGGTGTAACCGTTGTTGACAGCATTCTCAATGATGCGTGCCATGTCGTCCATGGGCAGATTCCAGGACAGCGGGTTGCGCCAGTTGTCCTGCACCTCAACTGGGTATTGTGAATAGAATGGCTTGTGTGTGTAGCTGGTGATGGTCACGTAGTTGTTCCAGTCCAGTCCGAGGCTGGCTGCAAACGACTGCGGAGTATAGGTCTTGCCTTCGTAGGTGAAGGTTTCCGGACACTTGCCGAGATAGGCATCCAGAATGCCCTGAAGGCCGGCTTTCCATTGGTTGGAGATTTTCTTAGCCTTGTTCTTTGCGATGGCATCGACATACGGTTCCATGAGCGAGAAGAACTCGTTGAAGTTGTTGAGCGAGTCGCCGTAGAGCGAACCGGGGAACGGCATGGCATCTTCAGGGCAGATACCGTAGTTCTTCAGTACGTAGAACACATCGTAGGCAGAGCCGCCTTGCGAGAACTGGCAGTCGCCGTGGAGTCTTACCACCTGTATGGCGCGGTCCATGTAGTTCTTGTTGGCTACGAACGCCTCACACAAGTCATAGGTCTTGCCGGTGGCTTTCAGGATCTCGCTCTCGAAGAACGAGATGGTGGAATAGTCCCAGCATGTACCGCTGCGGCTTTGGTCCTTGATGCTTGTGATGGGATTCTCCTTAATGGTTGTGAACACAGGTTTGTTGGGGTTCTCCTTTTTCTCCTCCTGTGCGTTTGCGCCGGTTGCCATCATGGCCAGCAGCGCGAATGTCAGTAAATGCTTCATTGTAATGCTATAAAAATGTTTTGTTAGTTGTTCGCCATGAATTCTTCCACGTCCTTGGGATGGTAGGGGATGAGTTCTTTCCCGATGAACCGGCAGCCGTCCTTGGTGATGAGTATGTCGTCTTCCAGCCTGATGCCGCCGAAGTCCTTGTACGTCTCCAGCAGGTCGAAATTGAGGAAGTCCTTGCAGTGGCCGCTGGCTTTCCAAGAGTCGATGAGTGCGGGAATGAAGTAGATGCCCGGCTCGTCGGTCACTACGAACCCTTCTTCCAGCCTTCTGCCCATGCGGAGACAGTTTGTGCCGAACTGTTCCAGGTTGGGGCGGGTTTCTTCATCGAATCCCACGTTGATCTGGTCCAGGTTCTCCATGTCGTGGACATCCATTCCCATCATGTGTCCGAGGCCGTGGGGCAGGAACATAGCGTGTGCGCCGGCCTTCACGGCTTCCTCGGTATCGCCTTTCATCAGTCCGAGTTCTTTCAGCCGTTCGGTCATCAGCCGGCATACGCTGAAATGCACATCCATGTATCTGACACCCGGTCTTGCCATTTCGAGCGCATGGTCGTGGCATTCTTCCACGATGCTGTAGATCTCAAGTTGCCGTTGGGTGAACTTTCCGCTCACGGGCATGGTCCTTGTGTTGTCCGAGCAGTAGTTGTTCACGGTCTCGGCACCGGCATCACACAGTGCGAGCCGACCGCTTTCCAGTATGTCGAGCGAAGGGTTGCCGTGCATGATTTCCCCGTGCTGGGAGAAGATGGTGGGGAAGCTGGGCATGGCACCGTAGGACATGGCCACTCCGCTCACCTGCCCGCCGACATATTTTTCGGTCACTCCGGGCCTGATGAGTCTCATGGCTGTGGTGTGCATCTTGTAGCCTATCTCTGCTGCTTGTTCCAGTTCCTCTATTTCCTGTGGCTCTTTTCTTGAGCGCATCTTCACCACGGCGTTGATCAGTTCCATGCTGGCCGACTCTTTCTGCTGGTTGGGATGTATGCCGAGCAGGTCGAATATCTGTAGCTTGATGTCGTAGCGGTAGGGGGGCAGGAAGTGGATGTGCCGTTTCTGCATCATGGCATCGTTGCAGATGGTCTTGAGCGACTTCATCGGAGCGGTGTGGTCCACGCCCACCTGTCCGGCCAGTTCTTGCACGCTGTCCACGCTGCCATACCATACGATGTCTTCTATGTCTATGTCGTCGCCCACCAGTGTTTCCCGGTCATTGTCCACATCGATGACACCTACCAGTCCGTCCCTGTTCTGTCCGAAGTAATAGAGGAAGGTGGAATCCTGCCGGAACGGGTAGTAGCCGTTGTTGGGATAGTTGCAGGGCGATTCGTTGTTGCCGAACAGCACGATTACGCCGCTTTTCACGAGCCGTTTCAGTTCGGTGCGGCGGTTTACGTAGGTTTTCTTGTCAAACATGCTTTCTTGTGTTTATTTGTTTTCTGTGTCCATGTTATTGCCTTTTCCGCAGCCTGTCACCGTTTCCTCTTCAATGGCGGTGTATTTGGGCGATGGGCCGTATGGATTGTCTGCCGGTGTTCCGTCCATGAAGCAGAACACTATGGTGGGCAGGGCGGTGACCAGTGAGCCGAGCGACCCGATGATCACTTCGGGTGAGCTGAAGCAGGCTATAAGCTCTTCCATGTCGGGGTTCACCGACTCCATGATTTCCATCATCCCGTTTCTTGTGAGTCCTATGGTGTAGATGATGTTGAACAGGTAGCTGCTGATGACCCACCATTTGCTGTGTCCGCCGTCCTGAAGCCTTCTCACCGTAACGGCGAGTGCCAGCAGCGGGGTCAGCAGTCCCACGATGGTTGCCACGTAGTCATCGGCTGCATAGGTGGCTATCCATGAGATGATCTGTGTCACGATGATGTAGGCCAGCATGAACCACCAGAATTCCGACCTGCGGCTGCGTCCGTTGAATTGTACCATTCTTCCGGCAGCCAGCTTCACTCCTTCTGCAAAACCCAGTGACGGTGTTGTCTTGTAACTTTCCATGATTTCTGTTCTGTGTGTATTGTTTGAAAAATCCTGTTCCTGTGTTCTATGGGGCTGCGTGACCGGTCTATTTCCCGTTTTTCCCGAGCAGGTCCGGTCTCAGTTTCCGGGTGCGCTCAAGTGCCTGTTCCATTTCCCAGTTCTTTATCTTTGCCTCGTTGCCGCTGAGCAGTATGTCGGGCACTTTCCATCCCTTGTAGTCGGCGGGGCGGGTGTAGATGGGGGCGGAGAGCATGTCGTCCTGGAAACAGTCGGACAGCGCGCTCTGCTCATCGCCTATGACACCGGGTACCACACGCACAATGGCGTCGGCCATGACGGCGGCAGCCAGTTCACCGCCTGTGAGCACATAGTCGCCGATGCTGATTTCGCGGGTGATGAGATGCTCCCTGATGCGGTGGTCTATGCCTTTGTAGTGTCCGCAGAGTATGATGATGTTCTGCTTCAGCGAGAGGTCGTTGGCCACGTGCTGGTTGAACTGTTCGCCGTCGGGCGACGTGAAGATGACCTCGTCATATTCGCGCTCGGCTTTCAGTGCGGAAATGCAGCGGTCTATGGGCTCGCACTGCATGACCATTCCGGCAAAGCCCCCATAGGGATAGTCATCAACGCGCCTCCATTTGTCGGTGGTGTAGTCGCGCAGGTTGTGCAGGTGTATCTCGGCCAGTCCCTTTTTCTGCGCCCGTGCCAGAATGCTCTCGCCGACAAAGCCTTCAAGCATCTCGGGCAACACGGTAATAATGTCTATTCGCATGGTGATGCAAAAGTAGGAAAAATCCGTTAAAAATATGGCCGGGAGAGGTTAAAAAATATAAAATCCGATGCATTCTGTCGTCGCACGTTTCGGCTGAAATGTCTAATTTTGCGTGGTTATTCATCCAAAAACATCAATTATGTCTAAAACAATAGAACTACAGATTGCCAAGAGCGCAGCACTCATCCTGGGGCTGCGCAACAACATCAGTGAATTGGCCGACAAGGGCATTACGGCCAGCCAACTCAACGCCATGGACACAACGCTCGATGAGCTGCGGAGGCTGAACAGCGAGTGCGATGCCCTGCGTGCACAGCTTTCCGAACGGGTGAAGTGCATGAACAGGGTGTTGCAGGAAGTGAAGGGTGCCTTCGCTGAAAAGAAGAAGACTGTCAAGGGGTGCTATCCCCAGGAACAATGGGGACGGTTCGGAGTACTTGACAAACGTTAGGAACACTAAGGAAAAAAGGTGGCAGGGTCATTGCCAGGGTGCGCCAACCCCTATGGTGTTCATCCTAAAGGCCCACCTTGACCTTCCCGGTGGGAGGGAACAATTGCTTGGGGAATTTTTATCGGAAGCCTACCAGGTATTCGCTTCACGCGGAAACATCCAGGCGCAGCTACTGGGGGTGTGGGCGTCCCGCCCGCACTTCCCGCGCCTTCTTGCAATAAAATGCCATGCTGACAGTACCCGACTTGCGATGTGCGGGCGGGACGTCCACGCCCCCAGCTCCTGAAAATCAAAGTGTCAGAATTTTAACTGTTATTCTGACACTTTGATTTTTCGAGGTCTTGAAAAATAGGCTGTTTGGGGTCGAATTTCATGTTAATAAGTGCAAAAAGTCGGTTTTTTGCACAAAACGGAAAAATCAGTTAAGTGTTAGGGGGGAAACACTTAACTGTTTTCAGAAAATTAG
>JBJEHA010000034.1:0-2682 GCA_051875605.1 Prevotella sp. | reverse complement strand
TTTCAGAACAAAATTTTTGACAGGAAAAATGAAGAATTTCGTACAGAATGCAATAAAAAAGGGACGAATTGTGACAATCCGTCCCTTTTGAACATTATTTATGATATTTTTACATCATTCCACCCATGCCCGGGTTGCCCATGGGCATAGCCGGTTTCTCTTCGGGCTTGTCCACGATGAGGCATTCGGTCGTGAGGAACATTCCGGCGATGGAAGCTGCATTTTCCAGTGCCACGCGGGCTACCTTGGCGGGGTCAATCACACCTGACTTGCGCATGTCTTCATAGGTGTCGGTGCGTGCGTTGTAGCCGAAGTCGCCTTCTCCCTCGCGCACCTTCTGTACCACCACTGCGCCCTCGCCACCGGCGTTGGCCACAATCTGGCGGAGCGGTTCCTCGATGGCGCGTTCCACGATCTTGATGCCGGTCTGCTCGTCGGCGTTGTCACCTTTCAGTCCTTCCAGGGCCTTGAGTGCGCGGATGTAGGTAGTGCCGCCTCCGGCCACCACACCTTCTTCGATGGCGGCACGTGTAGCGCAGAGTGCATCGTCCACACGGTCTTTCTTCTCTTTCATTTCCACTTCGCTGTTGGCGCCCACGTAGAGCACTGCCACGCCTCCAGCCAGCTTGGCCAGACGTTCCTGCAGTTTCTCCTTGTCGTAAGTGCTGGTGGTGTTGGCCAGTTCGCTCTTGATCTGTGCGATGCGGTCGGAGATGAGCTGCTTGTCGCCAGCACCGTTCACGATGGTGGTATAGTCTTTCGAGATGACTGCTTTCTCGCAGGTTCCCATCATTTCAAGTGTGGCCTGTTCGAGCTTCAGGCCCTTTTCCTCGCTGATGACGAGTCCGCCGGTCAGCACGGCGATGTCCTCGAGCATGGCCTTGCGGCGGTCGCCGAAGCCCGGTGCCTTCACTGCGCAGATCTTCAGGCCGCCGCGCAGACGGTTCACTACCAGTGTGGTGAGGGCTTCGCTGTCCACGTCCTCGGCAATCACGAGCAGCGGTCGTCCGCTTTCTGCGGCGGGCTGCAGGATGGGCAGGAAGTCTTTCAGGTTGCTGATCTTCTTCTCGTAGATGAGGATGTAGGGGTTCTCCATGACACATTCCATCTTCTCTGAGTCGGTCACGAAGTAGCCGGAGAGATAGCCGCGGTCGAACTGCATGCCTTCTACCACGCCGATGTGTGTGTCGCGGCTCTTGCTTTCCTCGATGGTGATGACACCGTCCTTGCTCACCTTGCGCATGGCATCGGCCAGCAGCTTGCCTATTTCGTGGTCGTTGTTGGCAGAAACCGTTGCCACCTGTTCTATCTTGTCATAGTTGTCGCCCACCTGCTCTGCGCTGTCCTGGATGAAGTCCACTACTGCATTGACAGCCTTGTCTATACCGCGCTTCAGGTCCATGGGGTTGGCACCTGCCGTGACGTTCTTCAGTCCCTCGGCTACGATGGCCTGGGTGAGGATGGTGGCTGTTGTGGTGCCGTCGCCGGCATCGTCGCCGGTCTTGCTGGCCACGCTCTTCACGAGCTGTGCACCGGTGTTCTCGAAGCGGTCTTCCAGTTCGATTTCCTTGGCTACGGTCACGCCGTCCTTGGTAATCTGGGGTGCACCGAACTTTTTCTCAATCACCACGTTGCGGCCTTTCGGGCCGAGTGTAACCTTCACTGCATTTGCCAACTGGTCAACGCCTCTTTTGAGCAAATCGCGGGCGTCCATGTCGAATTTTATGTCTTTTGCCATTTTCTTTATTATAAATATTAAGGTACGCGCGAAACAAGTATACGCGCTGTAGCCTTGGGTTAAACTTCTTGTTTGCTGTAGATGTGATGTCCTTATCCGATGACTGCAAGCACGTCGCTTTGGCGCATCATCAGGTATTTCTCGCCTTCAAACTCCAGTTCGGTGCCGCTGTACTTGCCATAGAGCACTTCATCGCCGGCCTTGAGCACCATCTGCTCGTCCTTGGTGCCGTTGCCTGTGGCCACCACCTTGCCGTGGAGCGGTTTTTCCTTTGCGGTATCGGGAATGATGATTCCACCTACTTTTTCTTCAGCTGGTGCGGGAAGTACCAGCACTCTGTCTGCTAATGGTTTAATGTTCATGATCTTGATATTTAAAAAGTTTCAGTTGTTTTGCCCTTCTTTCTGCGAAAAGTGTGCCAACCTGTCAGTAGCCCCGGCTGTCAGTCGGATTGTTGACAATTTGTCAGCCAACATGCCACACTGTCTGTCACACCTGCCCAAGATGTGTCTGCATGAAGGAGGGGAGGACACTGTAGCTTGAGGGCATTGTCGGGATGGAAAATCTATTGAAGCTGAAAATCAAAGTGTCAGAATTTTAACACTTTTGCTTACTTTTTGATTTTCCGGCCATTTCTGAAGATTCGGCTGAAACCGGATTTTTTCGCGCCAGCGGAAATTCCAAGTCTCGGAGGTCTGTTTTGTAAACCGTTGATAATCAATAGGATAAGTTTTTGCAGATGTAAAGTGTTAACAAAAACCAGCTGATTTTAACCTAAAATTCATTAAATTCGTGCACAAAACGGCCTGTTTGTGCAGTTTTCAGCCCCCTTTTTCCGCACTTTTGGCCGGAAAATCGAAGTTTTGAGACCCAAAAACCTGAGTTTTTACCCCGAAACAGTTAAGTTTTTCCTCAAAAACACTTAAGTGCCAAGACGAAAATAG
>JBJEHA010000033.1:0-2744 GCA_051875605.1 Prevotella sp. | reverse complement strand
TTTTTCCGTTTTGTGCAAAAAACCGGCAATTCACACTTATTAACATGAAAATCGGTTCAAAACCAACTGGTTTTAAAGACCCCGAAAAAATCAAAGTGTCAGAAAAACAGTTAAAATTCTGACACTTTGATTTTGAACGCCTGTTCAGTTCTCGGAAGCAGGAAACTGTCGGGCATGCCGCTGGGGGTGTGAGCGTCCCGCCCGCACATCGCCAGACAGGTAATAGCACCATGACATGCTGTATGGTGCGACAGATGCGAGCGAGACTTCCCCACCCCTATACGCAAAAAAAGTATAAAAAGAACTCCATAAGACCACCGACGGTGGCTGATTGGTTTTTTATTTGTAACTTTGCATGCAATATGTACAACAAGACATGCAGCACCGTCCTGCTTTCTGTCCTCATGCTACTGACAGCGTGTGGCGCAGGAGAGCAGAGGACAAAGCAAGACCTGGGCTTCGTGCCCGTCCTGGCCGATACCACCGTACGGCTGTCTGCCGACAGCCTCTCTCCCACCTGCAGCATATCGCTGGAGCTGCAGATGGCCACAAAAGGCAAGGCTGCCAAAGCCATGAACGACGCGCTGCTGAGGGATGGACTGCTCATGCCTGACTATTATGCGCCGGACGAGGCGCGGCCAGAGATGAATATCGCCGTGGACTCGTTCGTAAAGCGGTATATAGATGATTACCTGAACGCCTACGGACAATTCTACCGACAGAACCGGCTCAACGCGCAATACTACAACTGCCGTTACAGCGTGAAGGCACGCGTGGAGGAAGGCAATGACAGCACCATAGCCTATGTAGCGGAAACGGCCTATTACGGCGGTGGCATGTATGAGACACGGCAGACAAGGGCATGGAACTTCGATGTACGCACGGGACAGCTGCTGCGGCTGGATGAACTCTTCGCACACGGATATGAACGACGGCTGACACAACTCGTCACCGACAGACTATGCGACCGTTTCGATGCAGACGGAGCGGACGGGCTGGCCGACAAACGCATATTCGCCGACAGGCAGGTCTATCTGCCGGAGAACTTTATCGTGGGCGAAAAGGGCATCACCTTCATCTACTGCACCGACGAGATAGCTCCCCACGATGTGGGGGAAATACGCATAGACATCCCCTACAGGGACATGGGCACACTGCTGCTGCGCCATTGAACAAGAAACTGTGGATATATGGACATCATTCTGAAATACTTTCCCCGGCTCAACGAGACGCAACGCCGACAGCTCGGCATGCTCGACGAGCTTTACAGAGACTGGAACGCGAAAATCAATGTCATATCGCGCAAGGACATAGACAACCTGTATGAACACCATGTGCTGCACTCGCTGGCCATAGGCAAGGCCATCAGCTTCAGGCCAGGCACCAGCGTGCTCGACTTCGGCACAGGAGGCGGTTTCCCCGGCATACCGCTGGCCATCCTTTTTCCGGAATGCAGGTTCAAGCTCATAGACGGTACCGGGAAGAAAATACGTGTGGCCACGGAAATAGCACAGGCCATAGGACTGGAGAACATACAGGCCGAACACCTGCGCGGTGAGGACGAGAAGGGACTGTTCGACTATGTGGTGAGCAGAGCCGTGATGCCCTTGCCTGACCTGGTGAAGATTGTCAGGAAAAACATATCGCGCAAACAGCAGAACGCACTGCCCAATGGCGTGCTGTGCCTGAAAGGAGGCCACCTGGACGGCGAAACGGCACCGTTCAGGAAGATTGCGGATGTAAGCCGGTTGAGCGACTGGTACGATGAGGAATGGTTCAAGGAAAAATATCTGATATACCTGCCACTATGATGGAAATAAGGAAATTCGTATGCAACATGCTGCAGGAGAACTGCTACGTGGTGAGCGATGACACCAAGGAGTGTGTCATCATAGACTGTGGTGCCTATTACCCGGAAGAACGGGCCGCACTGACCCGATACATACGCGACAACGGACTGCAACCCAGGTATCTGCTGGCTACACACGGCCATCTGGACCACAACTTCGGCAACAACACCGTGGCCGAAGAGTTTGGACTGAAACCGGTGGTATCGGTAGCCGACGGAAGTCTGATGGAGCATCTGGGACACCAGGCGGAGACATTCTACGGCATGAGACTCGACTATGAACTGCCAGCCGTGGAAAGATTCCTGGAGGCAGACGAAAGCATAAGGTTCGGCAACCATGAACTGAAGGTGCTCGAGACACCGGGCCACTCTCCCGGTTCGGTGACCTACTATTGCGAACAGGAGAAGGTGGCCTTCACCGGAGACACCCTGTTCAAGAACTCCATCGGACGCACCGACTTCAAGGGAGGAAGCATGATGCAGATCATACAGAGCCTGCGCATGCTGGCACAGCTGCCGGACGAAACGGCCGTGATGCCCGGACACGGGCCGCAGACAACCATCGCCGAGGAACTGGCACATAACCCTTATATGGACAGATAGGGAGCAAGAGGTGGAACAGCAGGCGGAAAAAATCATTCTTGGCATAGACCCGGGTACGAATGTCATGGGCTATGGTGTCATCAGCGTCAAGGGCAACAAGGCCAGTCTTGTGGCCATGGGCGTGATAGACATGCGCAAGATGACCGACCCTTACCTGCGCCTCGGACATATCTATGAACGCGTGTCGGGAATCATCAGTTCCTACCTGCCCGACGAAATGGCCATAGAGGCACCCTTCTTCGGCAAGAACGTCCAGTCCATGCTCAAGCTGGGACGGTCGCAAGGCGTGGCC
>JBJEHA010000032.1:0-2754 GCA_051875605.1 Prevotella sp. | reverse complement strand
CCTCCTCGTTTTTCCTGCTTCTTCCTGCCATTGCTTTTTAGGACACGAGGTCGGTCATCCACAAGAGGACAGTCCACAGGCTTTACTTTCCCACGTTCCGTGGGTAGGGCCTTCAAGCCAAACTCTTTGATATTGCAAGCTGCATTATAGTCGCGGTCGTGAACCATACCACAATTAGGGCACGTCCAACTGCGATCGCTCAATTTCAATCCTTTATACACATAGCCGCATTTGCCACAAGTCTTTGAACTTGGGGCAAAACGGTCTATCTTTACAAAATTCACACCATACCACTTGCATTTGTATTCCAACATAGTAAGGAACATGCCAAAAGAAGCATCGGCTACAGACTGAGCCAAATGGTGGTTGCGTGTCATGCCTTTCACATGCAAATCCTCCATACAGATGGTGCGCACTTGGCTGTCGTGCGTAAGTGTATAGGTGATTTTGTGGAGGGTGTCCTTACGTTGGTTGGATATGCGTTCCTGCAAACGGGCAACCTTTATGCGAGCCTTGTTTCTATTTGAAGAACCTTTCTGTCTACGGCTCAAACGCTTTTGCAACAGAGCAAGACGATTCAGACTTTTGCGCAAGTTCTTGGGATTGTCAAATGTCCGTCCGTCAGAGCATACTGCCAAAGTCTTAATTCCAAGGTCTATGCCAATGGTCGTATCGTTTTTGACCGCAGATTTCGGTTTTTCTTGTATGTCTGTGTCAACAAGGACAGAAGCAAAATATCTACCCGATGATGTCATGCTTATCGTGACGGTTTTCACGATACCTCTAAACTTGCGGTGCAGCACCGCTGGTATGTCTTTCGCCTTTGGTATGGTTATTGTGTTTTTGGAAAAATCGACACGGCAATGTTGGGGACATAGAAAACTCTGCCTATCCTTGCGCGACTTGTAACGGGGGAAACCAACGGCTTTCGTGTTCCGGAAAAAGTTTGTGTAAGCCGTATCAAGATTGCGTAATGCGCTCTGCAACGACTGTGAATTAACCTCCGTGAGCCATTCGTGCTCCGCCTTCAGTTCCTTCTTCATCAAGTTGGTCAGATACACGTTACCAAGAGTTTCCTTGCGTTCCTTGTATGCTGTGATTTTCATGTTCAAAGCCCAATTATAGACAAAGCGACAGCAGCCGAAAGTCTTTGCGAACAAGACCTTCTGCTCATCTGTCGGATATATTCTATATTTGTAGGCTTGTAACATATATGCAAAGTTAATTATTCAAAATCAGAAAACATCATGATTCTGAAAGAATATATTTCAAAGAACCACTCTAAGTTCCTCATCAAATATCACATCATATTAGTTTGCAAATATAGGAAACAATTACTTGTCGGAGCTGTCGAATATGATATGAAGAAAATCATGCGACACATATCAGAAATGTCTGACTTTGACATTGAAGTCATGGAAACAGACAAAGACCACTTACACATGATGGTTAGAAGCGAGCCGAAACTATCACCACTACAGATTGTCAGACGATTAAAGCAAATGTCTACCTCTGCTGTATGGAAGAAGTATAGAGATTTTCTACGGCACAACTTCTACAAAGAACACACTTTTTGGACTGATGGATATTTTGTTTCTTCAATTGGGAATGTCAGTCAAGAGACCATCAAGAAATATATTGAAAACCAAGGGTAGCTGCGCTACCCCGTATTTTTCATCCCCTAAGCTAAAGACTTAGGGGTTTTCAAATACGCTTTCTATAAAATTCACATTCCCGTCCATGAAGTTTGCCAAGCAGCGTGTAGCGTATCTGTATTCTTCATGATTTTCAGGACTGTTGCTTGTCAGTAATCCCCATTGTCCATGCCAGCGCATTATACCCCTTACCAGCAATTCATCTCGCGATTTTTCACGTGCCATATCCGCAAATTGCCCATCGATGTGGGTAGTAGTTGCCCCGTACGCGATGGAACGAAGGGGAGGGAAGGTTGTAGTTTTTGCAATGGCCGCAGTTTCGTCACGGCTGCTTCCGACCGCGCCCGTTCCGTGGCCTGCCAGTTAGCCGCCGGCAAATTGTTCTATCGAAGGCAAATTGCCGCCCATCCTGACACCGCCTTTCTGGCCTATTTCCAGGCCGGTTCCAACACCTATGCCCCGCTGAGCCACATGGTGCCGCTGTTTGAGGAAGCACTTTCGGTGGAGGGCGTACGGGGGCTGGTTCTCGCCACCCGTCCCGACTGCCTTTCGTCCGAATGGCTGGACTATTTGGCCCGGCTGGGGCGTGACACCTTCGTCATGGTGGAGTTGGGTGTGGAAAGCCTGAACGATGACACCCTCCGGGCGGTGGGGCGTGGGCATACCGTGGAACAGTCGGCATGGGCGGTGCAGTCACTGGCCGAACGCGCCGTCCCTGTAGGCATACACCTCCTGTTCGGTTTGCCCGGCGATGACTGTGGGCAAATGTGCCGGTGGAGTAGGGAAGTGAGCCGTTGGCCCGTGGATGTGCTGAAGCTCCACCAGCTCCAGATACTGCAAGGTGCACGGATGGCCGGAGAGTACGCCGCACATCCCGAGCGTTTCCGCCTCTTCACACCCCGGGAGTACGTTTCTTTGGTGGTGGACTTTCTCGAAGGACTTTCGCCCCACATCGCTGTGGAGCGTTTCGTGTCTCAGGCACCCCCGGCTACGCTTCTTGCGCCGAGGTGGGGAATGAAGAACGACGACGTGCTCCGGCTCATCGAACAGGAAATGGTACAAAGAGGCAATTTCCAAGGTAAAAAGTTCGTTTTGTGAC
>JBJEHA010000031.1:0-15418 GCA_051875605.1 Prevotella sp. | reverse complement strand
GAGGACGACCGGTGGCATTTGCGTTTTCATGACTGTGGGATGCTTTTCTTCCTCATTGACCGGAAGAAACTTCAGGAAGGCCAGTGGGATGAGGTGAAGACGGAGATTTTCACCTACTGACACTGTTGGCTTTGGCTGATTCAGTCTTCCTTCTTTCCTGTTTTCAGCATCTTCTTCAAGTTCCTGCCCACGACATTCCAGTAAGGCATCTTTTTCAGTGTGCTCCTTACCGGCTGGATGTCCCATATCAGGAATGTGAAGAGAGCTATTGTGCCCAATATGCAAGTGGCTCCGTAGAGTTGCTTTATGCTGATCATGGCCGACTGCAGACCGTCGTAGGGCAACCCCCTTGACAGGTTTTCCGTGATGTTATGGCGCAGCAGGAAGCTGTATATGCCCGTACAGGCAGTTTCCATCACTCCGTTGCGCACCAGGCCGAGCATGGTCAGACCCATGAAGAAGTGCTGGAAAGGCATGAGCTCCTGCAGGTAGATGGTGAGCGTGGTGAAGAAAATGGCGAACCCGAACATCCTGCACCATGCCGGCAGATAGAGCGTGGGCAAATCTACACCTGGACTAATACAGAAATAAAGCATAACCTCGTAGGCCAGCATTGCCGCGCAGCCCACGGTGAGCAGGCGGGTGTATTTCTGGCGGAGTATCTTCATCCAGCACAGGACGAACAGGCATCCACACACGGTTCCACACCAGTCCACAAGATACATCACTGAGGTGGATGTCCATCCGTAGTGCAAGACACCGCCTGTGAATGCATTCTGCAGCACCCTCGGCGTGCTGCTCACCAGCTCTATCAGGGCAAACAGCAACAGCAGGGGCACAAGGCTCTTGTATTTCCATGCACCAGGTTCAATGTACGGGTGACGGATGTGGAACATGCGTTGCCGGGCGAAATACAGTGTGAGAGGTATCATGAATGTCACGGTCCTAAAGGGCTTGCCGTCCCACCAATTGTAGAACTCTCCGTAGTTGAAAAGGAAAATGACCTCAATCATCAGCGCAGACCAGAGTAGACAGCCCAGCCAGTCGAGACCAAACAACGGAAGAGGCTTCATGAAGCGGAACGCATGCGTGCATAGATATACATACAGGGCAATGGTGAGCATCACACCGGCCATCAGCCAGTTCATGGCCTGCCACGACTGGCACAGGTAGGTCATTTGTGCTGAAATCCAAGGCAACAGGTTCATGTTGCCCAGCACAACGGTATAGAGCAATGGGAAGAATACGGAGAAGTCGCGCCTGGGTGTCATCCAGGCCTGGATGTTCGACATACATTCAAATGTTCCGCATAGTCTGAAGAAGCCGATGAGGTAGGAGAGTATGCACAGCAGGGGCATACACTCCGTGGTCAGTGCCAGGAGATTACAGCATGCGATGACCAGGGCTGCATTCATGAGCAGTTGCCTGTTGGTGAACCTGAACTTGAAGCGGAAAAGGAACGGGAACGGCATGTTAACCCCGACGACACCACAGAGCACCACCATGACCACGTCTTCGCGCATGAGGCATGTGTCGCCCATAATCTGCTGTGTCGCCCCTGCATACAGGGCAGCGTTGAGCTGGAAGCAGAACGCTATGAGCATATAGGTCCATGGCCTGATTCTTTGGGGTACGAAGTCATTGAACATCGGCATCCTGAATGGGCCGTTCATAACGGGAGGTCCGGCCATGTACTAATACTCCACTAAGGTTTCCACATTCAGTCCGGCACACAGACGTGCAAGGTCTGCCTTGCTGTTTTCCGCGTTTATCCTGATTCTGACCGGTACGCGTTGCTCCACCTTCACGAAATTGCCTGTAGCGTTGTCGGCCGGAACCGATGAGTAGGCCTGTCCTGTGGCTGCGCTGAGCGACTCCACTGTGCCTTCATATTCCTTGTCGGCAATGGCATCGGCCTTGAATCTCACCTTGCTGCCCACGCCGATGTGCTTGAGCTGTGTCTCCCGGTAGTTGGCCACCACCCACACGTCGTTGTCGTCAACGAGCCGTGCAAGCAGCTGACCCGGCTGTACCAGCTGGCTGGGGTGTATGTCTTTCCTGCCCATCACGCCGTCAGCCGGTGCCAGGATTACGGTATAGGAGAGGTTCAGCCGCGCCAGGTTCATGGCGGCTTCGGCCACATCCGTTCCTGCATGGTTCTGTGCCAGCCGTTCCGTCTGTTCGTTTTTCTGGAGCGAGGTGGAACGCGTCCCGGCCACGGCCTGGTCGTAGCGCGCCTTGGCCGCCTCATAGCGTGCCTTCATGTTCTCGAACTGCTGTCTGGTCACCGCTTCCTTTTCCATCAGGGCGGAATAACGGTCATAGTCGGCTTTGGCATTCTGCATGTTCACACGTGCTTCCTCTGTGCCGGCCTCGGCTCTATCCACATTGCTGGCTGTCGTGGTGATGCCCGCCAAGATTACGGTCGACCCTTGGCGGGAGCTGCGCAGGGCGGCTTCAGCCTGTGCCAGCTGTAGCCGGTATTCGGCATCTTCCAGTACGACCAGCGTGTCGCCTTTTCTCACGTGCTGGTATTCCTCGAATCTTATTTCCTTGATGAATCCGAGCACACGTGTGTTGATGGGGCGTATGTGGCGTTGCACCTGTGCGTCATCGGTATATTCCACGTTGCCCCAATGCACTGTGCGGCTGAAGGCATAGCCTATGGCAGCCAGCAGCAGGACCACAACCAGCAGGTTATAGCCCAGTTTTATTTTTTTCTTCAGGTTCATGATGTCTTTTCCTTTATCTTCTTTTGTCTTGCTTTATTCTTGTTCGTTCCTGTTTTCCAGGTCAGATTTTTCCGGCCATAAACCTCAGCCTGTACAGGGCGAAGGCAATGTTTACGCGTGCATCGGTCTCGTCGAGTTCTGCGCTCAGCAGCACATTGGACGCATCGGTCATGTCTGTGATCAGGGCCATTCCGTTCAGGTAGCGGTTGCACACCACATCATAGTTCTCGCGGGCCAGCTGCGCGCTTTTGCGTTTGGTATTCAGGTCTTCATAGCTTTGAGTGTAGAGTATGTAGGCTTCGTGTACGCTGTTGTCCACCTGTTCCGCCGCCTTCAGTCTGCTGTCACGGCTTTCGTTCAGTTGCAGTGTGGCCTGTCTCACCCTTCTGTTCTGCTTGAACAGGCTGCTCAGTTCGTATCTCACACCTATGCCCACCTGCCAGACATTGAAGTTGTTGTCGATTGGGGGGATGTCAAACTGATACGGGCCAGAAAAACTGTCTGATGCAAACAGTGACACCTTGGGGCGCATGCCGCTTCTGGCCAGTTTCAGGCTGGCTATCGCTTCCTGTTCGCCCAGCTGTGCCGCCCTGATTGCCGTTGCCTGCTGACGTGCGGTCTCCAGCCAGTCGGGCAGTGCTCCTTCCGGTGCCATGATGCCGGTATAGACTGTGCTGTCGGCAGTGAGCCTGATGCCCTCCATGCCCAGCATGCTGCAGAGGTCGTGGTTCACCACTGTGCGTCTGTCTTCCGTCTGCCTTCTGGCCAGTTTCAGCTTCTCCAGCTGCAGTTCGTACCGGGTGATGTCGTTCCTGATGGCCAGTCCCTGTTCGCGTCGGGCTGTGATATCCTGGATGAGCTGTTCTGTCAGTGCCATGTTCCTGTCATACACTTCCAGGGCATGGTCGGTCTTGGCCAGTTCCAGCAGCTGTGCCATGGCCAGGAAACGCTGTTCCTGTCGCACGCGGTCCACATTGTTGCTGGCCTGTTGTCTTCGCGTGTCGGCCAGTTCCACACCGGCAGTAAGCGCACCTCCGGTGTATATGGTCTGTTCAGCCTCCACCACCAGACTGTTGGAGATATGTGGCTGGCTGAATCCCTTGGGGGCGGTGAAGTTGCGGTCGGTCATGAGCACGTTGCCGTTGTAGCCCACCGCCATTTGCGCCTTCACGTCGGGCAACCGCATGCTGCGCGCCACCCTGCTTCCTTCTTTCTGCGTCTCTTCCGCGCTTTTTGCCACACGCAGGCTGTAGCTGTTATCCTCTAACAATGCAAAGAGCCGGGGCTCGTCAACCTGCTCCACGGTCTGTGCAAAAAGGGCAATCGGAGTACATGCCAATATCACCATAGGCAGGTGCAGCCACGTCTTTTTATCTCTCCTGAAACAGGCGGCCGGTCTGCATCCTTGCATGCCCAGAGACAGGCTGCCGACGGTCTGGAAAATGTTCTTCATTCTGTTGCTGATTTTTTTCATGCGTGCAAAGTTACTTTGATTTTGATTATAGAAAATGGCAGTTTTTTCACAAAAAATGGTATTTTTTTCCATTAATCACGTTGATTTCTGACACTTTTTGCGATATTTGCAACATTCAAGATGTATCTGATTTTCTATTAGCCTACAAGCAACCATTAAGGTAAGTAAGTTTTTGATAATTAAACTAAGGATATTATTATATGGATAATGTAATGATGGATGTCGGGTCGGCCACATTGATGACTACCCGGCTTGAGCCTCTGTATAACGGGCCGAGCATACTCACCTATGGAGCTTTGCTCAGGTGCCGTATGGGAAAAGCCCGTCTGCAGGTGGATTTCACACAGGTCAACCTGGAACCGGGACATGTGCTCGTGCTCTTCCCGAATGATACAGTTGTCATAGACCATGTCAGCGACGATTTCATGGCCGACATGCTGCGCTACGATACCCAGCTGCTGCGCGAGGCCAGTCTGCAGATGGAACAGGCCGTGTATGACGAGCTGCGCCGCGACCGTTACCATGCCCACGATGCGCTCTCGCAGGTTGTGGAGGCCATGATCCGGCTGCTCAGGCTCTACCTTTACGAGCAGGGTTGCCAGTGCCGGGAACGTATCGTGCTGTTGCAGCTCAAGACCTTCTTCCTGGCTTTCTACGACCACCTGGTGCGCAACAAGTCGGTGGCGCGTTCGGCCAAGGTGTCGGCAAGGGTGAGCGAACTCTTCAACCGCTTCATGCGTTCCGTTGAAACCGACTACAAGAAGGCGCAGGATGTGGCCCACTATGCTGCACTGCTCAATGTCACCCCCAAGTATCTGCTGGTCATCACGCGTTCCATCACAGGCCTGACACCCAAGACCATCATTGACCACTATGTCATCCTGCAACTCAAGCTGCAGCTGCGTACCACACGCATAAGCATAAAGGAACTGGCGTGGTCGTTCAGTTTCAGCGACGTGTCGTTCTTCTGCCGCTATTTCCGCAAGCATACAGGGAAGTCGCCCCAGGAATACAGGACCGAGAAGGTGGGACTGTCCGGATAAGACTTTTTTCATTTGTACATATCATTACAGATCATTATAGACAGGAAAATGACGGGGAAACCTATAGCGTAGGTTCTTCCCCGTTTTTTTTATGGTGAATCTGTGACAGTTTCAGAACCGGAGAGGGTGGAATAAGGTAGAATCCCGATTTTGCAAAGTGTCAGGATTTTTGTCTTTTTCGTGACATTTTGATTTTTACACACTTCCTGAAAACGGTCGTTTTTGGCCGATTTTCATGTTAATAAGTGTGAATTACCGGTTTTTTGCACAAAACGGAAAAATCAGTTAAGTGTTAGGGGGGAAACACTTAACTGTTTCCAGAAAATTAGTTAACTGTTTTCGATTTGGCACTTAAGTGTTTTTGAGGAAAAACTTAACTGTTTTGGGGCAAAAACTCAGGTTTTTCGGCCTCAAAACTGCGATTTTCCGGCCAAAAGTGCGGAAAATGGGGGCTGAAAACTGCACAAATCGGCTGTTTTGTGCACGAATTTAACGGATTTTAGGTTAAAACCGGACGGTTTTTGTTAACACTTTTCGCCTGTAAAAATTTATCCAGTTGATTATCAACGGTTTACAAAACAGGTCTCCGAAATCCGAAATTTCCGCTGGCTCACAAAAAAACGCTCTCGCCCGGCTCTACGGAAATGGCCGGAAATTCAAAGTGTCATAAAAACAGCCATAAAACTGACACTTTGTAATTTGGCTTTAAAGGATTCTACGTCTCAAGATCCTCTCATGCTACAGTTCCCGTGAAGGGGTAGGGTGGGTTACATCCCGGCAGATATATGCGGGCTATTCACAGGATTGTTGTGTTAAAAATAGTAAATACAATTTAAGTTTAGAACCACATGGGCATAGAAATCGGTTGATTTTTATTAACTTTGCAGCCGATTTGGGGTTCCGTAGCTCAGTTGGATTAGAGCAACGCCCTTCTAAGGCGTGGGTCCAGGGTTCGAGTCCCTGCGGAATCACCGGTAAGGTCTTCAGTGCATGAAGGCCTTTTTCTTTTTGAAGCGAAATGAAAGAAAGTAAAGCAAGTGAAAGAAAAATTACACGTGCTAAAACTAATGCTACCAACAAACGGGCAGAGATTGCGCTGGCTGCCTTAGAAAAGAATTCCGATGTTAACCTGGAGGAGTTCTTCAAAAAGATGAATCCTCCGCGACGGAGCATTAAGGAGAGATTGTTGGACAAGCTGCTGTGCGGATGCATATTCACTCTCTTTGGTGCAGAAAACCGCTTCCTGCTCAACGCCAGAGTCAACTACAGCTTCATCAAGAACAAAGCCACGGTCATTTTCTATATCAATGACATCTTCAATCAGGACACACGCTATCACAGTACAGTAACCACAACCACACGTACAGAGGGAAGCTCCGGCTTCCTCCACCAATATGCGTCCCTGGCATTCAATTACAAGTTTGAGGCAAAGAAGTAAGCTCCCGCATCAGACATCTTCCTGTTCCCTCATCCATGACTATCCATCTTCCACATCGGCGATGCAGCCAACGGCAGAAGGAAAGGGTTACTCCGAAAATCAGAATGAACAAGCGGTAAGTCCGGGGAAACTGAACCTACCGCTTGTTGTCTGTACGATTACGGAAAGGGAACAAGCATTTCCCTTTCACAGCCTGTCCGGATATGCTCACTGCTCATCCATCAGTTTCCGATACCGGCCTTTCCTGATTTCCTCATTACCCAATCTTCTTGCCTTGTTGATCTCGTATTCCGAATAGCTGCCTTCAAAATAGAAGACCTCTCCGTTGCCCTCAAAGGCAAGGATATGCGTACATATTCGGTCGAGGAACCATCTGTCGTGACTGATTACGACTGCACACCCCGCGAATGCCTCAAGGCCTTCCTCCAGGGCACGCAAGGTGTTGACATCAATATCATTGGTCGGCTCATCGAGCAACAGCACATTGCCTTCCTGCTTCAGGGCCAATGCCAGCTGCAGACGGTTGCGTTCACCGCCGGACAGCACGCTGCACAGCTTGCTCTGGTCAGTCCCGGAGAAATTGAACCGTGATATATAGGCACGGGCATTGATGTCACGTCCGCCCATACGTATGGTCTCGTTACCCTGCGATATGACCTCATAGACCGTCTTTTTCGGGTCGATGTCCTTGTGCTGCTGGTCAACGTAAGCCAGCCTCACCGTTTCGCCCACTTCAAAAGTACCTCCATCAGCCTGTTCAAGTCCCATGATCAGCCGGAAAAGCGTGGTCTTTCCCGCACCGTTAGGCCCTATCACGCCGACAATGCCGTTGGGGGGGAGCATGAAGTTCAGGTCGCTGAAGAGCACTTTCTCGCCGAAAGCCTTCTGCACATGCTGTGCCTCGATGACCTTGTTGCCCAGACGCGGGCCGTTGGGAATGAATATCTCAAGCTTCTCCTCACGCGTCTTCTGTTCCTCGTTGAGCATCTGTTCATACGAGTTCAGACGCGCCTTTCCCTTGGCCTGACGGGCCTTTGGCGCCATTTTCACCCATTCCAGCTCCCGTTCCAGGGTCTTGCGTCTCTTGGAGGCCGTTTTTTCTTCCTGCTCCATGCGTTTTGTCTTCTGGTCGAGCCACGATGAGTAGTTGCCCTTCCAGGGTATGCCTTCCCCGCGGTCGAGTTCCAGGATCCATTCGCTCACATCGTCAAGGAAGTAACGGTCGTGGGTTACGGCGATTACCGTGCCTTCATACTGTTGCAGGTGCTGTTCCAGCCAGTCTATGCTTTCTGCATCGAGGTGGTTGGTTGGCTCGTCGAGCAGCAGCACATCGGGCTTTTCGAGCAGCAGACGGCACAAGGCCACTCTTCTCCGCTCACCGCCAGACAGGTGGGTGACTGCGGAATCGCCAGGCGGGCAGCGGAGTGCCGCCATTGCCCTGTCGAGCTTGGAATCCATGTTCCAGGCATCGGTGGCGTCTATGATGTCCTGCACCTCTGCCTGCCGCTGCATGAGCTTGTCCATCTTGTCCGGATCGGAATAATATTCCTCCTCACCGAATTTCAGGTTGATTTCCTCATACTCGCGCAGGGCATCGTAAGCCTGCTTCACGCCTTCCTGCACGTTTTCCTTCACGGTCTTCGTCTCGTCAAGCGGAGGATCCTGCGGCAGGTAGCCCACACTGTAGCCCGGGCTCCATACCACCTCTCCCTGGGTGGGCTGTTCGAGTCCGGCGATAATCTTCATCAGCGTGGACTTTCCTGCGCCGTTCAGACCTATGATACCGATCTTCGCTCCATAGAAGAAAGACAGGTAGATGTCCTTGAGTATTTGTTTCTGGTTCTGTGGGATGATTTTCGATACTCCCACCATGGAAAAAATGATTTTCTTGTCGTCAACTGTTGCCATAGCTGTCTGTTTTATGAATGATAATGTCTTTTCCCCTTTTGCATTTTGACTACAAATATACGGAAAATCCACGAGATTCCACAGCAGCAAGACAAAAAACATGGTTGAAGGCCCTGTTTACGCTCCCTTTCACACTCCTCCAGGCACATTCCCGTCTGCATTTCCTCCTGACGTGGAATGTCTGGAAGACAAAGTCGGAAACAGTGAACTGGAAACCTCGGAAAAGCGAAGGGAAAAGTTTTCCTGTCCTAACTGCAATCTGTAGTTCACGGCGTGAACACTATATTCCACGGCGTGAACACTATAGTTCACAGCGTGAACACTATATTTCACGGCGTGAACTACAGTTTTCACTTAGCACTGGGGAAGATAAAAGCTGGCTTTTCCGAAGTTTCCAGTTCACTGTTCCCGACTTCATGCTTCGCGTCCGTCAAGGCAGATGCACACGAAAAACGGGAAATTCATGGAACCGAACACAATATTACGCCTTTTCCAACGTATTTACAGCATCCGTGGAGACTGAAGGAGAGGGCATACCCCGGACCTGCCTCTAACGTCCTCCATACACAGTCGAACAGGAGAAGCAAGAACTCCCGGCGCATGGCTGCAACGCAGCCCACCCGACAAGTCATCTATACATTATTATATATATATATACTACAATGAACGGACTCTACACCATCATCCTGCTCCTGTTGAGCAATGTCTTCATGACGCTTGCCTGGTACGGGCACCTGCGCCTCCAGCAGCAGGGCACATCTGCCCATTGGCCCCTGCTGGGTGTCATTGCCTTCAGCTGGGCCATTGCCTTCTTTGAATACTGTTGCCAGGTTCCTGCCAACCGCATGGGCTTCGAGGGCAACGGAGGCCCCTTCACCCTTGTACAGCTCAAGGTCATCCAGGAATGTATCAGCCTCGGCGTGTTTGCCGTCATTGCCAACATCCTTTTCCAGGGACAGAACCTGCACTGGAACCATATCCTGGCCTTCCTGCTCATCGTCTGCTCCGTCTATCTGGTATTCATGAAGCCCTGACCCCATGCCGCTCCCCACAGAACAAGAACGTCTCTGGCAACTCATGTCCAGAAGGGTAGGGCATGCCGTGAAGAAATACGGGCTGATTGCCGACGGCGACCGCATCCTCGTAGGCCTGTCCGGCGGAAAGGACTCGCTCCTGCTGCTCGAGATGCTGGGCAGACGCATGCTCATACGCAGACCGCAGTTTGAAGTGGAGGCCGTGCATGTGCGCATGGAAAATGTGAAATACGAATCCGACTGCACCTATCTGCAGCAATTCTGCGACCGGCTGGGCGTGAGGCTGCATGTGCTCACCACATCGTTTGAAGACAAGCCCGGCAACAGCAAGCCGCCCTGCTTCCTGTGCTCATGGTACAGGAGAAAGGCCATCTTCGACCTGGCACAGCAGCTGGGCTGCAACAAGATTGCCCTCGGCCACCATCTGGACGACCTCATACACACGGCACTGATGAACCTGTTCAGCCAGGGACATTTCTCCACCATGCCAGCCCTGCTGAAGATGCGCAAGATGCCGCTGGCCATCATCCGCCCGCTCTGCACGGTCAACGAGGCCGACATTGCACGCTATGCCCGGCTGCAGGACTACCGCCCTCAACGCCACGTATGCCCACACGAACACGAGTCCCTGCGCGACGGCATGGCACGCCTCTTCAGCACCGTGGAACAGCTGACCGCGGAAGCCAGATACAGCGTGCTCAACGCACTCGAATCGGATGGCAGGATGACAGAAGGCGAGGACTGACCCCCCACAGCCCCGGAAACAGCCCGGAGGAACGGCATACACCCCAAAACGGCAGAACACTTCATAAAATATGTTAAACAAATCGTCCGTTCCCTTATAATGTTGTATCTTTGTTACACTTTTTGACCTTGGGAATCGTGGATGCCCACTACGCTGTTGCATTAGTCCTGGCCTTTTTTCCACAAGTTCCCACACATAAGCAGATAAGAATGAATTTGAACATGTTAAGAACCGTTTTTATCGTTTTGGCATTATGTCTTGCCATACCTGACCATGCCCAGTCCCGCAAACGCCGTGCAGCACAAGCCCCGAAACCGGTGGAGGAAGAGAAGACGCCGGCCGACTCGCTTTTTGAAGCCCTGCTGCCCAATGTGCAGCGCGTGTTCTTCATCGACAGCATGGTAGTGGAGAGATCACAGCTGCTCCAGTCCATTCCACTCGACACCGACCTTGGCAGCATCATGAGCTACAGGGAATTCTTCGAGACCCCGACAGCCAGTGCCGACGACTGTGTCTATGTCAACGGCTTCGGCAACCGCTGTTTCTATTCACGCACCGAAGCCGACGGCCGGTCACGCCTATATACACGCCAGCGACTGGGCGACAACTGGGGCGAGGAGCAACGCCTTGAAGGCATCGACGGCTTCTCCACACACATGGGATTCCCCTATATGGACTCTGACGGTGCGACATTCTATTTCGCCGCACAGTCAGAAACCGAGGGGCTGGGAGGATATGACCTCTTCGTCACCCGCTACGACTCCGACGACGGACGGTTCCTGCAGGCCGAGAACCTGGGATTGCCCTTCAACTCACCAGCCAACGACTACTTTCTCGTCGTTGACGACACGAACGGCCTGGGATGGTTTGCCACAGACCGCAACCAGCCGGAAGGCATGGCCTGCATCTACACATTCATCCCCTCTGACGTGAGACGCAACTACAGTGCCGATGAATACGAGGAAGAACAGCTCAAGCAGCTGGCCGCCATCAGTTCCATCAAGGACACCTGGACCAGCGACAAGCTGCGCAAACAGGCGCTCGCCCGGGCCGAACGGCTGCGCAACAGCCCGAAACGCAACTGGGCCGTGAAGCAAGAACCGTTCGTGGTATCAGACGAAAGGGTGTATAACAGCGTAGGCGACTTCAAGTCCAAGACCGCGGCGCGGAAATACACAGAATACGAAGAACTGCGCCAGCAGCTCAACGCACAGGACCTGGTGCTCGACAGCCACAGAAAGGCATTCCACAGTGCCAAAGGCTCCGACAGGCTGAAACTCCAGTCCAAGATCATATCCATGGAAGAATCAGAACACCAGATGCTCAACGACCTGCAGCGCATAGCCAATGAAATACGGGCTGAAGAGACAGCCGCACTGAACACGCAACGCTAGGACAGCTTGCAGACAGACACGAAAGACAGAGAAAAAACAATACTTTAGACCTATGAAAAAGAAATTTGCTGAGTCAGAACTTATCATCAATCCAGATGGCAGCGTCTTCCATCTGCACCTCAAACCCGAACACCTTGCAGACAATGTCATCCTTGTAGGCGACCCCGGCCGCGTGTCGCTGGTGGCCTCGCACTTCAGTTCGCGCGAGTGCGAAGTGGAGAACAGGGAGTTCCGCACCATCACGGGCATGTACAAGAAAAAGCGCGTGACCGTGGTGAGCACCGGCATTGGCTGCGACAACATAGACATCGTGCTCAACGAACTCGATGCACTGGCCAACATAGACTTCCAGACGCGCGAGGAAAAGGACACCACACGCCAGCTGACCATCGTGCGCATAGGCACTTGCGGCGGACTTCAGCTCAACACGCCCTCCGGCACATTCATCGCGTCGGTCAAGAGCATCGGTTTCGACGGACTGCTTAACTTCTACGCCGGACGCAACGATGTGTGCGACCTGGAACTCGAGAAGGCCTTCGTCAAGCACATGGACTGGAACCCGCTGCTCTGCGCGCCCTACGTGGCCAACGCCGATGCCGAACTGGTGGAACGCATCGCACAAGACGACATGGTGCGCGGCATCACCATTGCCTGTGGCGGATTCTTCGGTCCGCAAGGGCGTGAACTGCGCATACCGCTGGCAGACCCGAGACAGAACGAAAAGGTGGAATCGTTCTGCCATAACGGCATGAGAATCACAAACTTCGAGATGGAATCGAGTGCCGTGGCCGGACTGTCTTCACTGATGGGCCATAAAGCCATGACCTGCTGCATGGTCATTGCCAACAGAAGGGCGCAGAGCGCAAACGCCAACTACAAGAACAGCATTGACCATCTGATAAAGACTGTGCTCGAACGCATCTGAATCCTATACAGCAAAAGCGGCCGTTTCCATCGGGAATCTCCCTGGAAACGGCCGCTTTTGCTTTCTGCCGCTACTCGGCATCCTCATCGTTGCCGATGAAGCCTTCAACCTCCACAATCTCGTCCTCATCAAACCAGTCCTGCAGCTTTTTCCTGGCCTTGGCCTTGATTTCCTCCGAAACGTTTCCCCATATCTTATGGAGCACATAGAGCAAGACGGAGAGGTCATCGGAAAGCCCGGCAATGGGTATGGCATCGGGAATCACGTCAATCGGGCTGATAAGATAGCCCAGCGCGGCGACGATAATGGCCTTGTCCTTCACCGGCACATCATCGCTTTCAAGCGTATAGTAAAGTATGAGTGCGGCATAAATCAGCTTTGCACCTGCACGCTTGGCTATGCGTGCAATCTTTTCAACAAACCCAGACTGGGTGAACTTGTCCTTGTACTTAAGAAAATCCGGAATCTTGACATCCATAGTATCTGCTTTTATTCACCTACCGGAAGCAGAGCCGCCCAAAGGCCGGGAAATCGCCCGGAAAAAGGTCAGTTTTGCCACGGTTTTACTGCATGATAACGGCAAGGAGGGGAAAATATTGTCTGGTTCGTGCACTATAAATTCCATAGTGAACGACATGGTTATCCGAGAGACTTGCGGCAACCGCCTAAAAGTCTCTCAGATAGACCTTGTCCAGCGTGTCGAGATAGGTTTTGCGCGACAGCATGATTTCCTTCCACCTATGGTCCTTGAGCACATCCCTGAGGTCCAGGTCCAGGCTCCACTTCCCATGCGACTCCAGCCTGTCAACCATTACCCCGAAGGTGATGTTGTCGAGCGATTCGGCCGGCTGGAAGGTGCTGTCCACCACGCGGTCGGGACCGGCGTTCTCGCTCAGCAGGTTCACCTCGGCCAGGTCATAGAGCAAGTCCTGTATGATGCGCACCGGAATGCCGGTCTCCCTCATCAGTTGCATGGCCGTATAGGGTTTCAATCCCTTGTCGAAACGGCGGCATACCTTTCCCATCAGAATACCACTGAGCAGCAGCCGGTAGCGGTGGCTCATCTCGTCGGTTCCCGCCATGAAGGCATAATCGTCGAGGTTCTGTATAGTATAGCACAGCTGTGCGCCGAAAAGGCAGATGGTCCACGAAATCTGCACCCAGAGCATGAAAAGCGGCAGCGCTGCAAACGAGCCGTAGATGGCATTGTAGCCCGACAGGAACAGCTGCGAGTTGATGTAGAACAGCTGCAACAGCTGCATGGCCACACCGGCCATGACACCGGGCACGATGACAGAAGACAGCTTCACCTTGGTGTTGGGCATGAACAGGTAGAGGGCAATGAACACGATGGACATGAGCACATAGGGCATGAACGAAATGAAGCCCTGCATCATCGGCCCGATAACCGTATAGCCATCGGTTTCATGGGCCACGGTGGCCATGATGATGGACAGACCCGACGTGATGACAATGCACACGGGCAGGATGAAGAACATGGCCATGTAGTCGGTGATGGTACGGAAAAGGCTGCGCGGATGCTTCACCTGCCAGATGGCGTTGAATGTCTTCTCTATGTTGCTCGTCAGCATGAGCACCGTGAACAGCATGAACAGCAGGCCTATACCGAGGAAAATGCCGCTCTTGGTATGTATCAGATAGGAGTTGACAAAGCTGATTATGGTATCGGCCGCCTGCGGCTGGCTGCTCAAGGCATCCCTGAACCACACCTCTATATACCTGGAATAGCCAAAGCCCCTGGCCACGGCAAACACTACGGCCAGAATGGGCACAATGGCCAGCAACGTGCTGTAGGTCAAGGCAGAAGCCATGTCGAGCACGCGCCGGGTGGTGAAGAACCTGACGGTCAGGATGAGCATCTTCAGCATCTGGTAGAAGAAATAGCGGCGTTTGGAAACATCTTCCCGGCCAATGCGCCAGATGTCGGTCAAAACGAATCTTTTCAGACGGGCAAAGTGTTTAGGCATCCTCTGTTGTTGTTTGGCGGTTAAACTTCAATGCAGGTCATGCCAGCCTGCATCAGCATAAAAGCCCACTTCACGGGCGGAAGGAAAAAAACGAGAGCAGTGTCCCTATAAGCCGGGTTCTGTGTCTCCAGGCCATGCGGCCATAGGGGAGTGTCTGTCATTTATCTACGCCATGAGTCACCCCATGGCTGAAGCATTCTACCCTCCGTCGTCACTGATGTGTCGGGCGGGCTACCCTCAAACGACGGTTTACGCGAACTTGCAGCCTCCAGTTGGCACAGCCCGATGATCGCCCATCGGCTGGTAGTCTCTTACACTGCCTTCTCACCCTTACCCAGTCCATGCCTGGGCGGTTGTTTTCTTCTGCCAGCACCTGCCGTCACCGACAGCTTCTGTTTTCGGAAGTGGAGTGCCCTGTGCTGCCCGGACTTTCCTCTCGCTCCATGCGGAACCAGCGACAGACCGGGACACTGCTCTCGGGCTGCAAAATTACAAAATTATTGGCAGACATCCATAGCTGCCAACTGTTTTTTAGAATCTGCTGCCCGTCACCTCTTCCGTCAAGTCAGAAATCCTGGACTATGTGAGCATACATGGCGATTTTACAAAATGTCAGGAAAACAACGGTTTTTATGACACTTTGATTTTCAAGTGATTCAGGAAAAAGGCCGTTTTGCCGCGGTTTTCATGTTAATAAGTGCAAAAAGTCGGTTTTTTGCACAAAACGGAAAAATCAG
>JBJEHA010000030.1:0-132392 GCA_051875605.1 Prevotella sp. | reverse complement strand
TCTTTCGCATTGCTAAACTTTACGCCTACCCACACTAAATAGCTACTGAGCCCTTTTATTTGTTAGAACCAGTACCCCTTATCACTTTTTTTGGCTGCTGACTGTTTACCTGAAACAAAAGAGGAATGCCTGCGGGGCATTCCTCTTGGCGGAAGGTGAGGGATTCAAACCCCCGATACCCGCAATGGGTATACCGGATTTCGAGTCCAGCGCATTCGGTCACTCTGCCAACCTTCCTTTAAAACCGTTGCAAAGTTAATACATTTTTTCAGAACGGCCAAAAAAAACTGTTGTTTTGTTTGGGGTGGCCTTATGCGCCGTGGGCCATGCGCCTGAGGTGGTGACGGAAGGCGATGTAGTAGAGCAGTCCCGCGCAGGTGAGGCAGACGGGGAATGCTGCCCAGATGCCCGGTAGTCCAAGTCCGAGCCGTATTCCGAAGATATAGCTCAGCGGAAGCGAGATGATGAAATAGGAGAAGAAGGCGATGTACATCATGGGCTTGACGCAGGAAACGCCTCGCAGGGCATTGGCGTAGGTGCATTGCAGTCCGTCGCCGAACTGGTAGATGATGAGTATGATGACGGTGTTGGCCACAAAGGTGCATACTTCGGGGTCGTCGGTAAACCATGCCCCCATGTGGTTCCTGAGCAGGAACACGGGTATGGCAATGGTGAACGCAATGGCCAGTATGAGGTGGAATCCGGCTTTTGAGGTGTGGCTGATGGCTGCCAGGTTTCCTGTTCCGGCAAAATGGCTGACACGTACGGCTATGGCTGCGGCCATGCCGTAATAGACCATGTAGAACAGCTGTGATATGGTGAGCATGATCTGGTGGGCTGCCAGGGCCGTGGTGCCTATCCATCCCACGATGACGGCCGTGAGCGAGAAGGCGGCCGTTTCCATGCCCAGCTGGAAGGCCAGCGGCCAGCCCAGTGCGTTGAGCCGGTTGAAGACGCTGCGCTCCGTGGTGCTCTGCGCAAGTGCCTTGCGGCAGGTGACAAACCGTTTCCTCCAGAGCATGGCGACAAAGCAGCATACCATGAATATGCGGGAGAAGAGCGTTGCAATGCCGGCTCCTACCAGTCCGAGTTCCGGCATGGGGCCGGGGCCGTAGATGAGCAGGTAGTTGGCTCCGATGTTCATGATGTTGCCTGTGAGCAGGACATACATGCTCACTTTGGTCATGGTGATGGCATCGAAGAACTGCTTGAAGGTGTTGAGCCAGCAGATGAACGGAATGGAGAGGATGTTCACGATGAGGTAGGGACGCATATAGGGAAGCAGCTCAGCGGGCTGGCCCATCAGTCCCAGGCAGCTGTAGAACACTGCCATGACGGCAAGCAGCACGAGTGCAAGGACGGAGTTGGCCGAAAGCGCGCTGCGCAATATCTGCCCGGTCTTCTGGTGTTCTCCGCGGCCGAATGCGTTGCCCACGAGTGGCGTGAGCCCCATGGAGAATCCCTGCGAGAAGATGATGACAAGTGTGAGCATGGTGTTGATGAAGCTCGCTGCTGCCAGCTCGATCATGCTGTGGTGGCCTATCATGAGCGTGTCGGCAAAACCCAGCAGTATGTTGCCTACCTGTCCGAAAACGATTGGCACTCCCAGTGTGGTCAGTGCACGGTAGTGTTCTCTGTAAGTGTCTTTATAAGTTTGCATAATGGCTGCAAAGTTAATCAAACTTTGCCATTTGGGGCCTTTCAGGCAACGGATATTTTACGGAAAATTTTGTCTTGCTTTTTTGCAAAGGCACTGGCGAAAGTCAATCTTTGAAAGCTTTTTCTCTATCCCAGAGGGAGGGCTGATTACTTGAGGGGATTTTATTGAGAGCCTGTATAATATACTGGCCATATTGCCGTCCGCATGTGAGAACCATCCACATTATTCGAGACCGTTCAGGCGCAGCCACTGGGGGTGTGGGCGTTCCGCCCGCACTTCTCGCACCCTCCTGCAATAAAATATCATGCCGACAGAACTTGACTTGCGATGTGCGGGCGGGACGCCCACACCCCCAGCTCCCGAAAATCAAAGTGTCAGAATTTTAACACTTTTGCTTACACTTTGATTTTTCAGAGTATTAGAAAAGAGATGATTTTGAGCCGATTTTCATGTTAATAAGTGTAAACTGTCGGTTTTTTGCACAAAACGGAAAAATCAGTTAAGTGTTAGGGGGGAAACACTTAACTGTTTCTGAAAAATTAGTTAACTATTTTCATCTCTGCACTTAAGTGTTTTTGAGGCAAAACTTAACTGTTTTGGGGCAAAAACCTATGTTTTCCAGCCTCAAAACTACGATTTTCCGGCCAAAAGTGCGAAAAAAGGGGGCTGAAAACTGCACAAATCGGCTGTTTTGTGCATGAATTTAACACATTTTAGGTTAAAATCAGACGAATTTCGTTAACACTTCGCGACTGTAAAAGATTATCCCATTGATTATCAACGATTTACAAAACAGGCCTTCAAAAGCGAAAATTTCCGCTGGCGAGCAAAAATCCGGTTTCGTCCGATTCTTCAGGAATGGCCCGAAAATCAAAGTGTAAGCAAAAGTGTTAAAATTCTGACACTTTGATTTTCGGGAGCTGGGGGTGTGGGCGTCCCGCCCGCACATCGCAAGTCAAGTTCTGTCGGCATGATATTTTATTGCAGGAGGGTGCGAGAAGTGCGGGCGGAACGCCCACACCCCCAGTGGCTGCGCCTGAACGGTCTCGAATAATGTGGATGGTTCTCACATGCGGACGGCAATATGGCCAGTATATTATACAGGCTCTCAATAAAATCCCCTCAAGTAATCAGCCCTCCCTCTGGGATAGAGAAAAAGCTTTCAAAGATTGACTTTCGCCAGTGCCTTTGCAAAAAAAAGGCAATTTGTTTGGCTATTCTGAAAAAATGGATTACCTTTGCATGCGCAAAACGGAAAGGCTTCTGCAAGTTCGTTCTTTTACATCTTGCCGATATGGCTCAGTTGGTAGAGCAATTCATTCGTAATGAATAGGTCCCCGGTTCGAGTCCGGGTATCGGCTCATTTTCTTTTTATCGCTTCTGCGGTAGTAGCTCAGTTGGTAGAGCATCAGCTTCCCAAGCTGAGGGTCGCGGGTTCGAGTCCCGTTTACCGCTCTTTATTTCCACCCCTTGTTTTTTTGTTTGTGCAGTGCCGTGTGGCGGTGCATTGTGTAAAAAGAAAAAGTACCGGAACAGACTGTGCGCGGTCCGTTCCGGTACTTTCCTTTTCCAGGGTTGCCTTTCTATAGTGTCAGGCCTTGCCTGTAGATGAGTGTCTGCTTTTCAGTGGACAGGGACGGGGCCTTGTCTGCCGTTCCGGCAGCCCATTTGCGGTTGGGCTTCCTGCTCATGGAGAATTCTATCTCTGCACCGTCTTTCAGCTCTTCCCATGTGAAGTAGGAACGCGTGTGTGGTTTCCCGTTCAGCCTTACCTTGTCTATGTATAGCGCGTCTTTGCTCCAGTTACGCGTGGACACCTTGATGTGGCGGCCGTTGCTTAGCCTTACGTCCATGTAGGGCAGGGCCGGTGAGCCTATATTGTAGATGCCGCTTGAGGGACAGACGGGATAGAAGCCCATGCAGTTGAAGATGTACCATGCAGACATCTGCCCGCAGTCATCGTTTCCGCAGAGCGATCCCGGCTGGTTTCCGTAGAAGCGGTCGATGACGGTGCGCACCCATTTCTGGCATTTCCATCCTTCTCCGATGTAGTTGTAGAGATAGGCCACGTGATGGCAGGGCTCGTTGCCGTGCCAGTATGCCCCGATGCGTCCTTGTATGTCGTGTGCGCCGGGTATGTCGTCGGGCAGGTCATACTGGAAGAGCGAGTCGAGCCGTGAGCGGAACATGTCCTTGCCCATGAGGTTGACGAGTCCCTGCACATCCTGCGGTACATACCAGTGATACTGCACGGTGAAGCCTTCCGTGATGTCGCCCCAGCCGTTTACCGATCCGGGGCCCTGATAGGCAACGGGTGCGAATGGGGTGCGCCATTGGCCTTTGCTGTCTTTTCCCCTCATGTATTTTGTTCCCGGGTCGAATATGTTCTGGTAGCTTAGGGCACGGTTCAGGAAGTAACGGTATTCGCGTTCTTTCCCCAGTTTCCTTGCGGCTTGGGCGATGGCATAGTCGTCATAGGCATATTCCAGTGTCTTGGAGACAGATTCCGCTTCCTTGTCAAACGGCACATATCCCAGGCTTCTGTATTCGGGCAGGCAGTCGTAGTTGGGATTCATGGCAGTTGTCACCATGGCCTCGAATGCACGCTCGTGGTCAAATCCCTTCACGTCCTTGCAGATCATGTCGGCCAGGACAGAGGCGGCGTGATAGCCTATCATGCACCAGGTTTCGTTGCTTCCGAACGACCAGTAGGGCAGCATCCGCTCCACGCTTTTGTCGTAGTGAGCCAGCAGGGAGTTGGCCACATCGGCCTGTATGTCCTGATGGACAAGGTTGAGCAATGGATGAAAAGCCCTGTAGGTGTCCCAGAGCGAGAACTCTGTCCTGTTGACAAAACCGCTGCCTTGTTCGATGTTCTTGTCCAGTCCCAGGTATTTTCCGTCGGCATCATTGTATATGAATGGGCAGAGTGCCGCATGGTAGGCTGATGTGTAGAAGGTTTCCTTCTGCTCGGGTGTCCCTTCTATGGCATACCTTGACAGCTCCTGCTCCCAAGCTGCTTCTGCCTTTGCCTTGACCTGGTCGAAGGACAGGTCTCGGATTTCTTCCATGTTGAGCGAGGCTCCGTCTGTGCTTGTTGCCGATATGGCTGTCTTTACGGTGATTTGTTCCTGCTGGCTGGTTGCGAATGAAGCTGTGAAGATGAGTTCTTTTCCCCATGCTTCGCGGTTGCTCCTGAATCGCGATGTGTTGTAAATGACCGGTTTCCCACTCTGATAGACCATGAAATCCCTGAACGGTTTGGAGAAGACAGCCTTGAAATAGATGTGGCGTTCCGGTCCCCATCCCTTGATGAGTTTGTATCCTGTAACGGTGGAGTCGTTCTCGATGCGTATATTGGACCATACGCAGGTCTGCCATAATGTGTGGTTCAGGTCAATGAGCACGAAGGCATTTTCTGATTGGGGATAGGTGAACCTGAACATTCCGCTCCTTATGGCAGCTGTCATTTCGGCGTTTACCTTGTAGTCGTTCAGATAGACTTGGTAGTATCCCGGTGTGGCTTTCTCGTTGTCGTGCACGAAACGGCTGCGGTAGCCATCGTCCGGGGCTTCGTCTGTACCTGGCGTGAGCTGCGGCTTTCCCACGCCCGGCATGAACAGGAAATCGCCCATGTCGGGTATGCCGGTCCCGCTGAGGTGGGTGAGGGAGAATCCCTGGATAGACTGCCTGTTCCACTTGTAGCCCGAAGCACAGTCATAGAAATGTTCATCGGTGTCGGGACTGATCTGTATGCCGCCGAAAGGAGTCTGTGCTCCCGGATAGACATTGCCGTAGCCATCGGTTCCTACAAACGGGTTGACATAGCCGATGAGTGGTTGGCCGTTTGCAGCAAGTGCGTTCCCGGAACACGGTGGGAGCGCACTTGCAATGCAGACACAGAATGCTGAAAATAGTCTGTTCTTTAACATGATGTTTGGATATTGTTGTTGCCTTTTTATTAAAGTGTCTTGATGTATATGTCACGGTAATAGACTCTGCTGCCATGGGCCTGAAGCTCAATTTGCTCACAGGGGAAGATGGGACGGCTGCGGTCCCAGTAGTTTTCCAAGGGTATCTGGTCAACGACAAGGATTCCGTTAAGCCAGACCGTTACTTTCTCGCCCACCATCTTGATGTGGAAGCTGTTCCATTCGCCCAGTTTCCTGTCTGCTACACAGAGGGGTGTAGAGCGGTTCTTCTGGTTGTTGTAGAGCCCTCCTGAACCGACCTGTGCACCGACATCTACGCGGGCTATATCCCAAATCTGCACCTGTGGGGTCCCCCGCAGGTAGATGCCTGCATCCGGTTCTTTTCCATTAGGATCCAGCCGCCAGTCCAGATACAGCTCGAAATCCTTGTATTGTTTTTCTGTGCAGATGTTGTCGAAGCCAGTGCCTGCATAGACCAGTAGGCCATCTTCCACCACCCAGTCCTGTCGCATGCGTTCATCGGCTTCCACTTGTTTTGCAGCCAGTTCTTCTGCTGTCATGGCAGCTCTTGCAATCGGGTTTTCCACGAGTCCTTTCCATCCTGTGAGGTCTTTCCCGTTGAATAGGCTGACAAATCCCTCTTCCATGCTTGATTCGCTGAGCCATCTGAGCACACGCTCCCGTTGTGCTCCTTTCAGGATATAGGCCGCCTTCGTCAGCAGATGCCGTGTGTTTGTTCCGTTGTATTCTGGGTGTGCCAGCGCGTTTTCTGCCACACATTCTGCAGCATGCAGTTTCAGTTCCGGCACATCCATGTATTGGCCGGTGAGCATCAGCCCGAGAAATGTTCCGGTCTGTGCAATCTTGCCGAGCAGTATTTTCTTTTCTTTGACAGAAGCCGTGGATTGGAGTTGTTCACGCCATTCCAGCAGTTGTGTTTCCGGTGTCATGTGCTGTTCCGGTATTGTTTCTTCCTGTGCCTGGAGCTGTGTGGCAGAAAATACCATGGCGATGGTAGAAGCTATCGCCATGGTTTTGAAATTTCCTAAAATGTTTTTCATATTCTGATGAATGGTTAGTATGATTGCAGGTGACAAATGCGCGTTAGGCTATTCTTTTATATCGCCTACGGCTAACTGGTATTCTTTCCATAGCCCGTCGATGGTATATCCATCACCCAATGCGTATTTCACGGCACCGTCCCATGACCATGGAACGACCTCCAGGCATGAGCGGTTCATTTTCCTGATAAAGCTGTTGTCTTTGTTCTTGTTTACCCATACCAGGAAATATCCGGTGTGTCTGTAACCGTTGGTATAACTACCGCCTTTGGGGCGGTCTGCTTCGCCGTGGAATCCGTCGTTGGCGACACGCACGGCATCGGCCATGCCTTCAATGAATTGCCATACAACCGGGTTGTCTCCATAGCCTCCAATACCCTGCGGTTCCAGTTGGAATGCATGTGTAAGTTCGTGAAGCAATACTCCGCGTGTCTCGAAATCCACTTTTGCCGTATCGTTGTTGGCAAATGATTTTTCCACGTGTGTGGTACTATAGAAAATGTTCACGCGTCCATTTCCTCCACCCTTGGCGGAGATACCCTTGTCTTCCCGTATGATATAGTCGAGTTTGCGGAGCATAGGTATGCTGTCTGAAGGCATGAAATAAAGTGTTTTCATCACTTCGTTGGCTACCTGTCTGATATAGGGATCCGGATCGGGGATGATGGCATGGTAGATCTTCGACCCTTTGCTTTCAGGTGACTTGTCTATGAAGTTTATGGTTTGCAGATGTTTCCCCCATGTTTCAGTATCGGTTTGTTCCACCACGCCGTCGGTCATGGAATAGGGCTTTGTCTCCTTTGCCATGCCACGCCGTTTGTTGGGTCTGTCGCTCATGACATATTCTATGGTACAGCCTTGTGTCAGATCCGAATGTGTGAGATAGAGCTTTTCGTAAGGCTTTCCATTGAGTTTCATGCTTTTCACGTATCTTTTCTTGTCGCTTACTCCTGGCGCCTTTATCTCTATACTTTTCCCGTTAGGAAGGTTTATTTTCATATAGGGTAAATAAGGTGCTCCCAGTACATACTGGTCACTACCCGGACATACGGGATAGAATCCCATTGCCGAGAAGATATACCATGCAGACATCTGTCCGCAGTCATCGTTACCGCCCAGTCCACGGATATGGTTCCTGTACATCTTGTTCATGATGGTGCGCACCCATGTCTGTGTTTTCCATGGTTCACTTGTCCATGCATAAAGGTAAGGCACATGATGGCTTGGCTCATTACCGTGTACATACCCACCTACAAGACAGTCGGCTGTAATGTCTTCGTTGTCAGCATAGTATTTTTCTGGCAAATCCATGACAAAGAGCTTGTCAAGTTTGTCGCGGAATTTCTTTTCGCCTCCGAGCATGTCCATCAGTCCATAGACATCGTGTGGCACGTGGAATGAGAAGTTCCAGGAGTTACCTTCTATGAATCCTTCGTTGTAGGTCTGATAGGGGTCAAGGTCTGCTTTGAACTGTCCGTTTTTGTAGCGTGGACTGGCAAATCCTATTTTGACATCATAGGTGTTCCTGTAGAATAGGGCACGCTTTGCGAACTCGTTTTCCATGGCTTGGTTGCCTGTAGCCTTGGCTGCTGCATAGATGGTCCAGTCATCAAATGCATATTCCAGAGTGTTGGATGCTGCTGTTCCATCGCGGTCATAAGGAACATAACCCATCAGACGATAGTCGCTCATGCCGGGGAAGTACGGACAGGTTGCTGTTTCCACCATGGCTTTCATGGCTGCCTCCCTGTCAATTTCAGCTCCTTTCACCAGCGCATCGGCCAGCACAGTTACAGCGTGATAGCCGGTCATGCACCATCCCTCATTGCCCATCAGACTCCAGATGGGCAGCAGATGGTGTACGCTCTGTTGCTGGTGGGCAATCATCGACTTCACCATGTCTGTGTTCTGCTTGGGCTTGAGTAGTCCAAGCAGCGGGTGTTCGGCTCTGTAAGTGTCCCATACGGAGAATATGGTATAGTTGTCAAAATCCTTTGCTTCATGGATATTGCCGTCAAGTCCGCGGTACTTGCGGTCCACATCCATATAGACAGAGGGATTGATCATGGTATGGTAGAGTGAGGTATAGAGCATGGCCTTCTGGTCATCGGTTCCATCACATTCCAGCACAGAGAGTTCCTTATCCCAGCTGGCTTTTGTCTGTTTGTGCACCTGTTCAAAGTCCTGTCCGCCCACCTCAGCTGTGAGGTTCTTGATAGCCCCTTCTGTACTTACTGCCGACAAGGCCACTTTCACGGTCAGTTGCTGTGAGTCGCGGTTGTCAAAGTTGAAATAGGCCACGACATCCCTTCCTGCTATTTCCGGGAAATTGCGGTTCAGATTGAATTTCCTCCAGAATCCCTGGTATTTAGGCTTTTTCATGTCGCGGTAGCCGAAATCCTTGATGGGTTTGCTCAATACGATGGCGAAATAGGTGTAATTGCATCGTGCCCAGCCGTTGGTGACGCGATAGCCAGTGATGAGCGTGTCGTTTTCCACGCGCAGACTGCTCCATAGCACTTTTCCGTCATAATTGTATATGCCGTGTGTCAGGTCGAGGATGACGCGTGCCTCGTCGGTTTCCGGATAGGTGTACTCATGCACGCCTACACGCTGTGTTGCCGTAAGCCGTGCTTTCACCCCGTAGTCATCGAGTGTTACCTCGTAATAGCCAGGCGATGCCTTTTCCGTATCGTGCGAGAAACGCGACCGGTATCCTGCGTCAGGATTGTCGGCTGTGCCAGGATTGAGCCGGAGTTTTCCTGTCTGTGGCATAAGCATGATGTCACCCAGATCCGAATGGCCTGTTCCGCTGAGATGGGTGTGGCTGAAACCTACGATAGTGGGGTCATCGTGCTGATAGCCCGCGCAGTAGGCATAGACTTGTCCTTGATACCTGCCGTCCACGTTCTGTGGAATGGTGTCAGTCTCAGGGCTGAGCTGTACGATACCGAACGGTGCGCAGGCTCCGGGAAACGTGTGACCCATGCCACTCGTGCCTATCATCGGGTTTACGCGGTCCGATGGCGTGTCTTTCCATTCTTGGGCCATTAGATTGGCCTGTGTGCAAGCCAGTAAGGCTGCGGTCAGAAAATTTTTTAACATGATTGCGGTTTGTTTTGTTTGTTGTTGTATGTTTTTTTACGTCGGGCCGGTTTGTGCCCGGGGGTCTATTTCCCTGTGAGCAGACCGCTGCGCTTGGGTCGCTTGTAGCTGCGGTAGTCATCGAGTGGTATCTCGGTGTCGGGTTCCTCAAGCGTGCCTTCCTGTGGCAGCACGAACTTCATGTACCTGATGTTCAGTCCGCGTTCTATCCATTGTTCCTCATAATAGGTCTTGATAGAGAGTATGTCTGCGGTGGCTTCATCCAGTCCTTCTGCATGATAGAGGTCTTCAGTCCTGAACAGCAGGGGAAGCCTGTTTCGTTCCACCATGAGTGTAGTGTATGTGAACAGGAAGTTGGAGTCGGTCTTCACGTGTATGATTCCCCCTTCGGACAAGAACCTGCGATAGCGTTCCATGAAGTATGTGCTTGTGAGCCTTTTGCGTGCGTTTCTCATTTGCGGGTCGCTGAAGGTGAGCCATATTTCCTGCACCTCTCCCGGCGCGAAGAACCGGTCAATGATTTCTATGTTCGTGCGCAGGAAGGCAACGTTCCCGAGCTGTTCCTGCAAAGCCTGCTTGGCACCGGTCCACATGCGTGCCCCTTTTATGTCCACTCCGATGAAGTTGATGCCGGGAAACCGGCGCGCCAGCCCCACGGCATATTCTCCGCGCCCGCAGCCCAGCTCGAGCACAATGGGATTGTTGTTCCTGAAATACTGTTCACGCCAGTGTCCCTGCATTTCGAAGGGTTTGTCCTCTATGGCATGGTAGGGATATTGGAAGACGTTGCTGAACGTCTCCATGTCTGCAAATTTCTGTAGTTTGCCTTTGCTCATTGTTCGATGATAGTTGTTTTTAATGGAGAGCGGTTGGCTCTGATTGTTGTGGCAAAGGTAATGATTTTTCTTTGAAAAGAACAGTATGTCTCCAAGAAAATAAGCGTTTGGTGCATCCTGATTCAGCAATCCTGCATGCAGGGTGTGTGGGTCTGCATGATACCGGAAAAGAGCCGTACCGCTCCTTGGTAAAGGAAATGGTACGGCTCTTTTCGTTTATTCATGGACTGTTGCTTTCTGGTCCTCAGCATTCTGGAATGACAGATTCCGGTATCTGGTAGCGTCTGAGCGGTGCAACGTCGTCATTGGGGTCTGCTGTCAGGATCAGCCGTCGTTGCGTGTCGATTTCCATTGTTGACGTTGGTGGAATCTGGAAGTCGGCCACGGGTTTCCCGTTATGCTTCAGTACGAACACGTGGTCGTAGTCGTCTTTCCTTTCCGTGTTTTCCGATCCTTTATACAGCAGCCAGATGTAGTTGTCGGTCAGGCAAACCGACTTGAAGCAGTCGGCCTGTTCGTCCTGTTGTGCTTCTGCGTGGAAACCGTCGAAGGTCAGTGTCTTGATGACTTCTCCTGATTCATCGTGCAGTAGGGCGGTCGGGAATCCACCGTAGATTTCAGCTATCACACCCTGACTTTCACAATAGCTCATGTCGCGCAGCGAAACATGGTTGTTGTCCGGATGTTCGCGATAGGCCTCGACAACACCCAGTGGCCACTCTGTCGTAGTACCGGTTGCCGGATCGTAACATACTATGCCATACTGGAAGTCGCCACGTGTGGCAATGTATTTGCCCGACTTCATGCGGAGAACACTCAATGGGGCATATTTCACCATGCCTTCGGGCAGGGTGAGGACATCTTTCAGTTTGTTCCCGGAGGTTGTGTTCCAGCCGTAAACCTTGCAGGAAGTAGGGTCAAAGACCGACATCAGCGCATCGTCACCGACAGCTTGTCCAAATGCTCCTGACACGCCGGCGACTTCTCCGTCACCATGTCCTCGCACTGCCAGTTTTGTGGCAGAGGTGAAATCCGCATCGGTATATGCGAGGAAGCAGTCGGCATTGTACAGATATACCATGTAGCCTTTGTCCGCCACTCTTACCGCACCGGGTATGCAGGTATCATCAATGGGCAATTGCAGCGTGTCGCCAGTGAGCAGCATGGAAGACGGGAATGAGTCATGTCCGAACCGCACCACTTCTTCTTTATCCTGACAGGCCGTGAGCGTTGCGATGAAAGCAAGCCCCATTGTGGCTGTTGCAAGTTTACTGTTTTTCTTCATTATGACAAAAAATTAATGATAAATAACAAGTAATAATATTTACCTCGTACAGGTTGACTCTGTACCACTACCTTTCCATCCTTCTATACGTTTACAGCTTGCACAATCGACGTATGCTCTATTAACATCCTTTCGTGCAGAACTGAAACATGGCACTTTATCTCCTATTATTTCTTCTCCAGAACTGAGAGCTTCAATATTGGCAAGAGCCAAATCAGATAAACCATGTTGATTGTTGTTGTGAATTTGACAAACCACAATACCGCTAATAGCAGAAATTGCTATTGTGGCGATTAAAAAAATTTCTTCATTTTGTTTTTGTTTTATCAGTTAAACTTATTTGGTTGAATAATTTACTGCAAAGATATAGGTATATATATAATTTATGGGATATTTAACGGATTTTAACCAAATATGTGTCATGGGCGCATTCTGTCTTTGTCTGTATCGTGAATGTTGTTGCAAACTCCTTGTCTGGCACAGAGGCGGTTCTGAAGCTGGATTTTCCTGCTGTAGGATTGCCAACGGGCAACATTCAGCCCTGCTCTGTCCCCGCTTTCATTTTTTTATTATTTTTGCACAATCCCAAAAAGTTTCTGAAAATACTGCGGTAATGGGATGAATGTGAACATCTGACACTATAATCTTTTTTAACGAAAGAGTCTTCATGTGCAGCCACTGGGGTGTGGGCGTCTCGCCCGCACATTGCCAGGTATCTCTGTTTTAATGTCACCATGATGCTTTGTTGTCGGGTCGGACAGGAAGTGCGGGCGGGACGCCCACACCCCCAGCAGTCTTCCCGACGGTTCTCTGCTTTCGGATTTTGAATTGCATTCGGAAATCAAAGTGTCAGTTTTTTAACACTTTTGCTTACACTTTGTTTTTCCGGCCATTTCTGAAGAATCGGGCGAGAGCGGATTTTTGTGCGCCAGCGGAAATTTCGGATTTCGGAGATCTGTTTTGTAAACCGTTGATAATCAACTGGATAATTTTTTACAGGCGAAAAGTGTTAACAAAATCCGCTCTATTTTAACCTAAAATCCGTTAAATTCGTGCACAAAATACGCGATTTGTGCAGTTTTCAGCCCCCATTTTTCGCACTTTTGGCCGGAAAATCGCGGTTTTGAGGCCCAAAAACCTGAGTTTTTGCCCCGAAACAGTTAAGTTTTGCCTCAAAAACAGTTAAGTGCCAAGACGAAAATAGTTAACTAATTTTTCGGAAACAGTTAAGTGTTTCCCCCCTAACACTTAACTGATTTTTCCGTTTTGTGCAAAAAACCGATAATTTACACTTGTTAACACGAAAATCGCTCCAAAACCGCCCTTTTTGCAAGACCCCCAAAAATCAAAGTGTAAGTAAAACTGTTAAAATTCTGACACTTTGATTTCTGAACCCTGTCCGATTTCCGCTGGTAAAAACTGTAGAGAATGCCGCTGGGGGTGTGGGCGTCCCGCCCGCACATCACCTGACTGGTAATGCCACCATGATGCTTTGTTGCGGGACGGTGCGGGAAGTGCGGGCGAGACGCCCACACCCCCAGTGGCTGCGCATGGACAGTCTCACATGAGGTGAATACTCTGCAGGCGGATGATAACATGGTTGTATATCCAGAGAGAGACTGGGCATTTCCGGAAACCGGATGACTTCTGATGGGCCTCAGGCATTCGTTCCCCTTGGGAGGGTCAGGGAGGGCTATAGGGAGATCCTGCCTGTCAGTCGTTCAGCATCCACGACAGCAGTCGGCTTATCCAAGGGATGGGGCAGGTGTACCAGCGGAATTTCGTCACCGGTTTCCCGCCGAATCTCATTATCAGGTTGCGCAGTCGGCTTTTGCGGTAGGGCTGTCCAGCATCGAAGAAGACCAAGTGGCGGCATCCCTTTGCGTGGGCATATTCCAGTGCGCCCCATACGGCCAGCACGCTTGGATGAGCCAGTCGCCAGTCCATTCGTCGTGCAGCCACGTACCACAGATAGGCGTTGCCCTCGGCAAACAGACATGCAGTTGCGCCGATGACCTTTTTGCCTTTGGCGGTGATGAGCAGCTTGGCCTGTCCTTCTTTGGCTATTTGTGAGAAGAGCGTCTTTGGCGGTGTGAATTTATAGGGTCTGGTGCGGTAGTAACCGTGTATGAGTTGGAAGAACTTCTCCATTTCCTCCTCGTTTTCCACACATTTTGTCCTCACGCCCATAGCTCTGGCGGCCTCTATCTGGCGGCGTGTCTTGTCCGACAGCCGTTCCATGGGTGGCTTGCTGTGGAGCGAGTTGTGTATTTCCTGCCATGGGATGGGGCAGTAGCCGTTTTCCCGGAACTGCATGTAGGCGAACATCTTGTTGGGCAGGTCGCTTACCTCCGTGAACAGGCAGTGCTGCTGTCTGAGCCTTTGCGTGAGTGCGGCCAGCATCAGTCCGAACACCTCTTCGCGGTCGGTGCCCTCTTCATAGTCGCCTTCGCCGTAGATGCGTCCCTGTGTGAAGAAGAATGGCGGAAACAGTTTCCTGCGCTTGCAGGTAATGGCCATGAGGTGTGCCAGGATGCGCCCTCCGGCATCGTAGGCAATGGCCATGACCGGATGGTAGCCCGGTGTGCTTTCTATGATGCGGAAGAATGCCGGACTGTGCAGAAACTTGTGGCCGGACAAACGGGGGAGGTCGGTGCTCCTTGTGACAATCGTGACTTTGGAACATGCGTTCATGAAGGCAAAAATAGCCATTCTTTTCAAAAATATGCAGCACCTTGTGCCTGTTTTGCCGTTTTTTGCGTAAATTTGCACATTATTAAATTAATTATTAAGCCGAAGGCGGAAGTGTCAGGAAAAATGCCTTGTGCCCGTAGGTGCGATGCACCCCGGCATTTGCTTTTGGCAACATGGACATCAGTAGATAAAGACAGAAACGACTATGGATTTCAAGGACCTTGTACAGCGTCGCCGCAGCCATCGCAGGTTCACCGGCGACCCAGTGGATGCCAGTGACCTGCAGCTCATCTTGCGTGCGGCTCTCATGTCGCCCACGGCCAAGAACTGCCGTGCGTGGCAGTTTGTCGTTGTAGATGACAAGCTTGCGCTGGAGAAACTCTCCGATGCCAAGGACAATGGAGCAGCCCTCATCAAGGGCGCACCCCTCGCCATTGTGGTGCTGGGCGACCCCGCGGCCAATGACTGCTGGGTGGAAGACGGTTCCATAGCGGCCATCAGCATGCAGTATCAGGCTGAAGAGCTTGGGCTGGGCTCGTGCTGGGTGCAGATGCGTGGCCGCGGGCTTCCTGATGGCGTATCGGCCGATGAGGTTATCAGGGGCATTCTCAATCTGCCCGACAACCTGCACGTGCTCTGTGTGGTGGCCATAGGCCATGCCACGGACGAGCGCAAGCCGCAGGACGAGGACAAACTGAAGTGGGAGCAGGTGGCTGTATGTTCGTCCGGAGAATAGATGGAAGGTCGTAAAGGTATGGTCGGCTGCATTGTGCTTGTGGGGGCGGGCAATGTCGCCACCCACATTGGGCTGGCACTTGTCAGGGGCGGGTTCCATGTGGCGCAGGTCTATAGCCGCACGGAGCAGTCGGCTGCACGGTTGGCAGGAGTCCTCGGGTGCGCGGCCGTGACACGGACAGACCTGCTGGCAACTGATGCCGATGCCTACATCATCTCCGTGAAAGACGACGCTTTGCCCGATTTGCTGCCCGGTGTGTGTGCCAGGAATCCCCAGGCCACCTTTCTGCATACTGCGGGAAGTGTGTCGCTGGATGTGTTCAGAGGCTATGCCGAACACGCGGCAGTGCTCTATCCCATGCAGACTTTTTCGAGGGAAAGACCGCTGGATTTCAGGGAGATACCCTGTTTTGTGGAATGGACGGACAAACAGTCGGAACGCGCCGTCATGGCCTTGGCAACAGCCCTGACCGATGTGGTGCATGTCCTCTCTTCCGACCGTCGTCGCTATCTCCATCTGGCTGCCGTGTTCGCCTGTAATTTCGCCAACCACTGCTATGCCATTGCTGCGGATGTGCTGGAGCGTGCGGGGCTGCCGTTTGATGTCATGCTCCCCCTGGTCGATGAGACTGCGCGCAAGGTCCATGCGCTTCCGCCGCGCGAAGCACAGACCGGGCCGGCTGTGAGATACGACCAAGGCGTGATGGACAGGCACTTGGCACTGCTCGGCGGAGAGGAAGGATGGAAAGACATATACCGGCTCATGTCGGAAAGTATTCATAAGGAATGTGTTCAGAAAGCAAGAAACAAACAGCATGATTGATTACGACCTGAAGAAAATCAAGGCTATCGTGTTCGATGTCGATGGGGTGTTGTCGGCAGAGACCATCACCCTCAGCGCGACGGGAGAACCTTTGCGCACAGTGAACATAAAAGATGGCTATGCACTTCAGCTGGCACAGAAGTCCGGACTTCGGATGGCCATCATCACGGGCGGTGCCACACAGGCAGTGAAGCTGCGTTACCGTAGGCTCGGCCTGGAGGATGTGTTCATGGGATGTGCAGCCAAGCTGCCTGTCTATGAGGCTTTTCTCGAGAAATACGGTTATAGGGAGGAAGAAGTCATCTACATGGGTGACGACATTCCAGACCTCGAAATCATGCGCCGTGTGGGGTGTCCCTGCTGTCCGGCAGATGCCTGTGACGATGTAAAGCGCGCGAGCCGCTATATCAGTCAGCGCAAAGGAGGTGAGGGCTGTGGTCGCGATGTCATAGAACAGGTGTTGCGCGCACAGGGCAAATGGCTTGCCGATGCCAAGGCCTTCGGGTGGTAATCGCGGGCTGTATGGACAGAATACATGATGAACTAGGACAAACAAGAGGAAAACATGATTCAACCGTATAAACTGGTACTGGCCAGCAATTCTCCACGCCGGAAAGAACTCCTTGGCGGCTTGGGCGTGGACTTCACAGTCAGGGTGCTTCAGGGCATTGACGAATCCTATCCGCCATCGCTTCCCACGAAAGACATTGCACAGTATATCTCCACCAAGAAGGCTGCGGCGTACACGGTGGAAGCAGACGAACTGCTCGTAACGGCCGATACGGTTGTCGTGATGGGTGATGAGGTGCTTGGAAAACCGGCTGATGCCCGACAGGCCCGGCAGATGCTGCGTGGATTGAGTGGCAGGACCCATCAGGTGATAACGGGAGTATGTTTGTCAACCGCTGGAGAACGCAGGGCTTTTTCTGTAGTGTCGGATGTGACGTTCAAGCAGCTGTCTGAAGAGGAGATAGACTATTATGTAGAGCATTACCGTCCTTTTGACAAAGCCGGGGCGTACGGCATTCAGGAGTGGATAGGCTACATTGGGGTGACCGGGCTTCAGGGCAGTTATTTCAATGTAATGGGACTGCCTGTGCAGCGCATTTATGATGAGCTTGTGGCTCATTTCGGATTCCGTCTGTCCTGAAAAGTCTTTCCCTGGTGATTGGCGGAACCGGTGTTTTTTTTGTGACCAATTCTTTACAGGTAAAAGGTTCTGGAATACGAAAAACCGCTTTTCCATGATTTTTATTCTGTTTTTAGCCACTTTTAATATTATTTAGACTGTAATTTTCGCTTCTCTCTGTTTATTGTTGTAATTTTGCGCATCATTTTTATTAACATATACGACAATGGCAGAATCTATTGATATCCGTGAACTGAATATGCGGATTGAACAGCAAAGCGGCTTCGTGACCAATCTCGTCACGGGCATGAACCACGTCATCGTGGGGCAGAAACATCTTATCGACTCCTTGCTCATATCGCTTCTGAGCGATGGCCACATCCTCCTTGAGGGTGTGCCCGGCCTGGCCAAGACCTTGGCCATAAAGACACTGGCGCAGTTGATTGATGCGCAATATAGCCGCATACAATTTACTCCGGACTTGTTGCCCGCAGACGTGGTGGGTACGCTTATCTATTCGCAGAAGGACGAGGCGTTCCATGTGAAGAAGGGTCCTGTGTTTGCCAATTTCGTGCTTGCCGATGAGATAAACCGCGCTCCGGCAAAAGTGCAGAGTGCATTGCTTGAAGCCATGCAGGAGCATCAGGTTACCATTGGCGACAATACGTTCAGTCTGCCCAAGCCGTTCCTGGTAATGGCCACACAGAACCCTATCGAGCAGGAAGGTACATATCAGCTGCCTGAGGCTCAGGTGGATCGCTTTATGCTGAAGGTTGTCATAGACTATCCTACCATTGAGGAGGAAAAGCTCATAATCCGTGAGAATATCAGCAGCCATGGCATGCCGGAAGTGCATCCTGTGACCACTGCAGAAGAAATCATCAATGCCCGGAAGGTGGTCAATGATGTGTATATTGATGATAAGATCAGCCAGTATATTGCCGATATTGTCTTCGCTTCGCGTTATCCCGAGCGTTATGGGCTTAATGAACTGAAGGACATGATCACGTTTGGAGGATCCCCGCGCGCAAGTATCAATCTGGCCAAGGCAGCCCGTGCATACGCCTTCATCAAGCACAGAGGATATGTGGTGCCTGAGGATGTGCGTGCCGTGGCCCATGATGTCATGCGTCACCGCATAGGTCTGTCTTATGAAGCAGAAGCCAGCAACCTGGCCAGTGAGGAAATCGTTTCAAGAATCATCAACAAGGTGGAGGTACCTTGAAAAGACCGGATTCCGTTTAACTGAGGAATTACAAGTGGATACATCGGAAATACTGAGGAAAGTCAGGAAAATCGAAATCAAGACCAGGGGTCTTAGCCAGAATATCTTCGCAGGACAATACCATTCTGCATTCAAAGGCCGTGGAATGGCTTTTGCGGAAGTGCGTGAATATCAGTTCGGCGATGATGTGAGGGATATAGACTGGAACGTGACAGCCCGTTTCAGGAAGCCTTTCGTGAAAGTCTTTGAGGAAGAGCGGGAACTGACGGTCATGCTGCTCATTGACGTGTCGGGAAGCCTTGATTTCGGAACATCACGTCAGATGAAATCGGAAATGGTGACTGAAATCGCAGCCACCATAGCATTCAGTGCCATTCAGAATAATGACAAGATTGGCGTGGTTTTCTTCTCTGACCACGTGGAAAAATACATACCACCTAAGAAAGGCCGTAAACATATCCTGTATATTATCCGCGAGATGCTGGATTTCCATCCTGAAAGCAAGAAAACTGATATCGGGATGGCTGTGGAATACCTTACAAGGGTGATGAAACGGAGATGCACGGCTTTCGTGCTGAGCGATTTCTTCACCCGTGACCAGTTCGATACCCAATTGCAGATTGCCAATAACAAGCACGATATAGTGGCTGTACAGGTGTATGACCAGCGTGCAAAGACTTTGCCTGATGTGGGGCTAATGAGGGTGGTCGATGCGGAAACAGGGCATGAAATGTATATCGACACAAGTTCAAAAAGCCTCAGGAAAGCCCATCACGACTATTGGCTGAACCGGCAGGAGAGATTGAACCAGACGTTTAATAAAAGTAAGGTGGACTGGATGTCTGTGGCCACGAATGAAGATTATGTTAAGGCTCTGATGCTGTTGTTTGCATCAAGAGCATGATGCTATATTTACTTCATGGATAAAATAGGAAAACATATTTTGACATTGTTGTTGCTTGTAGCTGCACTGCCGATTTGCGGACAGGTGTATGTGGAGGCAAAAATAGATTCCATTGCCATTTTTATAGGTGAACAGGCAAATATAGAACTGTCGGTGACGGCTCAGCCGGGCAGCAAGATACAGATGCCGACATATAAACCGTATGAGTATCTGGCACCAGGGGTGGAAATCGTCAATTCGTCTGATGCGGATACTGCATCTGTGGATGGTAAGCTCAAGGTTTCCAGGACTTTTACTATTACCAGTTTCGATGAAAACCTTTATGCAATTCCGGGGTTGAAAGTGAAGGTGAATGGAAAGGACTATGTTTCCAATACCCTGGCCTTGAAAGTCATTACGATGGATGTGGATACACTGCATCCGAACCAGTTCTTTCCTCCAAAGGATGTCCAGGACAATCCGTTCATGTGGAGTGAATGGGGTATGATGTTCTGGTTAGGACTGACTGTTGTGTTACTGGCGGCAGCAGCATTCTATCTGATTGTCAGACTGCGCCAGAACAAACCGATTGTCACACGCATACGCATTGTGAAGAAGGTGTTGCCTCACCAGAAAGCCATGAATGCCATTGATGAAATCAGAAATGAGAAAATGGCAGCTTCCGAAGACCAGAAGCTCTACTACACACGTCTGACTGACACGTTGAGACAGTATATAGAGGAGCGTTTCGGTTTCAATGCCATGGAAATGACAAGTAGCGAGATCCTTTACAATCTGAAGGTTGCAGGTGACCAGGCTATGATAGATGAGTTGAAGGAGCTTTTCTACACTGCTGACTTGGTGAAGTTTGCCAAACATTCAGCACTGATAAACGAAAATGATCTCAACTTGATAAATGCCATCAATTTCATTGACCAGACAAAATTGGAGGGACAGCCAACAGAAGAACGCATCGTTCCCCAACTGAGTGATGACGATAAGCGGTCAAGGAAGAACAGGATAACCATAAAATCGCTGCTGGCGGTAATTGTAGTAATTGTGGTTATCATCATGAGCTATCTGGTTTATCATATTTATCAGTTGACGAATTAAGGAAGAATAAAATGGAGTTTGCGAATAAAGAATATTTCTTTCTTTTGCTGTTGCTGATACCGTATATTATATGGTATTTTCTATACAGGAAAAAAAGTGAGCCGACAGTCAGGATGAGCGATACATTTGCTTATCTTTCAGCACCGGTAAGCTGGAGAATGAGAATCATTCACCTGCCGATGGTATTGAGGTGTCTGTCATTCATTATGATTGTCATCGTGCTGGCCCGTCCCCAAACCCGTAATTCGTGGGATAAGAAATCTGTAGAAGGTATAGATATCATGTTGGCTATGGATGTATCAACATCTATGCTTGCAGAAGACCTGAAGCCAAACAGAATGGAGGCGGCAAAGAATGTCGCGGCAGAATTTATTGCCGGACGACCGGATGATAATATCGGTTTGACGATTTTTGCAGGAGAATCTTTTACCCAATGCCCTATGACCACAGACCATGGATCTTTACTTAATCTGTTACAGTCGGTAAGAACTGATATTGCAGCAAGAGGCCTGATTTCTGATGGAACTGCGGTTGGTATGGGGTTGGCTAATGCTGTTTCCCGATTGAAAGATTCCAAGGCAAAAAGCAAAGTTGTCATATTGTTGACAGATGGCAGTAATAATATGGGAGATTTATCACCAATGACGAGTGCTCAGATTGCAAAAAGTCTTGGAATCAGAGTATATACAATTGGTGTCGGGACAAATAAGGTTGCCCCGTATCCGATGCCTGTAGCGGGAGGTGTGCAATATGTGAATATGCCAGTCGAGATAGACATAAAGACATTAAGTGATATAGCAGCAACAACTGACGGTAATTTCTACAGGGCTACAAATAATCGTGAATTGTCACAAATCTATAAGGACATAGACAAGCTGGAGAAAACAAAAATGAATGTCAAGACTTTCTCAAAAAGGTATGAGGCTTATCTCCCTTTTGCGTGGATGGCGTTTGTGTTCCTGTTTCTCGAGATCCTGTTGAGGCTTACTGTTTTAAGGAAATTACCTTGATGATATAAATTAGGATATTAGGATTAATATGTTCAGGTTTGAATCTCCAATATATTTATGGCTTCTGATGCTGATTCCTGTTTTGGCATTGATATTCATTATTAGTGATACAATGAGAAAAAGACGGCTCAGGAAGTTTGCTGATAGGGAATTGATTGCCCATCTTGCCCCGGATTATTCCAAAATGAGACCGTTGGTGAAGTTTTGGCTTCTCCAGGCGGCATTGGCCGTATTGGCCATCATATTAGCCAGACCGCAGATGGGAACTAAGATCTCGCGCGAAAAACGCAATGGAATAGAAACTATTATTGCGTTGGATATCAGTAATTCCATGTTGGCAACGGATGTGGTTCCTACAAGACTTGATAAAAGTAAGTTGTTGGTAGAGAATCTTGTAGATCATTTTTCAAATGATAAGATTGGGTTAGTCGTATTTGCAGGTACAGCATTTGTTCAACTTCCGATAACCAGTGATTATGTTTCGGCAAAAATGTTCCTGCAAAATACCAGTCCTTCATTGATAGCAACGCAAGGTACTGATATCGCTGCGGCTGTCAGGTTGTCTATGAACAGTTTCACAGCGCAAGAACATGTCGGCAAGGCCATCGTGATTATTACGGATGGAGAAGACCATGAAGGTGGAGCATTTGAAGCTGCAGAAGAAGCCAGAAAAAAAGGCATTAATGTATTTGTACTTGGTGTAGGGGATACCAATGGTGTTCCAATTCCATTGGGTAACGGAGAATACATGAAAGATGCAGCAGGCGAGATAGTCATGACTGCATTGAATGAGACTATGTGCCAACAGGTGGCACAGGCGGGAAGTGGTACTTATATTCATGTGGACAATACAAGTGATGCACAGGAAAAACTGAATGGAGCATTGACGAAACTACAAAAAGGAGAGTCTGAAAGTGTGATTTACAGTGAATATGATGAACAATTTCAAGCATGTGCAATCTTGGTTATACTGCTTTTTATTGCAGAAACATGTATTTATGGTGCAAGGAATCCATTCTTGAGAAGAATTCGTCTCTTTAAATAACGGGTTGTGTATGAAAAAATATTTAGTGTTAGTAATAATCACTATGAGCAGTCTGTCTACTTATGCACAGTCAGATAGGCAATACATAAGAAAAGGTAACAGGTTCTTTAGGAAACAGGATTTTCCTAAGGCAGAGGCAGAATACAGAAAAGCGTTGGACATGAATGCCAGAAATGTGCAAGCAATGTATAATCTTGGTTGTGCTATGGCGGCACAACAAAAAGATTCAGCTGCCGTCGTGCAATATGAAAATGCAGGAAAACTGGAAACAAGCAAATTGCGTAAAGCAAGGATATATCATAATCTTGGGACAATCTGCCAGAAACATCAGATGTTCAGTGAGGCTATTGAAGCATACAAGGAGAGTTTGAGAAACAATCCTGCTGATAATGAAACCAGATATAATCTTGCACTTTGTAAGCGACAGGAAAAGAAAGACTCACAGAATCAGAGTGGTAAAGATGACAAGAATGAAAATAAAGATCAGAATGGAAAAAACCAGAACCGGCAGGAAAAAGATAAACAACAGCAAAATAATCAGCAGAATAAGCAACAGGAAAAAATGAGCAAGGAAAATGCTGAACAACTGTTAAATGCTGCCATGCAGGAAGAAAAGGCTACACAACAAAGGCTAAATAAAGCCATGCAACAACCACGTTCAAGACAATTACAGAAGAATTGGTAAAAAATAGGGTAAAAGACATATAGAATGAGGCGTATTGTTTTTTTTATTTGTTTGGTTTACACTCAATTGTTGAGCGGACAAAGTATAAAGGTTTCCGCGCCTGAGAATGTTAATGTTGGAGAGAACTTTCGTTTGTCTTATACTGTCAACACTCAAGATGTAGAAGAATTTAGAGCTGGAAACATTCCGGAAGGATTAGAGGTCATTGCAGGACCATACACATCTTCTAGATCTAGTTTTCAGATGGTGAAGGGACATGTCTCCTCCTCATCGTCTATAACATATACATATACTTTGTATGCAGCAAAAAATGGAACTTATACGATATCGCCGGCACATGCTAAAATAGAAGGAAAAAGTGTAGCTTCTGGTATTGCAAAGATAACGGTATCTGGGATACCCAACAATTCAAATGGTCGCCCCCAGATGCATGATGAGGAAAGGGATATAAAGGAATCCGGCACTCCAATAACAGGAAAGGATTTGTTTATAAAAGTTTCGGCCAACAAGACTCATGTCCATGAACAGGAGCCGATAATGCTGACATATAAAGTATATACGCTGGTCGATCTTACAAATCTTGATGGAAAAATGCCTGATTTGACAGGTTTTCATACTCAGGAGGTGAAAATGCCTCAGCAGAAAAGTTTTCATGTGGAAAAACTTAATGGAAAAAATTACCGCTGTGTTACATGGAGCCAATATGTGATGTATCCACAGATGACAGGAAAACTGGAGATTCCAAGTATTACTTTCAAAGGTATTGTTGTGCAGCAGAACCGTAACGTGGATCCATTTGAGGCTTTTTTCAACGGAGGGTCAGGATTCGTGGAGGTCAAGAAGAACATTGTTGCTCCAGGAATGATAATACAGGTGAATCCATTGCCAAATAAACCTGCCAATTTTTCAGGTGGAGTTGGTAAATTCAATATATCTGCACAGCTAAATCATTCTGAAATAAAGGCAGGTGATCCTTTATCTTTGAGAGTCGTAATTGGCGGTAATGGTAATCTCAAGCTTATCAAGCAGCCAGAATTGAGCTTACCCAAGGATTTTGATAAGTATGATCCGAAAATTACGGACAAGACATCTTTGACAGTTAACGGAATTGAAGGAAATATGGTTTATGATTATTTGCTCGTTCCGCGGAATCAGGGTGAATATACAATACCACCTATAGAGTTTGTGTATTATGATGTAGATGCAAATACATATAAAACGGCAAAGACATCCTCACTGCATGTTAAGGTGCTGAGAGGAAATGGCAGGAGAGATGTTGTTGCAGATTACTCTATAGACCACGAGGATATTCGTCCAATTAAGAGTAATTCTGACATTGCATATCAACCCTCGGAATATTTCTTTGGCTCATCCAGTTATTTGGTATGGCTTTTAGTGCCTTTTGTGTCGTTTGTTATTGTAATCTTTATATTCAGGAAACGTGCATTGGACAATGCAGATGTTGTCAAAATGAAAGGCAAACGTGCAAATAAGGTTGCGGTTAAACGATTAAGGCAGGCAAATAAATTCCTGGAGAAAAATGATCAAAGTCATTTTTATGAAGAGGTTATGAGAGCATTGTGGGGGTATGTGGGTGATAAACTTAACATGCCAGTTACACAATTGTCCAAAGAAAATATTATGGAAACGCTTGAAGGTCATGGTATTAGTGAACAGGTTATCCGGTCATTTATAGCAGCACTTGATGACTGTGAATTTAATCAATATGCGCCTGGGGATCCTGTTGGCAATATGAACAAGACCTATACGTCTGCCATTCAGGCTATTGTTGAGATTGAGGATATGATGAAGAAAAAAAGGACTCATGGCTATTTGAAGGCAAAGTTTATACTGTGTTTGCTTGTCGTTTCATGTATTTCATACGGGCAGACGAAAATGCAAGGAGACAGCTGTTATTTAAAGGGAAACTATCAGGAGGCTATCTGTATTTATGAGAAATTGTTGAAAAATGGTGATAACTGTGATTTGTATTATAATCTAGGAAATGCTTATTTTCGAACGGAGAATCTTACCAAGGCCATTTTGGCATATGAAAGGGCTTATAAGCTTTCTCCAACAAATCAGGATGTGAAATATAACCTACAGTATGCCCGTAGCAAGACGATTGACAAGGTGATATCTAAGAAAGAGTTGTTTTTTGTTACATGGTATCGGGCAGTGCTTTTTGCATGTTCAACCGATTCATGGGCATGGTTATCGATTATTTCAATTATAATATCCCTCGTTTTGATATTGTTTTTCCTTTTTATGGAAAAAGCGATAATGAAAAAGATTGGGTTTTACGGAACCCTTGTTTTCTTGTGTGTGTTTCTCCTGAGTAATCTGTTTGCTTATCAGCAGAAACGATTATTGACAGAGTGTGATGGAGCTGTAGTTGTTATGCCTTCCGTTTCTGTGAAAAGAACGCCTGATCGTCATGGGGCAGATGCTTTTATAATCCATGAAGGGACCAGCGTTGAGATAACAGACAAGACTATGCGTGGATGGTATGCTATTCGACTATCGGATGGACGAGAAGGATGGATTCTTGTTGATACAGTAGAAATGATTTGAACTGGTCAGATGGATTTGCAGTCTTTTATTGAATTTGACAGAAACCTGCTGTTGGAAATGAACGGCAGTGAGTCCCTGTTTTGGGATAATTTCATGGTAATTCTGACTACAGGTTATACATGGATTCCTCTTTATGTTTCTTTGTTTTATTTAGTCGTAAAGAATAATGAGTCTATGCAACATATATTGTTGGTTATCGGCTCAGTCTTGTTGTGTGTGTTATTAGCAGGAGGAATTACAGATTATATTGTAAAACCTTATTTTTCCCGATTGCGTCCAAGCAATGATTCTATCATTAAATATTTAGTGCAAGTAGTACATGGCGAAAGGGGAAATAGCTATGGTTTTTTTTCTGCTCATGCAGCAAACACCTTTTCAATAGCATTATTTTTCAGTCTTCTCGTAAAAAACAGGTTGTTGTCAATCGCCCTTATATTTTGGTCAGTCCTTAATTGTTACACCCGAGTTTATTTAGGATTACATTATCCATTGGATATTATTTGTGGAATTTGTTGGGGTCTTATTGTAGGTGTGGTTTCTTATTGGATTTATAAACGTTTAAGAAGGCTTGTTTCCCCTCAATTAAACTATGTGTCTTCGCATTATACCTTTTCCGGTTATAGTGTTTCGGATATAGATTTTGTTATACTTGTATTGGTTCTGACTTTACTTTATGCCGTCATTCGTTCTGTGTTAATGTACATTTGTATTTAATACCTTTTATCATGCAGACAAATAACATTCTGATACGCGATTACAATTACATTTTGCCAGAAGAGCGTATTGCAAAGTTTCCTGTAACACCCCGTGATCATAGCAAACTTCTTGTGTATAATCGTGGAAATATAACAGAAGATTTTTTTTACAACCTACCCAAATATCTTCCGGAGCATGCTTTAATGGTCTTCAACAATACAAAGGTCATTCAGGCAAGGATTCATTTCCGTAAGGTTACAGGTGCATTGATTGAGGTTTTCCTCCTTGAGCCAGCAGCACCAGCAGATTATGAACAGGTTTTTCAGTCCCGTCAAAGTTGTTCATGGTATTGCCTTGTTGGAAACCTTAAAAAATGGAAGGAGGGGAGTTTGTCTAGAGAGGTACAGGTGAACGGTCGGAATATTGTTCTTAGTGCGAGAAAACGTGAAGATGGAGAGCGCGGGATGTGGGTTGATTTTTCATGGAGCAATTCTGGTGTTTCATTTTCGGAGATACTTGAGAAGATTGGAGAATTACCAATACCTCCGTACCTGAATCGCGAAACCCAAGAGTGTGATAAGGAAACTTATCAGACTGTTTATTCAAAGATTAAAGGGTCTGTTGCAGCACCCACGGCAGGTTTACATTTCACAGAAAATGTATTGGAGGATCTGGATAAGCATGGTATTGAACGCGAGGAGTTGACTTTGCATGTAGGTGCCGGAACTTTCAAACCTGTGAAGACTACCACTATCGAAGGCCATGTAATGCATACAGAGTTTATCAGTGTAAAGAAAACGACCATTCAAAGACTTCTCGCTTATGACGCTAGTGCAATCGCGGTAGGCACGACAAGTGTTCGTACGCTTGAGAGCCTGTATTATATTGGTTTAAAATTACATGATAACCCGTCACTGGCAGAGCTGGACTTACATGTTGGGCAATGGGAACCATATACGGAAGCGGCATTGGCAAATACAATGACCGCTAAGGACGCATTGACCGAAATTCAGGATTATCTGAACCGTAATGATAAAGATGTTCTGCGAACGAGTACGCAGATTATTATAGCACCGGGGTATAAATACAAAATTGTGAAGATGTTAATTACCAATTTCCATCAGCCGCAGAGCACTCTTTTATTGCTTGTCAGTGCATTTGTCAGAGGGCAGTGGCGTGATATATATGATTATGCACTTACCCATGATTTCCGGTTTCTTAGTTATGGAGACAGTTCGTTGATTATACCGTAAAAATTAGACAGAAAGTATGAAAATAGGAGATAAGGTTAGATTCCTCAATGATGTAGGGGGTGGAAGGGTTGCAGGTTTTTCCGGAAGCAACATTGTCTTGGTGGAGGATGAGGACGGATTCCAGATTCCTACGTCTATTGCTGATGTCGTTGTTATAGACGAAGAAGATTACGGCACTGGTAAGATGGTTGCTCATTCAGTTTTTTCTGAAACCAAAACGGCAAAAGAAAAAGCCGACCAACATAAACATTTGAGCGATGTGGATGAAGACTATGATCCGGCTGACAGGGAGATAACGTTCCGTGTTCCTGTAGAGGAACGAAAAGGAGGAAATCTTCTTAATTGTTATCTGGCTTTTGTTCCCTTGGATTTCAAGTCGCTTACGACAACAGGATTTGAGTCGTACATTGTGAATGACAGTAATTATTATTTGCATGTGGCCTATTATATTGCAGAAAATGCCAATTGGTTTCTGAAATATTCAGCAGAGATAGAACCGAATACAAAGTGTTTTATTGAAGAGATAGACCGTGAAAGTTTGAACAGCTTAGGTAAGACTGCCATACAGTTACTTGCTTATAAGCGGGACAGGGCTTTTGTTATCAAGTCTCCTGTGGACGTTCAGCTGCGTATTGAACCTATAAAATTTTTCAAATTGCATACTTTTGAGGAGAACGATTTCTTTGAGGCTCCGGCTTTGCTTTATCCGATTGTTGAGAACGACAGGCCTGCGCGTTCTTTGACGATCGATGCGGATGCAATTAAGCGTCAGATGTATAGCAAGGACGTGTCTTCCCAGTCACAAGGACAAAAAAACGGGGCGCCGCAAAGGGATTCTTATGTACGCCGGTACGAAAGTGGAAAACACCATCCTGCCTTCAGACGACGTGAAACAGACAAGGATGCTGTCATTGTGGATTTGCATGCCCACGAATTGCTTGATACCACTGCTGGTATGTCCAATGCAGATATTCTGAACTATCAGGTCGATGTGTTTCGCAAGACCATGGATGCCCACATAAAGGAAAAGGGTAAACGTATTATCTTTATTCACGGTAAGGGAGAAGGCGTATTGCGACAGGCACTGATACATGAACTGAAATACCGTTATAAGTCCTGTACCTACCAAGATGCTTCATTCTTGGAATATGGATTTGGTGCGACTCAAGTTACTGTCAAGTAATAGGGTATGTACTGTTTAAAATGTCCCTTTATCGTAAACATCATTATCTTATGAAAGAAGGATTCATAACTGTTGCGGCTGCCATACCGTCGGTAAAGGTGGCTGACGTGGCATTCAATGTTGAGCAAATTCAGCAGCAGATTGACCAGTGTGAACAAGCTGGTGTGGAGATTGTCGTTTTCCCTGAACTGTGTGTCACGGGATATTCTTGTCAGGATCTTTTCATGAACCAGTTGCTTTTGGAGCAATCTGAAACTGGAGTGTGTAGGCTGTTGGAATATACAAGTCAGAAGGACATTATCTGCATTGTCGGTGCACCTGTTGGTGTGGATGATTTGTTACTGAATTGTGGATTGGTACTCCAGAAAGGACGTATTCTTTCCGTTGTCCCCAAGACTTATCTGCCTAATTATGGCGAATTTTACGAGAAGCGTTGGTTTTCATCCTCGGTCGCTGTCTCTACCACACCTTTAAAGTATGCCGGTCAGGAGGTTGTAGTGTCTTCCTTTCCACAGTTATGCGTTACGGCAGGAGGTGTACGGTTCGGGGTGGAAATCTGTGAAGATGTGTGGGCACCTACGCCTCCGAGCAATACCCTTGCTTTGGCAGGTGCCGATTTGGTGTTCAACCTTTCTGCCAGTGACGAGTTGATTGGCAAGCACGCTTATCTTATGGGTTTATTGAAGCAGCAAAGCGCGCGGACAATTTCAGGCTACATTTACAGTGGCTGCGGTTTTGGCGAGAGTACACAAGATGTTGTCTATGGTGGCAATGCGCTCATCTGCGAGAATGGCCGTCTATTGGGCAAATCAGACAGGTTCAGCCTCCAGCCTCAGGTTGTCGTTGCCCAGATAGACGTTGACCGGTTGCGTATAGAGCGCAAGCGCAACACTACATTCGCGGCAGCAAAGTATCGTGGCGAGGTTTTGACTTCTGTTGCGAGTCCTGTGCAGCCGAGACCTTTCCGTTTTATCCGTGAAATACCCAAGCATCCGTTCATTCCTGCCGGAGACGCGCTCAGTGGCAGGTGCGACGAGATTTTCAGTATCCAGGTAGCCGGTCTGGCCAAACGCATTATCCATACCCAGTGCCAGAAACTTGTACTGGGCATCAGTGGAGGCTTGGATTCCACGTTGGCTCTTCTCGTGTGTGTGAAGACGATGGACAAACTCGGCATTGACCGTCGCAATATTGTGGGTGTGACTATGCCGGGATTCGGCACTACGGACAGGACCTACCATAATGCGCTCCTGCTTATGAAGTCCCTGGGCGTTACCTCGCGTGAAGTAAGCATTGCGAAGAGCGTCATGCAACATTTTGAAGACATCGGCCATGATGTGTCCGTTCATGATGTTACCTATGAAAACAGCCAGGCGCGTGAACGTACGCAGATCCTCATGGACCTGAGCAACAAGTTCGGCGCATTGGTCATCGGTACGGGTGACCTCAGTGAGCTGGCATTGGGATGGGCCACCTACAATGGCGACCACATGTCCATGTATGGGGTCAATGCCGGTATTCCCAAGACGCTCATCAGACATCTTGTGCAGCATGTTGCAGTATATGAAATGGAGGGTGATTCGCGCCAGACGCTGCTGAACATCATAGATACTCCTATCAGTCCGGAACTGATTCCGGCAGATGAACACGGGCAGATAAAGCAGAAGACGGAAGACCTTGTGGGACCCTATGAACTGCATGACTTCTACCTTTATTATTTCCTGCGCTATGGCTATACTCCATCCAAGATCTTCATGCTTGCCCGGCAGGCTTTTTCGGCAGAAGAATATGATGACCAGACCATCAGACATTGGCTGACCGTGTTCTTCCGCCGTTTCTTTGCGCAGCAGTTCAAGCGTTCATGTCTTCCGGATGGACCGAAGGTGGGAAGCGTCAGCCTGAGTCCCCGGGGCGACTGGCGCATGGCTTCCGATGCATCGGCAGCATTGTGGTTGGCCGAATGTGAGAAACTGTAGTCAGCAGAACCCTTTATCACCATTCCCGTACATCATGGATAAAAACAAAGACCTTAAGGCACCCCAATACATTCAGCGTATCAATCCCCAGACCATCTGGTATTATAAAGGCAGGATCAAAGAAATTGTCGTGGGCGGCAGGAAATACCTTGAACATCATTTCACAGTCGATGATCTCTGTCAGATTCTCCATACCAACCGTCAGTATGTTTCCGCTGCGCTTCATGTAGGACTGAAGACGAATTTCGCGACATACATCAACCGTTGCCGTATAGACCATGCCAAGAATATCCTTTCCGGTGCAAAAGGAAAGAATCTCACGGTGGCTGACATTGCCCATCTTTCGGGCTTTCGTTCAAGACAGAACTTTCATGGTACCTTCCTGAGGTTCACCGGCCAGACCCCCATTGCTTTCCGCAACAGTGTGTCAGCGGTTTCTGAACCGGAATTCTGCTATGGCGATGTGCGTTTTGCAGACCTGCAGCTCCTGCGTTTCAGGCTGAAGGCATTCAGTGAACTCACACCCCGGCAGAAGGCTTATGTCTATTGCCTTTCAGAGGCAGCCCTCTGCGGGCGTGACATCACTACAGACCAGGCCGGGCGATACAACCTGAAGATACGCAAATTGCTTGAGGCCGTATATTATCAGCTGAAATCCCGGAAAAGGAATGCCAATACCGAAGCTTTCCACACCTATCTGCGCAGGGTCTGGTTTTCCAATGGCATACATCACCATTATAGTTCAGCCAAACTTCAGCCGGGCTTCAGCCAGCGTTTCTTGCGACGTGCTGTCCTGCAAGCACCGGCCGGACTGCTGCCGCTCACAGGACGGCAGACCCCTCAGGAACTGTGCGATGAGCTTTTCCCGGTCATATTCGATCCTGCCGTCATGCCCAAGCGGGTCAACCGCAAGGCCGGTGATGATGTCATAGCCACTTCTGCATGCAATTATTACGAGCAGGTCACCCAGGCTGAGGCAGAGCAGTTCTATGCGGCCATGGGCGATGAACCGGAGCGTCCTTCGTGGGGACTGAACAGTAGGCTTGTCAGGAAAGAGGGTAGGCTTGTGGAGGAGCCATGGACAGCCGACAGCCTCTATGCTCCTGCCATCCGGCGCATCATCTACTGGCTTCAGCGGGCTATGGACTATGTGGAAAATCCCAGGCAGAAGGAGGTGTTGCAGTTGCTGACAGAATACTACCAGACCGGCGACCTCAGGCTTTTCGACCGTTTCTCTATCGCCTGGCTACAGGAACAGCAGGGGCAGGTGGATTTCATCAACGGATTCATTGAAACCTATGGCGACCCGCTTGGCATCAAGGGTGCATGGGAAGGAATAGTCACGTACAAGGACTTGGAAGCCACACGGCGCACGCAGACCATCAGCAGTCATGCACAGTGGTTTGAGGACCATTCGCCTGTAGATCCGCAGTTCAGGAAACCTGTGGTCAAGGGCGTAACGGCCAATGTCGTGTGTGCGGCCACGATTGGAGGAGACAACTATCCGGCATCGGCCATCGGCATCAACCTGCCCAACGCTGACTGGATCCGTGCACGTTATGGGTCGAAGAGTGTCACGCTGTGCAACCTGACGGAAGCGTATGATAAGGCGGCTGCGGGAAACGGTTTCCTGCAGGAATTTGTCATCGACAAGGCTACAAGGCAGCTCATAGAGCAATACGGCAACCAGCTGGATGACCTCCATACCGACCTGCACGAATGTCTGGGCCACGGCAGTGGACAGTTGATGCCCGGGGTCAGTCCGGAAGCTCTGAAAACCTATTCCAATACCATCGAGGAGGCACGGGCCGACCTTTATGCCCTGTATTATCTGGCCGACCCCAAGTTGATCGAACTGGGTCTCGTGCCCGATGGACAGGCTTACCGCGCCCATTACTATACCTACCTGATGAACGGGCTGCTCACCCAGTTGGCCAGGCTGGAGCCGGGAGAGCAGATTGAGGAAGCCCACATGCGCAACCGTGCACTTATCGCGCGGTGGACGCTTGAACATGCCGACGGTGCCGTTGAACTCGTGGAAAAGCAGGGAAAGACCTATCTCAAGGTGAACGACTATGACAGGCTGCGCACGCTGTTTGCCCTGCTTCTGGCAGAAGTGCAGCGCATCAAGAGCCTGGGAGACCATGAGGCTGCCGGTAGGCTGGTGGAACGATATGCCATACAAGTGGACGGCGTCCTGCATGCCCAGGTCAGACGCAGGTACGAACGGCTGCATATCGCGCCATACAAGGGGTTCATCAATCCAAGGCTCACACCCGTCTTCGATGGAGATGGACTGATTGCCGATGTCCATGTGGACTATACAGAGTCCTATGACCACCAGATGCTGCGCTACTCGCGCGATTACGGATTCCTGTAATCGGGAATCCCTTTCACCCATCAGAAACAGAAAATCCTATACACAGATGAGCAATGAGCAAATAGCCGAGACCGCAAGGGCAATAAAGCAGTCGTTCCGGCTCTACATGAACGGGGTCACCTCACAGTCCATGCGGCAGAAGGGGGCTGCCTATAACATCAACTGGGGGGCTTCGCTCCAGCACTTGCGCGAGATGGCTGCCGGATACCGTCCGGACCGCAGACTGGCAGAAGAACTTTGGAAAAACGATGTACGTGAGTGCAAGCTCATGGCCATCCTGCTCATGCCACCAGCCGATATGGACATGGAAACGGCTTGTGAGTGGATGGGGCAGGCCCACAACCCCGAACTGGCTGAACTGGCAGCCATGCAGCTCTTCCCGTCCATGCCCCAGGCACTGCAGCTGGCCGACAGGCTTCTGGGAGAAGTACGTGGCTTGTGCCAGCTTGCCGGTGTCCATCTTGTCACAAGGCTTGTCATGCATGGTGCAGTTACCTCCCGGCAGGCATACGGGCGTTACGGCAAGGCCATTGCCCGGATGTCGGAAACATCGCAGGGCACACTCCGGCATGCAGCCTCCAATTGTATGCTGCGCATGGAGCCTTCCGATGAATGAACGTGCATGATAGCCGCCATACTTTTCTGAACTGACAGAAAAGGACTGTTTCCGGAGTGGTGAGCAGGCAGGAACCAGGTAGGGTTCAGCCCGTTCACCACTCATTTCATGCTGTTTCTACACGGCCTGTCCATGCTTTCCTTTCTGAAGAAGAACAGCCCTATTGCCGGTATCGCATGGAAGGCGGGAAGCAAAGTTGAAAAAGCGGGCTGCAAAGTCCGGAAAAGCAAAGGGGAAAGTTTCCGTGGCTTAACCGTAATTTGCATTTCACGGCGTGAAATATAGTGTTCACGCTGTGAAATATAGTGTTCACGCCGTGAAATGCAGATTGCACCGAAGCGTTGCAGACTTTTCAGTTAAGGTTTCCGGACTTTTCAGTTGGCTTTTCCCGACTTTGTCTTCCTGTTGTGTTCCGGTCAGGCCCGTACATGGTCCAGGTCGGGTTCAGTTTGTGCCTATGCCCGTGTTCCCGTTCTGTGGCAGATGTGTTGTCAGGCGAACAGTGAAGTTTGGAGCGTATTTTTTTGTAATTTGTTCCAAAATGCTTACTTTTGCATTTGTGTTCCTGCCTGACAGGCATGCAGACACCAATGGCAGAAATTAAGTTACATCAAGATGAACTATATTCAGACAGATATTGCAGGCGTTTGGATCATTGAGCCTCGGGTCTTCAATGACGCACGCGGCTATTTCTTCGAGTCATGGAAGAAAGAGGAATTTGAGGCTCATGTGGGGAAAGTGGATTTCATACAGGACAATGAGTCGAAGTCGGCCTATGGCGTGTTGCGGGGCCTGCATTATCAGAAGGGTGACGCCTCACAGGCCAAGCTCGTCCGTGTGATAAAAGGCCGCGTGCTGGATGTGGCGGTTGACCTGCGCCGTTCTTCGGCGACTTTCGGCAAGCATGTTGCCGTGGAACTGAGTGGTGACAACAAGAGGCAGCTGTTCATACCACGTGGCTTTGCCCATGGCTTTCTGGTGCTTAGCGAGGAGGCCGTGTTCTCCTATAAGGTGGACAATGTCTATGCGCCCGGTCAGGAGTCCTGTGTGCGCTGGAACGACGAGGACATTGCCATAGCATGGCCCATTGATGCGTCTGATGTGGTGACCAGCGAGAAAGACCTTCAGGGCAAGAGCCTGAAGGAGGCATGGGTGTTTGAATAAGTTTCTTTTTTGATAGGTTTTACGGGAAAATTACTAATAGGGAAAGACTATGAACATAGCAATAGTAGGAACAGGATATGTGGGCCTGGTTACGGGTACCTGTTTTGCAGATATAGGTGTGAATGTGACCTGTGTTGACGTTGACGAGAAGAAGATCGAGCGGCTGAGACACGGTGAGATACCCATCTATGAACCGGGGCTTGACGAACTTGTGCTGAAGAACGTGAAGGCCGGACGGCTGCATTTCACCACTTCGCTGGCCGATGTGCTCAACGAACAGGACGTGGTGTTCTCGGCAGTGGGCACTCCGCCCGATGAGGACGGGTCGGCCGACCTGAAGTATGTGCTCCAGGTGGCACGTACCATAGGCCAGCACCTGAACAAGTACATTGTCCTGGTGACCAAGAGCACGGTTCCTGTCGGTACAGCCCGCAAGGTGCGCCAGACCATTGCTGAGGAGCTGGAAAAGAGAGGAGTCGATGTGGAATTCGATGTGGCCAGCAATCCGGAGTTCCTCAAGGAAGGCAGTGCCATCAAAGATTTCATGAGCCCGGACCGCGTGGTCATAGGCGTGGAGAGTGAGAAGGCGCAGCGTCTGCTTACCCGTCTCTACAAACCGTTCCTCATCAACAATTTCCGGGTGATATTCATGGATATTCCCAGTGCGGAAATGACCAAGTATGCTGCCAACTCGATGCTGGCTACGCGTATATCGTTCATGAACGACATTGCCAATCTCTGCGAACTGGTGGGTGCTGATGTGAACATGGTGCGTGCCGGAATAGGCAGCGATGAGCGCATAGGCCGCAAGTTCCTGTATGCCGGATGTGGCTATGGAGGTTCCTGTTTCCCGAAAGATGTGAAGGCACTTGTGAAGACGGCCGATAATGCCGGCTATTCCATGGAGGTGCTCAAGGCTGTCGAACGGGTGAACGACAAGCAGAAGAGGCTGCTCTTCGAGAAACTGTGCCGGTCGTTCGGCAATGAACCGCTGGAAGGTAAGACCGTTGCCTTATGGGGACTTTCCTTCAAGCCTGAGACCGATGACATGCGTGAGTCAACGGCACTTGTCATTATCGGCCTTCTGCAGGAGGCGGGTTGCAGAATACGGGTATATGACCCTGTTGCCATGGACGAATGCCGGCGCAGGGTGGGCGATGCGGTCATTTACTGTCGCGACAAGTATGATGCTGTGCTCGAGGCCGATGCCCTTCTGCTGCTGACCGAATGGAAGGAATTCCGTCTGTCGAGCTGGGATGTGATTGCCAAGGCCATGAAACGCCAGCTGGTCATCGACGGAAGGAACATCTTCGATCCGGCAGAACTGGAGGAAGCAGGGTTTGAATATCATTGCATAGGCCGATGAACATGGGCAAATCCGGGGGCATCTTCATGGGTGCAGTCGGCCTTTTGCTTGTATTGGGTTGCTGCTGGTCTTGCAACAGGCAGGGCGGCAAGGACAGTGCGGCAGGGGTGACAGAAGACACAGAGGCTAAGCAGAACCTGCAGGGAGTCTGGATGAATGAGGACGAGGAGACCGTGGCCTTCAAGGTTGTGGGCGACTCCATTTTCTTCCCCGATTCAACCAGTGTGCCCGTGTATTTCTATATCAGCAAGGACACTCTTTACATGGGGGGGGCGAATCTGGCACGCTATCCGATACTGAAGCAGACGGCACACTCGTTCCGGTTTGTCAGTGCCAATGGGGAGCATGTCAGGCTGGTGAAGACACAGGACAACGATGCCTGGCCGGCGTTCGGCAGGAAACGGCAGCTGAGCATCAACCAGAACCAGGTGGTGAAGCACGATACAGTGGTGCACCATGGAAACGAGCGTTACCACTGTTATGTACAGGTGAATCCTACTTCTTACAAAGTGATGAAACCCACCTATAACAACGATGGAGTGGAGGTGACGAATGTCTATTATGACAACATTGTCCACTTGAGCGTGTTCCATGGGGCGGAAAAGGTGTTTTCCAGCAATTTCGCCAAGGACGACTTTTCCGTGTATGTGCCGGAGCAGTATCTTCGCCAGGCAGTGTTGAGCGACATGGTTTACCGGGAGACCGATGGCAGCGGCGTTCACTATCTGGCTGTAATAGGAGTGCCCGACAGTCCTGCAAGCTATATTGTGCAGGTGTGTGTGGGCTTCGACGGCAGCCTGTCCATGCAGGTGGGTGAGGATCTGTAATTTCCATGACATGAGCATTTGATGAAGACAATGGCCATGAAGATAGACCTGAATACTTTTGCCGGGCTGGACAGACCCATGTATGTGCTGGAAGAGCAACGGTTGCGCAGAAACCTGCAGCTGGTCAGCAGCGTAGCGGAACGAGCCGGGGTGGAGATTATACTGGCATTCAAGGCTTTTGCGTTATGGAAGACCTTTCCCGTCTTCCGCGAATACATAGATTCCACAACCGCCAGTTCGCTGTCGGAAGCACGGTTGGCTTTCGAGAAGTTCGGCCGGAAAGCCCATACTTATTCCCCTGCATATACTGAGTATGAGATAGACGAAATCGTTCGCTGTTCTTCGCATCTGACTTTCAATTCCCTCTCACAGTATGACCGTTTCCATGAAAGGGTGAGGCAGCTGGACGGCGAAGTCAGCATGGGGTTGCGTGTCAATCCGGAATACTCGGAAGTGGGGACTGAATTGTATAACCCCTGCGGAAAGGGAACACGTTTTGGCGTGACAGCCGACAAGCTTACGGAGTTGCTTCCGCAGGACATCGAGGGATTCCATTGCCATTGTCATTGTGAGAGCGGTGCAGATGTGTTTGGACGTACTTTGGTGCACATTGAGGGAAAGTTCAGCAAATGGTTCCCGCAAATCAAGTGGATTAATTTCGGCGGTGGACACCTCATGACAAGAAAAGGTTATGACGTGGATCTGCTCGTGGATTTGCTTACGGGCTTCCGTGAACGTTATCCCCATCTGAAGGTCATTCTTGAGCCGGGCAGTGCATTTGCCTGGCAGACCGGTCCGCTTGTGGCACAGATCGTGGATATAGTGGAAGACCATGGCATCAGGACTGCCATACTGAATGTGAGCTTCACCTGTCACATGCCTGACTGTCTTGAAATGCCTTATATGCCTGAGGTCAGGGGCGCACGCATCGTGGACAGCGAAGAAAGCCTGGACGCTTTACCATATATATATAGGTTAGGGGGAAACAGTTGCCTTTCCGGTGACTTTATGGGCAATTGGCAGTTTGACCATGAACTGAAGACAGGAGAGACCATCATCTTTGAAGACATGAATCATTATACAACGGTCAAGACATGCACGTTCAACGGCATTACACATCCGGCCATAGCCATGGTGCATGCCGGTAGCAATGAACTCGAAGTCCTGAGAGAGTTCGGATATGAGGACTATCTCAATAGGATGGATTGATGCCTTTACTGTTGTTTTCTGCCGTTTTTTGACATTATTTTGAAAAAAAACAAGTCAAATGTTTGCAGTGTCGGAAAAAAGCATTACCTTTGCAACCGCATTTAGAGAAATGCTCCTTGCAAAAGGAAAAACGCGGAAATAGCTCAGTTGGTAGAGCACGACCTTGCCAAGGTCGGGGTCGCGGGTTCGAGTCCCGTTTTCCGCTCACATTCTGAATAAATCCTTTGAAAGCAGGATGCTTTCGTTTTGCCCAGGTGGCGGAATTGGTAGACGCGCACGTTTCAGGTGCGTGTGCCGCAAGGCGTGCAGGTTCGAGTCCTGTTCTGGGCACTCTTTATTCAGAATGGACAAAATGCTGGAGAGGTGGCGGAATTGGTAGACGCGCTACTTTGAGGGGGTAGTGTCAATTGCGACGTGGGAGTTCGAGTCTCCTCCTCTTCACTTTTTGTTTTGACTTGTTGCGGAAATAGCTCAGTTGGTAGAGCACGACCTTGCCAAGGTCGGGGTCGCGGGTTCGAGTCCCGTTTTCCGCTCGTTTTTTTATTATTCTGAGAAACATTTATTCCTATGAACTTATATTTAAGATATTTCGATAAGGAAACGTTAGTTTCTAACGTTGACGATGCTATAGAGTTTCTACGCTCCATTCCGGAAATAGGCTTGAATGCCGCGCTTGAGGCAGATGTCCGTGACTATGCCAACAGTGAGGTCTATTATCCCAAAAGATATAAGGTACGCCAGCGGGTTTATTTCATCATTATCAAGACCACGGCTGCGACAATGATGGATTTCAAGCAGAAAAAAGCATTGCATCCCACACAGCAGGCTGCTGCTCCTGTAATGGATAAGCGTGAATTGACGGCTTCTGTTGTAACACGGCTGAATGAAGAGCATGCAGGATGGTATGAGGGCGCGCTTGACTTCAAGAGGGTCGTGCTCGTGCCCTCAACGGGTAAGCATGAATACCGGGATACTCATTTTGTTGCACAGTGCAAGGCCATGTCCGGACTGGATTGTTACAACAGGATTGTGGACTATCTGCGCGGCAGGGTGGATAATCGTTCACAGTTTCCTTCGGCAAAAGGAAAGAATTTTCATTTCAAATATCTCGGTGCCTGGAAATAAACTAAACTTGCAGTTGCTGAAATGAATAAGGTAATGCTCATAGGTTATGTCGGCAATGAACCGGAAGTAAGGTATTATGATGCTGACCAGGCCGTGGCACAGTTCCGTTTGGCAACAACAGAGCGCGGATATACTTTGTCGAATGGGACAAAAGTTCCAGACCAGACTGATTGGCACAATATTGTTTTGTGGAAAGGACTGGCGAAATTTGCCGAAAAACATGTACACAAGGGTGACAGGCTGTATGTTGAGGGACGCATACGTTACAGGTCCTATGACGATGCGAAGGGACAACGACGCTATGTCACGGAGGTGTATGCGGAAAACATGGAAATGCTGAGTTCCCGCAATGTGCAGGAACAGGAGATGCACGCGCAGGAATCAAGTCAAAACACAACAGGTAAAGACTTACCATTCTAAAACAGTTGATGAACTTGGATTTATCTTTTCTCATAGATTCTTTCTCAGACGTATATTTGATTGCACCCTCTTTTGGTGTAGTAGTTGCGGGTTTGCTCGCTGTAGTGTTGCTGTTCGTTTCCGGTTTTGCAAGTGGTTCTGAAATCGCTTTTTTCAGTCTTTCACCTGCGGATATAAGTGAAGTCAACTCCGGGAAGAATGAAAGGGACAATAGAATCAGAATGCTGCGTGAGGACAGTGAACGCACGCTTGCTACCATATTGATAACGAATAATTTTGTCAATGTCACGATAATCATGCTTTGCAATTATGTCTTTGGTTCCGTTGTCCATTTTGGAGCCAAGGCCTATTGGTTGCAATTTCTTTGTATTACTGTTCTCCTTACGTTCCTTTTGCTTCTTTTCGGTGAAATCATGCCAAAGGTATATTGTCGTCAGGATCCACTTGGGTTCTGTAGGAAATGCGTCAATGGCATCCTTTTCTGCCGTAAGGTGTTCTGGCCGATGGAGTCTATCTTGCTCAGGAGTGGAATGATTGCCGAGAAAGTCGTGCAGAAGGAAAGCGTTGTGCTTAGTGTGGATGACCTGGAGCAAGCGCTTGAGCTGACCGACAAGGACGATATTAAGGATGAACAGAGCATGCTGAAAGGCATTATCCGTTTTGGCGATGAAACAGCCAAGGAAGTCATGACCAGCAGGCAGGACATTGTTGACCTCGACATTACCTGTTCCTATACGGATGTGCTGAAATGTATTGTAGAAAACAACTATAGCCGGATTCCGGTCTATCAGGACAATACTGATAACATACGTGGCATTCTCTATATCAAGGACCTGTTGCCCCATTTGTCTAAACCTTCCACATTCAGATGGCAAAGCCTTATCCGTCCGCCTTATTTCGTGCCTGAGACGAAGAAGATTGATGACTTGATGCGTGAGTTCCAGGAGAACAAAATCCATATAGCCATTGTTGTCGATGAGTTCGGTGGTACAAGCGGATTGGTTACGCTTGAGGACATTCTGGAGGAGATTGTCGGTGAAATCAACGATGAATATGATGAGGAGGAAAAGAATTATTCCAAATTGAATTACAACACGTATGTTTTTGAGGGCAAGACGTTGTTGTGTGATTTCTGCAAGATCCTTAATGTGGAAACGGACGAATTTGCCGATGTTGAGGGAGAGGCAGACTCTTTGGCGGGAATGCTTCTGGAAATAAAGGGCGATTTTCCCGGCATTCATGAGAAAATCGACTACAAGAACTACACTTTCGAGATTCTTGCCATTGAGGAAAGGCGTATCAGCAAGGTTAAGGTAGTGGTCCACGACCAGGCTGAAGGCAAATAATCACCGGACTTTCTTCTGCACATGCCACTTCTTTTCATCAAGGAACTTCAGGCCGGTGTCCGTCTTGGTCTATGGCGTATGGACACGGATGAGCATACGGTTCAGTCCAGACATCCGTCGGCAGTCGGGCAGTTGTCTGCCTTGCACGGTGTGCGACTGGAGGAAACGCGCTGTGTCTATGCCCTGCTTCATGCCATGACCCTCAGGAGCGACCTCTTTGTCGGACATCTGCCTTCGGGAAAGCCTGTTCTGGATGGGTATCAGTTGAGTATCAGCCACACAAAAGGGTATGTTGCCGTGATCCTGTCGGAAACGCAGACGGTTGCTGTGGATGTGGAGTATGCCAGTGACCGGGTGGAGAGGGTAGCAAGCCGTTTCCTGCGCAGCGATGAGCATCCTGCCGGAACTGCCGGGCTGCAGGTTTGCTGGAGTGCGAAGGAAACGGCCTACAAGTTCTATTCCGGACAGTCCTTGATGTTCGGGCAAATGCGCATACGGCCATTCCCGTCCTGTTCCTGCGGTGTGGTCAAGCTGGAGAATCTTCTGCAGGGCTCTGTATTGGACATTCATTATGAGTGCACCGATGAATATGTGCTGACCTACGCTTACGGCAACAGCGTGTAGTATGGTACAGTCTGCCGGAATGAGAGGGCGGCTCGGGAACTGTTCATGGTTCCGGAGCCGCCTTCTTGTGTAAGTGGTTTCCTGTGGCTACCTTACGAATTTACGGGTGAATGTCTTGCCGTTCACATCCTTGACTGTAAGCAGATAGACACCTTTGCGCAGTGAGGCGATGGAAAGTGTGAAACTGTTGCTTCCCGGCAAACAGGAGGCTACCGTCATGCCTTGTGTGGAAACGATCTTGACCGTGGCGATTTCCGACTCGAACTCTGCTGAAATCCGTTCTTGGGTGATGTCGAGTGCATGGGCGATGAAGGTACTGTTGGCAATGCCGGTGGGAATGACGATGACCGGATCACTTTCGTAGTAGTTCACGTCGAAAGCAGTGACAGCCAGGCTCAGGTTCTCGTTCCCGTTGCTGAACGTGAAGCTGTTTTCCGTGATGTAGTGGCCTACGCAGTTCTCCATGTTCTCTATGTCGCTGGTCTGTCCGGCGTTATACACACAATAGTATTTGATGGGTGTGTCTTCATCATCCGGTTCCGGCGCGTCCCATGTCAATGTATATTTGCCGTCTGCATACGTGCAGTTCACGTTCTGCGGGCTGTTTGGCCGGGTGATGCCGTTGAATTCCATGGGCGGAATGTTTGCCGGATACTTGTAGTAGTTTTCCGACAGCTCGGTATAGAGTTGCTTCACCCTTTCCTCCGGCCCGATGACATGCTGTGTTCTGAAGAAACACGCGCCATAGTAGCCTCTGGCAGCCCGCGCCTTTTCTATCTGGTCGGTAATGACCGACACGTCCCAGTCGTTTGTGTCCAGCATCTTGTATGGGGCGAGACCGGCTACGAAGTGGCGTGAACAGGAGGTCAGCTCAGCCCACATTTCCATGTGTGGGGTGAATCCGTATTTCTCGTTCCAGTAGAGCTGCGGGACGACCAGGTCGTGCTTTCCGGCGTTCACCCATTCCACAGGGTCCTGGTACACGCCGTAGGCCTCCATGTTGGAGTAGCCCGGTGCCCGTTTGTAGGTCCCGATGGGTGCACATCCTACCTTGAATCCCGGTTTTATTTCCTTGGCCATGTCGTAGAACGCATGCACGAACGTGTTGATGTTCTGCCGTCTCCAGTCGCCACGGTCCATGTTGTTCCCGTATCTTGCATACGAGGCATTGTCGTCGAAGTCTGCACCCGGATAACGTGTATAGTCAAAGTTGGAGCCGTCGAAATCGTAGTTCTCAATCATTTCCCGATAGACATCGAGCAGATAGCTGCGCACCTCCGGCAGTCCCGGGTCCAGATAGTACTGGTTGTTGAAGAGCACCGTCCACTCCGGATGGGTGAGCAGGATGTGTTTCCGGGGGTTCTGTGCGTAGTATTCCGCCCCTGCGGCCGACCCAATGCGGTAGGGCACAATCCAGGCGTGGCATTCCATGCCGCGTTTATGGCACTCGTCGATGACGAACCTGGACACGTCCCATGTCAGGTTGGTGCTGCCGTCTCCGGTGAATACGCGCATGGAAGGCTGGTATGACGAATCCCATAGCACATCACCGTAGCACTGCACCTGTAGCAGCACTGTGTTGAAATGCGCTTTCTGCAGCTTGTCAAGCATTTGTGTGAGCGACCGTTTCTGGTTGATGGTGAATGTGGATGACGGCCAGTCAAGGCCATTGTTGGTTGTCAGCCATACACTTCTGATTTCCCTTTTAGGTTGGGCTGATGCCGATAGGGCAAGAAGGAATGCCAGTGCAAATGTAGTTAATATTGATCTCATGGTTAATTGATAAAATAAGATAGTTGTTTGTATTTCAGGTAAAAATTTCTGCAAACTTAATGTTTTTTTCTGGAATCTGTGTTGTTTTTATCGAAAACTTCATCAGGGAGGGAAACTGCAAGGTCTGCACGGTTCATTGGTTCATCTTAGGCCCACTATCAGGTTTACCCTAAAGCCCACCATAACCCTCCCCGGGGAGGATACCGTAATTTGAGGGCATTCTGAGGTAGGAGAGTCATTAGAGTTGAAAATCAAAATGTCAGAATTTGTGCATTTTTGCTTACACTTTGATTTTTCAGGAACTTTTGAAAAATCGGTCGGAATCGGATCCTTACGTGCCAGCGGAATTTTCGGGTTCCGGAGGCCTCTTCTGCAAACCGTTGATAATCAATAAGATATTTTTTTTACGGACGGGAATGTTAATAAAAATCGTCCGATTTTAACATAAAATCCCTTAAATCCATGCACAAAACAGCCGTTTTGTGCAGTTTTCAGCCCCCATTTTTCGCACTTTTGGCCGGAAAATCGCGGTTTTGAGGCCAAAAAAACTGAGTTTTTGCCCCAAAACAGTTAAGTTTTTCCTCAAAAACACTTAAGTGCCGGAACGAAAATAGTTAACTAATTTTCTGGAAACAGTTAAGTGTTTCCCCCCTAACACTTAACTGATTTTTCCGTTTTGTGCAAAAAACCGACAATTTACACTTATTAACACGGAAACCGTCCAAAAACCGTCTGTTTTTAAAAACCTCGGAAAATCAAAGTGTAAGCAAAAGTGTTAAAAAACTGACACTTTGATTTTCGGGAGCTGGGGTGTGGGCGTCTCGCCCGCACATCGCAAGTCATGTACTGTCGGCATGATATTTTATTGCAGGAGGGTGTGAGAAGTGCGGGCGGGACGCCCACACCCCCAGTGGCTGCGCATGGACAGTCGCGCATAAGGCAAACACCTCACATGCAGACGACAACATGGTTGTCTGTACGGAGAGACTTGTCACTTCCGGAAGCTGAATCAATGAAATCCAAGATGGTCGTATAGTGGCAGTCAGAATGCTTCACTCCCTTTTATAAGAGAAACAATACCCAAAGCCGCCTCCATGACAAGGGCTACTTCACATGTAATAGGACGCTTGCTATTGAGAATCTCATTCAGCATTGTGTATGAGATACCTGTACGTGAGGCGAATTCTTTTTGGGATATTCCCCTCGCTTCCAATTCTTCCTTAACAATACAAGGCCTTCATTGAATTCATATACGGGAAGTTGGTCGCAGACAAAGGCTATATCAGCAAGAACCTTTTCCAACGCCTGTCCGTGGACGGCATACAGCTTATCACCAAACTTAAAAACAACATGAAAGGTGTTTTGATGACACAGCTGAGCCTATTTTGAATTCATCGAACTCACGTAATCTTACAAAAAGTACCTTATGACCAACGGGACAGGTCAGTCTGTCCGGGCGGAAATCAAAACCGGAAACAGTGAACTGGAAAGTCCGTAATAGTGAAGTGAAAGGTTTCCAGCCCTTAACTGCAATCTGTAGTTCACGGCGTGGAATATAGTGTTCACGCCGTGAACTACAGATTGCACTTCGGTTTTTGGAAGATTGGACTTCACTATTACGGACTTTCCAGTTCACTGTTTCCGGTTCCGCTTTCCGCTTCAAGGATGGCGGGGCAGGCGGTGTGGCGGAATGGCGGGAAAGGGGAAATTGTGTAAATGGCTGTGTACAGGGGCAGTTTACAGACACTTAGATTTCATCGAACTCACGTTAATCTATATTGTGAGATAAATACAAACCGGCATATGTTTATATATATGGTGAGTTCTTCCATAACCTATATTCGTGCGGCCGCAACGAGACACAACAATCTCGGCACATTGTTTTTTCAGAACATACGTATGATGAAAAACAATAATTCAGGTGAATACACTATGTATATTCATCCTCATAATTATACATTCACCAAAAGCAACATAGAGATTGATGACAGCAAATTCAACCCAAACTCCTGTGTGTTTGACCCTAATGGAGGTGTCTATTGGTCTTTTATATCTTCTGAGCCCGATTTGATTTTGCTTAACGGATGTGGAGAAACTTATCAAGTAAAACGACCTGAAACAGATTCAAGGTTGGAATACATTAAATATGCCACATATTAGGACAAGGAGGAACTAAGTCAAAATGTTGGCAACAATTGGCTTTTTCAAAGTACATCCTGATTCTCGTATTAAGTCAATATAAGCAAATTAATATGTCAATTTGTTTCCTTTGCTAATCCTCCTGTCATACCGTCCTTGTGCCACTCCGTCCACCTCACTTTGGGCGTGGTGTACATCCAAGTCTTACAGTTCTGCCTTGGTGGAGGCAAAATAAAAAAAGTTCCAGACCGAAGCGTGTCGGTCTGGAACTTTTCCCTTGGTATGGGTCTGCGTGCTCAGAATGGCAGGTCGTCTTCGGCCGAACCACCTTCAGCGGCGGGCTGCACGGGTGCAGCCTGCGGTGCGGGCTGTGCAAAGGGCTGTGGTGCTGGGGCTGCAAACGGGTCATCCTGCGGGGCCGGTATGGCACCCACGCTTGCCGGGTCCACAAGGCGCACGTCATAGGCACGGATGCTGTTGAACCAGCGTCCCTGATATTCGTGTGCATCGATATCGAACGATACCAGGACCTCCTGGCCAATCTGTATGTTGAAGCGTGCCAGCCTGTCTGCGCCGAAGACGGAGAATACCATCTTGTGCGGATAGTTCTCATGGGTCTCTATCACGAAGTCCTGTGCTTTCCAGTCGCCGCGTGCTGACACTCCGCTCCTTTCAGGGAGTGCCGCGATTACTTTACCTTGTAATTCCATTTGTTGTTTTTTATGATGATTAATGAATAATGTTTCCTTATTTAAAATAGGAGGAAGCCCTGAAACTTGTTTCGAATGCGAAATTAGTAAAATACTTCTAAATTCAGAAACTTTTCCGTGTATTTTTTGTTTTACCCGAGGCTTTTTTGTATTTTTGTGCCTACTTTAGCAGATTGTGTAAAAATTGAAAAATATAAGCGAAATACAATGAGATTTACAGTATCAAGCAGCGTGCTCAACAGCCGTCTGCAAGCACTCGCAAGAGTGATCAACAGCAAGAATTCACTCCCGATCCTGGATTGTTTCCTGTTTGAAGTGGCCAATGACAGTCTGACCATCACAAGCAGTGACAGCGAGAATGTCATGTGTTCTGCCATCAGCCTTGAAAGCTGCGACGGAAACGGTGCTTTCGCTTTGCCCAACCGCACCATTCTCGATGCTGTCAAGGAGTTGCCCGAGCAGCCGCTCATCTTTGACCTTGACCAGGAAACTCTGGCACTGAAGGTGCTCTACCAGAACGGTATGTACCAGCTGTGTGCCCAGAATGCGGATGAATACCCGCGTGTGCAGCCAATGCCCGAGAATGCCAATGTCATCGTCATAGATTCCGGCCGTTTGCTTGAGAACCTGTCGCGCTCACTGTTTGCCACGGCCCAGGACGAGCTTCGCCCCGTGATGAACGGAGTATATTTCGACCTGACTCCCGACTGTCTGGCCATTGTGGCCAGCGACGGGCACAAACTGGTGCGCAACAAGCTCTTCAGCATCACCACGGAGGTTCCGGCCTCCTTCATATTGCCCAAGAAACCCGCATCGCTCCTGAAAAACGTCATGACCAAGTCAGACGGCGATGTCATCATACGTTTCTATGACCGCAGCGCAGAGGTAGTGTTCGACGGTGGCAGCCTTTCGTGCCGTCTCATTGAGGGACGCTATCCCAACTACAACTCGGTCATCCCGCAGGACAATCCCAATGTGATTACCATAGACCGTCGGTCGCTCATCGGTGCCTTGAGGCGTGTGCTTCCTTTCGCCAGCGAGAGCAGCCAGCTTGTGCGTCTGCACATTGAGGCAGGAAAGCTCGAGCTTACGTCAGAGGACATTGACTTCTCCACCAGTGCCAAGGAAACGCTGGTGTGCGATTATGCTGGACAGAGCATGAACATCGGGTTCAAGGGAGGGTCGCTTTCGGAAATCCTGACCAACATGGACGGCGATGAAGTGGTCATCCAGCTTGCTGACCCCAGCCGTGCCGGTATCATCATGCCTGTGACACAGCCCGAGAACGAGGATGTGCTGATGCTCATCATGCCCATGTTGCTTAACGACTGAAAGGCATGAAGCTCCATCTTTCTAAGCCCCTGGTTGTGTTCGATCTGGAAACAACCGGGCTTGATGTCGTGAACGACCGCATCATCCAGATATCCTATATCAAGGTCCATCCGGACGGACGGGAAGAACGGGAGAACATACTCGTGAACCCCGGTCGCCCTGTTCCCGCAGAGGTGGAAGCCCTGACAGGCATCACCAGCGATATGGTGGCCAATGCCCCTACGTTCAGGGACATCGCACCGATGCTTTGCGAGACTTTTCGCAATTGCGACTTTGCCGGGTTCAATTCCAATCATTTCGACATTCCCATGCTGGCCGAGGAGTTCCTGCGTGCCGAAACCGACTTCGACTTCTCGCACTGTCGTCTCATAGACGCTCAGACCATATTCCACCGGATGGAGCGCAGGAACCTTGCGGCAGCCTACAAGTTCTATTGCGGGCGGAAAATGGAGGAGGATTTCCAAGCCCATAGAGCCGACCAGGACACAGAGGCTACCTACCTCGTGCTGCAAGGCCAGCTCGACATGTACAATCCTGAAACACAGGAGGAACCCGACCGACGCTTGCCCAACGATATGGATGCGCTGGCAGCCTTCTCCAGGCAGAACGACAATGTGGACTTTGCCGGCAGGATAGTGTGGCGTGAAGTCAAGAGCGGCCAGGGAAATACGGTCAGGGTGGAATGCTTCAACTTCGGCAAGTACAAGGGTCAGCCCGTAGTCGATGTGTTGCGGCGCGACCCCAGCTACTATAACTGGATAATGAACGGAGAGTTCACCAATAACACCAAGCAGGTGCTCACACGCATACGCCTGAAAGAATTCAACAGGAAATGAACATACTGGAAGGGAAAAGGATAGTTTTAGGTATAACAGGTTCAATCGCAGCTTACAAGGCATGCCATATCATCAGGGAACTGGCAAGGAGGGGGGCTGAGACGCAGGTGGTCATTACACCTGCCGGAAAGGAATTCATTACACCGCTCACACTGTCCACCCTTACAGGCAGGCCCGTGGTCAGCGAGTTCTTCTCGCGTCGTGACGGCTCTTGGCATTCTCATGTGGATCTCGGTCTCTGGGCCGATGCCATGCTTGTTGCGCCGTGTACGGCCTCTACCTTGGGCAAGATGGCACACGGTATAGCCGACAATATGCTCATCACCACCTATCTCTCCATGAAAGCACCTGTATTCGTGGCTCCGGCTATGGATCTTGACATGTTTCGCCACCCTTCAACACAGGCTAGTCTGCGCACCTTACGTTCCTACGGCAACCATATCATAGAACCGCAGGAAGGCCATTTGGCCAGTGGGCTGGTGGGGAAGGGCAGGATGGAGGAGCCGGAACGGATTGTGCGTGTGCTGGCTGATTTCTTTGCCGCACAGGCACAGCAGTCGCCCTTGCGTGGCAAGCGTGTGCTCATCACGGCCGGTCCCACGTTCGAGAAGATTGATCCCGTGAGGTTCATCGGCAACTATTCTTCTGGAAAGATGGGATTTGCCATTGCCGCTGAGTGTGCGCGGCGGGGAGCTGAGGTGACACTCGTGGCCGGTCCTGTATCGCTGGGCACTCCTTGTGGCGTGAAGCGCATTGATGTGGAGAGTTGCGAGGAAATGTACAATGCCTCTACAGCCGTGTTCAGCACAGCCGATGTGGCCATCCTTTCGGCTGCGGTGGCCGATTTCCGCCCGGAAACCATGGCAGACAGGAAGATAAAGCGTGAAAAGGACGACTTGATTCTTCGGCTCAAGCCCACACAGGATATCGCATCGGCTTTGGGTGCATCTAGACAGCCGGGGCAGACGCTGGTGGTGTTTGCATTGGAAACCGATGACGAGATGGAAAATGCTAGGCACAAGATGCAGAAGAAGAATGCTGATCTCGTTGTGCTCAACAGCCTACGCAACAAGGGCACGTGCTTCCAGTCTGATGACAACCAAGTAGTCATTATCGGTCGCCATGGAGAGACTTCCTATCCCGTGAAGTCGAAGCATGAGGTGGCTGTGGACATTGTGGATGAGTTGGAAAAGGTCTTACCCTATAACATGATATTGAAATGAACCGCATACTGTCATTCCTTGCGCTCTTCATCTGGAGCATTCACGTTACTTCCGTACACGGACAGGAACTGAATGCTAAGGTCATTATTAACAGGACACAGGTTCAGGGGTCTGATGTAAGTGTTTTTGATGAGTTGCAGGAGAAACTTACCCAGTTCCTGAATGACAGACAGTGGACGAACCTGCAGTTCCAGAAGAACGAACGCATAGCCTGTAGCTTCAATATCACAGTGACCAAATACGACAAGGAATCAAACACGTTCACCTGTAAGGCTACCATACAGGCCAACAGGCCTGTGTATAATTCGGCCTATACCTCGACCATATATAATAATGTGGACAACGATTTCAACTTCGAGTATATACAATATGATGAACTGCAATACAATGAGGAGATCATCGACAACCAGCTCACGGCATTGATGGCCTATTATGCTTATCTGATCATAGGACTTGACCTCGATACATTCTCGCCGATGGGTGGGGAAGATGTCTTGCAACGCTGCATGAATCTGGCAAATAATGCACAGAATCTCAGTTTCACGGGATGGAAAGCGTTCGACAGCGACCGTAACCGGTTTGCAATTATCAATGACTATCTTGATGGCGCCATGAGGCCGTTCAGACAACTGCAATATAATTACTACAGGCTCGGGCTGGATGAAATGGCCAATAATGTGGAACGTGGACGGACAAATGTTACGACTACGCTGGAGAGGGAACTGAAGACGTGCCACGAAGACAAGCCCATGAGCCTTTTGCCCCAGATATGGACGGATTACAAGCGTGATGAGCTTGTCAATATATACAAGGGAAAAGGCAACTCCAAGGAAAAGGAGTCTGTATATGATATTCTCTTTTCTATCAATGCCAGCCAGAATAACATGTGGCAGAAAATAAAGGAATAAACACTCATGCTAAAGCATCTATATATAAAGGACTTTACGCTCATAGATGAGCTGGACATCAGTTTTGGCGAAGGCTTCTCGGTCATTACGGGTGAAACCGGTGCGGGCAAGAGTATCGTGCTGGGAGCTTTGGGGTTGCTGCTTGGCAACCGGGCTGATATACGCATGGTCAAGGAAGGACGCCCAAAATGCATTGTCGAGGCTGTTTTTGATGTCAGCCATTGCGCTGTGTGCCGTTTGCAGCAACTGTTTCAGGACAATGAACTCGATGAGTTGGCTGAAGAGTGTATTGTGCGCCGGGAAATCAGTGCGGCAGGAAAGAGCCGTGCGTTTGTCAATGATACTCCTGTGGGCCTTGGTGTACTGAAGGTATTGGGCGAGCACCTGATAGATATACACAGCCAACACCAGAATCTGCTGCTCAGTGAAGAGAATTTCCAGATGAGTGTACTTGACACTGTTGGACATACAGGACAGGTGTTGTCAGACTATCAGGATTCTTTTGCACAATATAGCCGGACACGGCAGGAAGTGTCTCGACTGAGGTCTGTGCTTGAAAGGAACCGCGAAGCAGAGGACTTTTTGCGTTTTCAGTACAAGGAGCTCAGCGATGCTCAGCTAGAAGATGGTGAACAGGAACGCCTGGAAGCCCAGAGCAAAGTAATGGAGCATGCCGAGGAAATCAAGTCGGCACTGTACAGGGCAAAAAGTATGCTTGATACGGACGAAACGGGAGTTGTTGATACATTGCGCTCATTGGTGTCCGTATTTGAAGGAATAACGGTATATCCTGAAGCCGATGAATGGAACAGACGGATTGATTCCTGCTATATAGAGTTGAAGGATATTGCACAGGAAGTGACTAACGGACTTGAAAATGTGGATTTCGATCCTGGGCTGCTTGAACAGGTAGCAAACCGGTTAGACACAATATATACGCTCCAGCAGAAGTATAAAATGGATAGTATCAGTCTGCTCCTGGACAAGCTCTCGGACCTGAAGCGACAAATTGGCCAGATAGATAATGGGGAGGAACAGTTACAGGAACTGGAAGGTAAGGAGCGTATGCTGAAAGAAGAGTGCCTGTCAAAAGCAGGCATACTCACAGCTGCTCGTCGTAAGGCAGCCCATGATGTGGAAACTGAGCTGGTCAGGAAGTTAGCTCCATTAGAATTGCGGAATGCATCGTTCAGAATCAATCTGGATGAGACACCTTTGACTGATTCAGGTGCAGATAATGTGACTTTCCTGTTTAGTGCCAATGCAGGTTCTGCCCTTCAGCCCATAGCCCAGGTTGCCTCAGGAGGAGAAGTTGCCCGTGTGATGCTTGCATTGAAGTCCATGCTTAGCTCAGCCGCAGATCTTCCGACAATAATATTTGATGAAATCGATACCGGTGTCAGCGGACGCATAGCGGAGCAGATGGCACGAATGATGCGTGAAATGGGCAGAAATGGCCGTCAGGTTATAAGTATCACCCATCTTCCGCAGATTGCTGCAATGGGAGGGTGTCATTATAAGGTGGCGAAAAAAGAATACAATGGAGTGACGACAAGTTCGATGAGCATATTGTCAGAAACAGAACGGGTTACGGAAATTGCACAGATGTTGAGCGGTTCTACCATTACGGCCGCAGCCATAGACAATGCAAAGTCATTATTGAACAATCAGAATTTTGAATCAGAATAGGATTATGACCAGACGAATGCTTTTCGCCGCAATGTTGGCGATATGCCCTTATATGGGAATCCATGCACAGTCTTCAGCGGTGAAGAATGTCGCAAAGTCAGTTTTCAGACTTACTACATACGATAAGAACGGGGAAATCAAATCATCATCAACAGGTTTTTATACAGGAACTGGCGGTGAGGCTGTAAGTACTTGGAAACCATTTGTCGGTGCTGTACGTGCAACGGTTACTGATGCTTCAGGTCGTCAAGCTGAGGTGAGGTCTGTGATAGGTGCCAATGAACTTTATGATGTCTGCAAGTTCCGTGTAGAGGGAAAGATGTCCCCTGTCAGGATAGCGGTTGCGACAGCCTCTGAAAATGAGAAAACCTGGATGGTCAGCAGTGGTTCCAGTAAATCTGCAATTGCTCCGCTTACGCTTCAGAAAATAGAGACCTTCATGGATGGTTATGCCTACTATGTATGTGCTGAGGAAGCACCGACAGACGTAGATGGTAGTCCGTTGGTAAATGCGAAGGGAGAGGTCTTGGCCATGCTCCAACGTTCAGACAATAAACTTCATGCCACAGATGTTCGTTTTGTCAATAGTCTGGCTTTAGACTCTATGGCCATCATCAATCCGGTTCTCAGGCAGACTTCCATTCGTCTTGATATGCCAAAGGATAAACAACAGGCATTGGTCATGCTTATGATGTCAACTGAACGCAAGGATTCGCTCAAGCATTCCCAGTATATAGACGACTTTATTGCACAATTTCCTAATGAGATAGACGGTTATGTAGCCAAAGCGCAGAATTATATGGTGAAAGGTCTTTATGCCCAGGCTGATGAAACGATGCAGCAGGGATTGAAACAAGCCACAGATAAAGCTGATGCACATTTCGAGTATGCCAAAATCATTTATCAGAAAATGATCTACAGTACGGACTCTGTCTATCAGGACTGGAGTCTGCAGAAGGCTATGGAAGAGGTGCAGAAAGCCTGTTCCATCAGCCCTCAGCCTACTTATAGGCATTTGCAGGCTCAGATCTGCTTCTCGCAGAGTGCCTTTGAAGATGCCTACAGCCAGTTCATGGATCTGACACGTTCTCCTCTCCGCAATGGTGAACTGTTCTTTGAGGCGGCACAATGTAAGACACAGTTATCCGCTCCTGTGTCAGAAATCATAGCTTTGCTCGATAGTGCTGTCGTTGCTGCTTCCCAGTCGGCAACAGAAAGCCCGGCTCCCTTTGTTCTGGCTAAAGGTCAGGTGCTTGACGAAGCCGGGGAATACCGGAAGGCCTTGGCGGAATACAATCGGTACGATACACTGATGTTAGGCCGTGCAAGTCATGCTTTCTATTATACCAGATATAAATGTGAGATGCAAGTCAAGCAGTTCCAGCAAGCACTCAACGATATTGCCCACGCTGCGGTCCTTAACCCCCGTGAACCTACCTATTATGCAGAGCTCGCATCGTTACAGTTGAGGGTCAATATGGTTAAGGACGCAGTGAAGACTGCAGACTTGTGTATCAGTTTCGCACCAGAATATGCTGATGCATACATCATCAAGGGGATTGCGCTTATTCATGACAATCAGAAGGAACAGGGTCTGGAAGCTTTGTCCAAAGCAGAGGAACTTGGTGATGAGAGGGCGAGAGGATTGATTGAGAAATACAAATAAGAAGACGGTTGCCTTTTTTATTGGCAGACAGGCAATAAGGCTTCTTATTCCTTTGCGGACAAGAAAGAATGAGAGAAAAGAAAAACAGAGAAAGTGCCCAGCGCATTCTCACGGGATATCTTGAGGCAAATCATTGCCGCAAGACACCGGAACGTTTTGCCGTGCTCGATGCTGTCTATAATATCGAGGGAAAATTCACTCCTTCTGAGTTGAGCGCAGAGTTGGACAGAAGTGGATTCAGGGTGAGCCGAGCCACGCTATACAATTCCATGCGACTGTTCACACGGCTCAGGCTGGTGGAGCGACATGTCTTTCAGCAAAGGGTTTGTTATGAGGCTTGCCGTAATGAGGGCAATTATTGTTTTCTGACCTGTATCTCGTGTGGCCATACCAAGGAAATACAGATGCCCGTGTTGACCCGTATGCTTGACGGTGTGCGTATTCCGAGGTTTTCCATGGACAGTTACACCATATATATAAAGGGATTATGCAAGAAATGCCAGAAATCCATGTCAGAAGAACAGAAGAAAACAACATCAAAACAGAATAACAGCAAATGAAAAAAGGAAAGGTAGATGTCCTGCTCGGACTGCAGTGGGGCGATGAAGGAAAAGGCAAGGTTGTAGATGTTCTTACACCTTCTTATGACGTTATAGCACGGTTCCAGGGAGGTCCTAATGCCGGGCATACATTGGAGTTTGAAGGACAGAAGTATGTACTGCGTAGTGTGCCTTCAGGAATCTTCCAAGGCGGGAAGGTAAATGTCATTGGCAATGGCGTTGTCCTTGCTCCAGACTTGTTCATGGACGAGGCAATGGCGTTGGAACGCAGTGGTCATGAGCTGAAGTCAAGGCTTCGCATATCCCGCAAGGCACATCTCATAATGCCCACCCACCGTGTCCTTGACGCTGCGATAGAGGCCTCCAAGGGAAAGGACAAGGTAGGCACTACAGGTAAGGGTATCGGACCTGCATATACAGACAAGGTCAGCCGTCAAGGTCTCCGTGTCGGCGATATCCTTGAAGGGTTTGAGGAAAAGTACGCTGCCCATAAAGCCCGTCATGAGCAGATGCTGAACGCAATGGGCTATACAGATTATGACATCACGGATGTTGAACGGAAATGGATGGAGGGTGTCGAGTATCTCAAGCAGTTCCCCATTGTTGACGGAGAGCATGAAATCAACAGGCTGCTGTCCGAGGGAAAGTCTGTGTTGTGTGAAGGTGCTCAAGGGACAATGCTGGATGTTGACTTCGGCAGTTATCCTTTTGTCACTTCTTCCAATACCATCTGTGCCGGAGCATGTTCCGGTTTAGGCATCGGGCCAAACAAGGTCGGCGAGGTCTATGGCATAATGAAGGCCTATTGTACCCGTGTCGGTGCAGGCCCATTCCCTACAGAACTGTTCGATGAAACCGGTAAGCTCATCAGGGACCTGGGCCATGAGTATGGAGCTGTGACGGGAAGGGAACGCCGTTGTGGCTGGATTGACCTTGTGGCGTTGCGTTATGCCATCATGATTAACGGAGTGACGCAGCTTATCATGATGAAGAGCGATGTCCTTGACACCTTCCCGGTGGTCAAGGCGTGTGTGGCCTACCGCAAGGACGGTGTGGTCACACGTGACTTCCCATACGACATACAGCAGGGCATCGAGCCTATCTACAAGGAATTGCCCGGATGGCAGACAGACATGACACACATGACAGCTGAAACCCAGTTCCCCGATGCTTTCCGCAACTATGTCGAGTTCCTTGAGGCAGAACTGCAGACTCCGATAAAGATCATTTCAATTGGCCCTGACCGCGCACAGACAATCATCAGATAACAGCTATGGCACAGAAACCCAATATACCAAAAGGCACGCGCGATTTCTCTCCCATGGAGATGTCAAAGCGCAATTACATATTCAACACCATCAAGCGTGTGTACTCGTTATACGGCTTCCAGCAGATTGAGACACCGGCCATGGAGACGCTCAATACGCTTATGGGAAAATATGGAGAAGAAGGAGACAAGCTGCTGTTCAAGGTACTGAACAGTGGTGACTATCTTAACGGCATATCAGATGAAGAACTTGCAGCGCGACAGTCGCTCAGATTGTCTTCAAGACTGTGCGAGAAAGGCCTGAGATACGACCTGACCGTACCGTTTGCACGGTATGTGGTCATGCACAGGGATGAACTTCAGCTGCCTTTCCGCAGGTATCAGATCCAGCCTGTATGGAGAGCCGACCGCCCCCAGAAAGGACGCTACCGCGAGTTCTATCAGTGTGATGCCGATGTCGTAGGCTCCGATTCTCTCCTTAACGAGGTCGAGCTGATGCAGATTGTCGATACGGTGTTCACGGCTTTCGGAATCCGGGTGCAGCTGAAGATAAACAACCGCAAGATCCTTACCGGAATAGCTGAAACCATAGGAGAGGCCGACAAGATCATTGACATAACGACTGCAATAGACAAGCTGGACAAGACAGACATGGAACATGTCAAGGCTGAACTGGCCGAGCGTGGACTGAGCGTGGAGGCCATTGAAAAACTGCAGCCCATACTGTCACTGGCTGGAACGAACGAGCAGAAGCTGCAGACCATAGCAGAGGTCCTGAAGGATTCTGACACAGGGTTGAAGGGTGTGGAGGAACTGCGGTTCATCCTCAGCACGCTCACCCGGGTAGGGCTGAACAATACCATACAGCTTGACCTCACTCTTGCACGTGGTTTGAACTACTACACCGGTGCCATATTCGAGGTCAAGGCCCTGGATACACCGATGGGGAGCATTGCAGGAGGAGGACGATACGATAACCTTACAGGCATCTTCGGCATGCCGGGACTGAGCGGTGTGGGAATCTCCTTCGGGGCAGACAGAATCTATGATGTGCTCAATACTCTCGACCTTTATCCGCAGGAAACCCTTCAGGCCACTCAGGTGCTGTTCATCAATTTCGGACATGAGGAAACTGCTTTTTGCCTTCCCGTTGTACGGCAGTTACGCCAGGCGGGCATCAGTGTGGAAATCTATCCCGATGCGGCAAAGATGAAGAAGCAAATGGCCTATGCCAATGCAAGGAACATTCCGTACGTGGTGCTTGTCGGTGAAGATGAGATGAAGAACGGCTGCCTCACGCTGAAGGACATGACAACCGGAACCCAGCAGAGTTGTACTCCGGAAGCGCTTGAAGAGGCACTGCTCCGATAGGAAGACGTTTGCAGGAACCACCCGAAAGGTTCACCCTAAGGCACGTCCTAACCCTCCCCGGTGGGAGGGAACAAGTGTCTGCGAGGCATTCGCCTCAATGCAGGACCGTCAAGGCGCAGCCACTGGGGGTGTGGGCGTCTCGCCCGCACTTCCCGCACCGTCCCGCAATAAAAATGCCATGATGACAGTACCTGACTTGCAATGTGCGGGCGGGACGCCCACACCCCCAGCTCCCGAAAATCAAAGTGTCAGAATTTTAACAGTTTTGCTTACACTTTGATTTTCCGGCCATTTTTGAAGATTCTGGCGAAAGCGGATTTTTGCGCGCCAGCGGAAATTTCGGGTCTCGGAGACCTGTTTTGTAAACCGTTGATAATCAACTGGATAAATTTTTACAGGCGAAAAGTGTTAACAAAAACCGTCTGATTTTAACCTAAAATCCGTTAAATTCATGCACAAAACGCCCGGTTTGTGCAGTTTTCAAACCCTTTTTTCCGCACTTTTGGCCGGAAAATCGTGGTTTTGAGGCCAAAAAACCTGAGTTTTTGCCCCGAAACAGTTAAGTTTTTCCTCAAAAACACTTAAGTGCCGGATCGAAAATAGTTAACTAATTTTCTGGAAACAGTTAAGTGTTTCCCCCCTAACACTTAACTAATTTTTCCGTTTTGTGCAAAAAACCGACTTTTTGCACTTATTAACATGAAAATCGGCCCCAAACAGCCTGTTTTTCAAAGTACTGAAAAATCAAAGTGTAAGAAAAATAGTTGAAATTCTGACACTTTGATTTCCGGAAGCTGGGGGTGTGGGCGTCCCGCCCGCACATTGCCAGACAGCCCAGTCAATGTCACCATGATGCTTTATTGTGGGACGGTGCGGGAAGTGCGGGCGAGACGCCCACACCCCCAGACGTTGCGCCTGGACAGTTCCGCATTGAAGTAAATGCCCCGCAAGCGCTTGTTTCCTCCCAGGCAGGAGTGGTTGGAGAGGGCTTTCCTTTTCCGGGAGTAGATAGAGAGGGCCATTCCCCTATGTCTTTTTTTGCCTTAGTCACACGTTTTCAATGGAAAAGCGTTAACTTTGTACATTGCATACCAAACAGGAAAATTCAGCAACCATGAAATCGGAAAAGCAGCAGGCTGCCCAGGCCAAGGCATTCGCCGAGAGATGGGCAGGACGGGGATATGAGAAGGGCGAGAGCCAGGTGTTCTGGACGGAACTTCTCACAGAGGTGTATGGCGTGGAAAATCCATCGACATTCATCAGGTTTGAACAACAGGCGCAACTCGATAACACTTCGTTTATTGATGTTGTCATACCTTCGACGAAGGTGATGATTGAGCAGAAATCGCTTGGCAAGGACCTCCGCAAGCCCATCAAGCAGAGCGACGGGTCGATGCTCAACCCATTCCAACAGGCTCAGCGATATATGACTGCATTGCCCGTGTCGCAACATCCGCGATGGATTGTGACGTGCAATTTTGCCGAATTTGATGTCTATGACATGGAGAATCCCAAGGGAGAGCCGCAACGGATATTGCTGAAGGATTTGGGCAAGGAATACTACCGCTTGCAATTTCTTGTGGTGCAAGGCAACGAACATTTGCAGAAGGAACTGGAAGTGTCGATGAAGGCGGGCGAGATTGTCGGCAAACTCTACGACGCTCTGCTCGGAGCATACGGCGAGAGAGACAAGGAGACACTGCGCTGCCTGAATATCCTATGCGTGCGCCTCGTTTTCTGCCTTTATGCCGAGGATGCGGGAATATTCGGTTCGCACGACATGTTCCACGATTATCTGAGCCAGTTCTCTGCCAAGGACATGCGCAGGGCGATGATCGACCTTTTCCAGACTCTGAATACTCCCGAGGATAAGCGAAGCCGCTATCTCGACGACGACCTAAAGGCTTTTCCATATACCAACGGTGGACTGTTTGCCGAGGAGATAGAGATTCCGCAATTTACTGATGGTATGCGTGATGTGTTGCTTCAACATGCCTCGATGGATTTCGACTGGAGCGCCATCTCGCCCACTATCTTCGGAGGTGTGTTCGAGAGCACGCTCAATCCCGAGACACGTCGTTCGGGCGGTATGCACTACACTTCGATAGAGAATATACACAAGGTTATCGATCCCCTGTTTCTCGATGATTTGAGGCGTGAACTTGCTGAGATAGAGGAGGAAACTGTAATCAAGAAGCGCAATCCACGATTGAAGGATTTCCAGCAGAGGCTTGCCTCTCTCACATTCTTCGACCCTGCCTGCGGTTCGGGCAATTTCCTCACCGAGACGTTCATCTCGCTCCGACGCTTGGAGAACGAGGTCATCAAACTCATCTACGGCAGTGAGCAGCTCAACGCCTTCGACAATCCCATCAAGGTGTCGATTAACCAGTTCTACGGTATTGAGATAAACGACTTCGCCGTTGAGGTGGCAACAACAGCCCTGTGGATTTCCGAGGCGCAGATGCTTGCCGAGACGGAGCGCATAATCAGTCAGGAAATAGACTTCCTCCCTCTCAAATCCTATGCCAACATCCATGAGGGCAACTCGCTGACCACTGATTGGCTGTCCATCATCAACGGCAGTGCGGGCACTGGGGGTGTGGGCGTCTCGCCCGCACTCTACGGACCGGGTAATGCGGAAACCACCTCGGAAAGACATGCCATGCAGACATGTGCGGGCGAGACGCCCACACCCCCAGAGGCATCCGCATCGCCTGCGGCCAATGCGCAGCCCCCAGCTCTTTTCATTATTGGCAATCCTCCCTTCGTAGGCGCACGCCTCATGTCTGAAGCCCAAAAGGAAGACGTAGTCAGAATCTTCGGCGCAAAATGGAAAAACGTGGGCAATCTCGACTATGTCTGCTGCTGGTATAAGAAAGCGGCTGAGTTGATGAAAGGAACAAAGACGAGGGCTGCTCTCGTGTCAACCAACTCCGTGTCGCAAGGCGAGCAGGTGGCAAACCTGTGGGCACCTCTGATGGCGGAAGGTCTGACTATCAACTTCGCCCACCGCACATTCCGATGGGACAGCGAGGCAAATCTCAAGGCTCACGTGCATTGCGTGATTATCGGTTTCAGTTACGACAAGACAATCCAACCTTTGCTTTTCGACGGAGACCAATGCAAGCGGGTGAGCCATATCAATCCTTATCTCGTGGAATCTCCCGACACCTTTATATATAGTAGGAGCAAACCTTTGGCGGATGTGCCAAATATCGGAATAGGCAACAAACCTATCGACGGAGGCAATTATCTCTTTGAGAAAGAGGAGATGGAGGCATTCATTAAGCAAGAGCCTCTGTCTGCTCCGCTTTTCCATAAATGGTATGGCTCTGAGGAGTTTATTCATCAAAGACCTCGCTATTGCCTGTGGCTCGGTGACTGTTCGCCAGCGGAAATACAACGTATGCCCCACTGCAAGAAGAGAGTTGAGAATGTCAGGGAATTGCGATTGCAAAGCAAGAGCGAGGGAACAAGAAAACTCGCTGACAAGCCGACAAGATTTCATGTAGAGAATATGCCGGATGGAGCTTCGATAATAGTGCCAAGGGTATCATCTGAAAAAAGAAGGTATGTGCCGATGGGTTTTATCGAAAAAGGTGTATTTGCGAGTGATGCCGTTCATCTAATCCCCAACGCCACACTCTATCATTTCGGCATATTGGAGAGTAATGTCCACATGGCATGGATGAGGGCGGTATGTGGAAGATTGGAGATGCGCTACCGATATTCCAAGGACATTGTTTATAACAATTTCCCGTGGCCTGCCACTGGGGGTGTGGCTGGGGGTGTGGCTGGGGGTGTGGGCGTCTCGCCCGCACATTGCGCACAAGAAAATTTAAGAACCGCCTGTGAAATATATGCCATGCGGCGATGTGCGGGCGAGACGCCCACACCCCCAGTGCCCTCAGCAGAGATAAAGGACTTCCATTACCGCAAGTATCTGCCCCATTTGGAAAATCGAGGATTACAGGTCCTGACTTTCCGCTTGTACGATTCTGTCCCCAAAGATGTCATTGCGCAATGGAAGCAACTGCTTGAAGACGATACTTCACTTGAGGCACGTGCAAGAAGGGAACACATGAAGCAGCTTATCGACCAATACGAGGATGCCGGCTTCGGGCAATGTTTCTTAAGGGATGAACGTGTTGCCAATATAGTAAAGACTGCATTGGAGCACTTTGACGGCAAACGTTACGACCTTATACGATGGTGCATAATGCCCAACCACGTTCACGTATTGATAAATGTATATCAGGGAAGCAGTCTGTCTGATATCATACATTCTTGGCGTTCATATTCTGCCCATGAGGCAAACAAGGTGCTTCACCGCACAGGCGACTTCTGGATGACAGAATACTTCGACCGTTTCATCAGAGACGAAAAGCACTTGAAGAATGCCATTGACTATATAGACAATGACCCCATAAAGGCAGGCCTTGCCGATACCCCTTCCACTTGGCCGTGGTGCTCCGTCGCTGCCGGGGGTGTGGAGGCTGGGGGGGTGGGTGTCCCGCCCGCACATTGCGCACAAGAAAGTTTAAGAACCGCCTGTGAAATATATGCCATGCGGCGATGTGCGGGCGAGACGCCCACACCCCCAGTCGTTGCGTCAGATTGTGCGGGCGAGACGCCCACACCCCCAGCATCTTCAATAGTGGCACAGATAGAGCGCACGGCACAGGCCATACTCGATGCCAGGGCTAACTATCCCGACTCTTCGCTTGCCGACCTTTACGACCCTGTGCTTATGCCTGCCGACCTGCGCAAGGCTCATCAGGACAACGACCGTGCCGTGATGCAAGCCTACGGCTTCTCCACCAAGATGACCGAGTCGGAGTGCGTTGCCGCCCTCTTTGAGATGTATGCCAGGATGACATCGAAGTGAAAACGTGGTTAACAGGGCTCTGTTCGGATGCGGAATCTGTATGATTCCATTGTATGGCTGGTTCGTAGCTGGTTCGTAGGGTGGTCGGTTCTTGCCGGTTACATCGTTTTTTGTGCCGGTGGTATGGCATTTTCATGATTTTTACCTAAATTTGCAACTTGTAACTGTCGGTGGCCGGTGGAGGATTCTGTCTTTGGGACAGAGCAGGGTCGTCACAGCATATAGGAGAGTGTAATTATCCAAAAAACAACCATACTTATGAACAGAATTGTAAGGAAGGAGCAGTTTTCGGAAAAGGTCTTCCTTTTCGAAATAGAGGCTCCGCTGATAGCGCGCAGCAGAAAGGCTGGCAATTTCGTAATTGTGAAGATAGGACAGCATGGTGAACGCATGCCGCTCACCATTGCGGACGCAGACATAAAGAAGGGCACTATTACGTTAGTTGTCCAGAAGGTGGGTCTTTCTTCGACAAAGTTATGCAATCTCAATGTCGGGGACTATGTCACAGACTGTGTCGGACCATTGGGCAACGCTACGCATATAGAGAAGTTCGGTACTGTCATCTGTGCCGGTGGCGGTGTCGGGGTGGCTCCTATGCTGCCCATCATCAAGGCCTTGAAAGCAGCCGGCAACCGTGTGCTTTCAGTCATTGCGGGTCGTTCAAAGGACTTGGTGATCCTGGAGGATGAGGTGCGCGCCCACAGTGACGAGCTGATCATCATGACCGATGACGGCTCTTATGGCGAGAAAGGCGTTGTGACAGTGGGCATTGAAAAGTTCATCCGTCAGGAACCCCATATTGACAAGGCTTTTGCTATCGGCCCTCCGGTCATGATGAAGTTCAGCTGTCTGCTTACGCATAAGTATGGTATTCCGACCGATGTCTCGCTGAATACCATCATGGTGGATGGTACGGGTATGTGTGGTGCCTGTCGTCTCACCATTGGCGGCAAGACGAAGTTCGTATGCATAGATGGCCCGGAGTTTGACGGGGCATTGGTGGACTGGGATGAGATGTTCAAGCGTATGGGCACTTTCAAGCGGGCTGAGCAGGAGGAGATGGAGCATTTCGCTGACCATCTGGAGCAGCTGGATGTCCGTGTTGAAGCAGGTGTCGGCAGGGATGTGCAGTCCTGTGGGACGACAGGTGCTGGCAGTCAGGAGTCAATGGAGGAACTGACAGACCGTAACGCGCTGTGGAGAAAGGAGTTGCGTGCTTCCATGAAACCGAAGGAACGTGCCTGCATTGAGCGCGTGGTCATGCCTGAACTGGATGCTACCTACCGCTCGACTACCCGGACGGAAGAAGTGAACATAGGCTTGACAATGGAAATGGCACAGACAGAGGCCAGGCGTTGTCTGGATTGTGCCAAGCCCAGTTGCATGGAAGGTTGTCCGGTGGGCATTGACATCCCGTCGTTCATCAAGAACATTGAGCGTGGGGAAATCCTTGCAGCCGCGAAGGTGCTGAAACGGACTTCTGCTCTCCCTGCTGTGTGTGGCCGCGTGTGTCCGCAGGAGAAACAGTGCGAAAGCCGTTGTATCCACCTCAAGATGAATGAGCCGGCGGTGGCCATTGGCTATCTTGAACGTTTCGCAGCAGACTATGAGCGCGAGAGCGGGAATATTGCACTCCCCGAACTGGCCAGTCCGAATGGCATAAAGGTGGCAGTAGTGGGTTCCGGACCTTCAGGTCTGAGCTTTGCGGGAGACATGGCCAAGCTGGGCTATGAAGTACATGTGTTTGAGGCATTACATGAGATTGGTGGAGTGCTGAAATACGGTATTCCGGAGTTCCGTCTGCCCAACCGGATTGTGGATGTGGAGATAGAGAACCTGCGCAAAATGGGTGTGATATTCACGACTGACTGCATCATAGGGAAGACTATCTCGGTGGAGGAACTCGAGGCAGACGGTTTCAAGGGCATCTTTGTGGGTTCCGGAGCCGGTTTGCCTAATTTCATGAATATACCGGGCGAGAATGCCATAAACATCATGTCGTCGAATGAATACCTGACACGTGTGAACCTGATGGATGCTGCAAACCCGAAGACAGACACTCCGATGAATATCGGCAAGCATGTGCTGGTTGTCGGTGGTGGCAATACGGCTATGGATTCCTGCCGTACAGCACGGAGACTGGGGGCAGAGGTGACGTTGGTGTATCGTAGGTCGGAGGCGGAGATGCCGGCGCGCCTGGAAGAGGTGAAGCATGCCAAGGAGGAGGGTATCAGGTTCCTGACCTTGCATAATCCGATAGCATACAAGGCCGATGAGTCGGGTGCTGTCTGCCAGGCTGTCCTGCAGGTGATGGAACTGGGTGAACCGGATGCCAGTGGCAGACGCAGTCCTGTTCCCGTGGAAGGGAAGACACTGACCCTTGACGTGGACCAGGTTGTGGTGGCCATCGGCGTGTCGCCTAATCCGCTTGTGCCGAAGTCAATAGAAGGACTGGAACTGGGCAGGAAAAACACGATTGTGGTCAATGAACAGATGCAGAGTTCACGTCCGGAAGTGTTTGCCGGTGGCGATATTGTCCGTGGTGGCGCTACGGTGATTTTGGCAATGGGCGACGGGCGCAGGGCAGCAGCCAATATGCACCGGTTGCTGTCGGACAAGGCATAGGTTAAGGACTGGTAAGGAAGACAATGGAACTGCCAAAGGAGTTTGTCGCATATACGGAACGTCTGATGGGGCTGGAGCGTTACAGACGTTTTGAAGAGGCCATGTCGGGTTCCTCTGTTTCTTTTGTCCGTCCTAACCCCTATAAACTGCATGATGGCGTGATTGAGGGTGAGCATGATGTGAAGTGGTATGATGCTGCCGTTTCATTCGGTCTGCGTCCGCCTTTTACGTTCGACCCGCTCTTCCATGCCGGTTTGTATTATGTGCAGGAATCCTCTTCGATGTTTCTGGCTCATGTGTTGCGTCAGTTGGTACATGAGCCGGTAAGCATGCTCGACATGTGTGCCGCACCAGGCGGAAAGTCCACTCTGTCCCGTTCCGTCTTGCCGGAAGGCAGTCTGCTGTTCTGCAATGAGCCTAACCGGAACCGTGCGCGTGTCCTTTTGGAGAACACGAACAAATGGGGACATCCGGATGTTGTTGTCACCAGCAATTATCCCAGGGACATCCGACGTTCAGGACTGCATTTTGACGTGGTGCTCTGCGATGTGCCTTGTTCGGGTGAGGGAATGTTCAGAAAGGATCCTGATTCAATAGAAGAGTGGAGCACCTCGCATGTGGAGGAGTGCTGGCGTCTGCAACGTGAAATCGTTTCCGATGCCTGGGAAGTGCTTAAGCCTGGTGGATATCTGGTCTATTCTACTTGCACATATAATGTGTCGGAAAACGAGGAGAATGTCAGATGGATGACTGAGCAGTTCAATGCAGAACCTGTTGCCGTGACTACGGGACAGGACTGGAATATACAACCGTCATTGCTGGACGGCTTTAAGGCTCCGGTTTACCGTTTTATACCGGGTTTTACGGGAGGTGAGGGATTGTTCATGGCTGTGTTGCACAAGCCGGGCAATACTTCCTGTCAGAAGAAGGCTCCTAAAAGGAAGCAGGTCGGCAGAGCTACGTTTGACTGGTTGTGCACAGACAGGTCTTATGTCCGGAAGCAGGTAGCCGATGAGATATGGGCGATTCCGGAGACCCTTTTCGAGTTGTATGACATTGCCCAGCGTAGCCTGACAGTTTTGTCGGCAGGAGTCAACATAGGTACACAGAAAGGGAAGAACCTCATCCCAAGTCAGGCATTGGCGTTGTCCATCTGTCTGGAAAAAAAGGCGTTTCCCCGTGTGGCGTTGGATTATCAGCAGGCAATCCGCTTCTTGCGCAGGGATGCTGTTGTCCTTCCACAGGACACACCAAAAGGATATGTCCTGGTCTGCTATAGACAACAGCCTATCGGGTTTGTGAAGAACCTCGGTGATAGGGCAAACAATCTTTATCCATCGGAGTGGCGTGTCAGGAGTACCCATGTGCCCGATAGGGATGCGGAAATCGTAAAATACAAGAATAACTGAAAATATGAAACAATACCAGGAATTATTGAATCGCATCTTGTCAGAAGGTGTCGTGAAAAAAGACCGTACAGGAACAGGCACTATGAGCGTGTTCGGCCACCAGATGAGATTCAACTTACAGCAGGGATTTCCGTTGCTGACGACAAAGAAACTCCATCTGAAGTCAATCATCTATGAATTGTTGTGGTTTCTGAAAGGGGACACCAATATAAGATATCTGCAGGAGCATGGGGTCAGGATATGGAATGAGTGGGCTGATGAGAACGGGGAGTTAGGACCTGTATATGGACACCAGTGGCGTTCATGGCCGGACTATAAAGGAGGGACGATAGATCAGATTGGGCAGGTGCTTGACTTGATAAGGAACCATCCGGATTCAAGGCGCATGATTGTCAGTGCATGGAATCCTGCGGAAGTCGATGCAATGGCTCTTCCTCCATGCCATTGCCTGTTTCAGTTTTATGTAGCAGATGGTAAACTGTCTTTGCAGCTTTATCAGCGTTCTGCAGATACATTCCTTGGAGTGCCGTTCAATATCGCTTCGTATGCACTTCTTCTGTTGATGATGGCACAGGTAACAGGACTCCAGCCTGGTGAGTTTGTTCATACTACAGGTGATACGCATCTTTACCTGAACCATCTGGAACAGGCGCGTTTGCAACTGACCAGATCACCGCGTGAATTACCTCAGATGAAGATTAATCCGGATGTAAAGGATCTTTTCTCATTCCGTTTTGAAGACTTTGAATTGACGGGTTATGATCCATGGCCACACATCAAGGCAGAGGTGTCCGTCTGATTGTTAATTGAATAGATATGAAAGTATATATTATTGCAGCTGTCGCCAGGAATAGGGCTTTAGGCGTAAAAAATAAGTTGTTGTATTGGCTTCCTAATGACTTGAAAAGATTCAAGACACTTACCACCGGGCATACGATTATAATGGGCAGACGAACGTTTGAGTCATTGCCTAAAGGGGCTTTGCCTAACCGCAGGAATATTGTGCTTAGTCGCACATGTACAGGTTTTCCAGGTTGTGAACAGTATGGTTCTTTTGAGGAAGCGTTGCAGCATTGTGGGGAACAGGAGGAAGTTTATGTTATTGGTGGTGCTCAATTATACGGGGCAGCAATAGATAAGGCAGACAAGTTGCTGCTGACAGAGGTAAATGATATTCCAGCAGATGCTGATGTGTTTTTCCCGCAGTATGATTCATGGAAGGAGATTGCAAGGGAAGACCACCTTGCTGATGAGAGGCATTCTCATGATTATTCTTTTGTTGATTATGTACGATAAAGACTTTATAACATAGATGCTCCAAACAAAAAAGACCGCCTGACGTTGTTGCTTGTCAAGCGGTCTTTTCTGTTTTATGGCTTTAGAAATCCTCTTCTTCGTTAGGCACTTCTGCGATAGACAGCTGTCTGTAGATTGGAGCATTAAAGGAAATGATAGTTTCGCTCCTTGAAAGTCCCAATGGTTGCAGTTTGTCATGGACAATATTGAGAAGATGATGATTGTTCAAAGCATAAATCTTGATGAACATATCAAAACCACCTGTGGTATAATGACATTCAACCACTTCAGGTATTTTCTTCAGTTCCTCGACAACTTTGTCAAAGTCCTCGGGGTTTTTCAGGTACAAACCTATGTAGGCACAGGTTTCATATCCCACTTTTTCGGGATCAATAACAAATTGTGAACCTTTAAGCACACCGAGGTTTGTTAATTTCTGAATTCGTTGATGAATTGCTGCACCGCTGACATTGCATGCACGGGCAACTTCAAGAAAAGGGACTCTTGCGTCTTCTGATATCAGATGAAGAATCTTCCTGTCTAAAGAATCTAAATTATGGTATGACATTTGATGTTATATTTTTGTGCAAAGATATAACAAAAGAACGGATATCGCAATAAAAAAGGTTATTTTTGTTTTAATTTGTCATTAACAGGTTCTGCGGAATAATTTATTTTTGAGATATTTGCATTCTTTATTGCATCTTTCACTTTGTCAATGACGAACATCTTTGTATGGCGGTCTGCTTTAATGATCACTGTCATGTCTTTTCTTTCTTTGGCCGATATGTTCTGTCGTTCAGAAATAATGCATTCAGATACTTCTGATAATTGGACGATTTTGTCGTTAATCTGAATAATCGGATGGTCTAAGCCATATTGGCTGGTATTTTTCTGTCCTATGAAAATGTATGTCGTTGTAGGATTCTTGACAAAACGGTTCAGCTCATTGCCGCTTGGAACATGATAATTGACTTTAACGTTAACCTTGTTCATGTGAGTTACAATCATGAAAAAGAAAAGGACTGTAAATATCAAGTCGGGTAGGGAGGATGTGTTCAAAACCGATATGTTATGGTTTTTCCTTTTAAATGAAATCATTCTGCTATCCTCCTCGTTTCCTGTTCAAATATCCGTTGTGGAACAGAATCACGCACCTCGCGTTTCAAATCGTTGGAACATTGGCGATAGTGCATTCCATATTTTTTCATTGCATATCTGTCACGCGCAGTATAATAGGCTTTTGCCAACTCCTGTTGCACGGTATAGTATGTTTGATAGTCTGCCAATGAGTCTGCTGATAAGGAGAATGCGTGACTGGTTCTTTTTGATGTGATGAAATTGGTAGCCTTCTCTTTTAACTGGTATATGGACAGTGGTGCATCGTTACAGTACAAGGTGTTTTGGTTGGAGACTTTCAGGTCCATTAACTGGTCTTTTCGGATTTCAGTCAGAACTTCCTTCTTTTGTTCTTTGGCGGGGAGTTGTTGGGATAGTCCTTTATCCATGTCCATGGAAGTAGTCATGATAAAGAATATCAACAACATAAAGGAAATATCAGCTGTTGAAGCGGCATTGATGGACGTATTTCTATGTTTTCTACGCTTAATCAACATCATTCTTTTTCCTTATATACCTTGTATAACCAAACAATACGGTTACGATAGTCGCAGACAAAAATATAAGCGATGTATTGACGAACATGTCCGACAACTTCAGCATGAATGTATTGCCATAGAATTCTCCATGTGTTGCTATGGGCTGGTCGTTGGCGGTGAAATAGCAGATTAAAGGAATGGCAATGACGAGTGCGATAAGAGCATTATGGATTTTTGTTACTGGTACACCGTTTTCTCTCCTGCATCGCATGCCATGCGTCTTCCGGCTTAATACAATACTTCCAATACAGGTTATCAAGGTTATGGCCAGAAGTATCAGTATAAAAACAATGAGTACACCGGTCATCATAGGGGCATTGAATGCTGGATTGTCTTCGGCTGGCTGATTGTAATACAACAGGTAGAATGCACCGAATACGAGACAGTCCAAGACAATCAGCACATAGAAGAGAGTCATGGAAAAGCTTTCTATATCTTTGTTCCTCTTATGAAACAGCATGGTCATGCAGTTGTTTGTATTTCATGATGGAGTCGAGCAGGGCTATTGCGCTTTCCTCCATCTGGGAGGTGATATGGTCTATTTTTGAAAGGACATAATTGTAGAATACCTGAAGAATAAGTGCAACCACAATGCCATAGATGGTTGTAATCAGGGCTACTTTCATGCCTGAGGCTACAACGGATGGATTAATGTCGCCAGCAACTTGTATCTGTTCAAAGGCCATAACCATGCCAATGACTGTGCCCAGAAAGCCTAATGACGGTGCTATGTTAATGAACAATGTAATCCATGAACAGCCTTTTTCCAGATTGGCAGCTTGTACACTACCGTAGGAGGCCACGGCACGTTCTATGTCTTCCATGGTGTCGTCTATCCTGTCAAGTCCCTGGTTGCAGATAGAAGCTACGGGACCTCTTGTCTTGCCACACATTTCCCTGGCTGTACCAATCTCACCAGCATGAATTTTCTCACTCAGGTCTTTCATGAAGCTTTTCGCATCGATTTCGCAAAGGCTCAGGTATATGATTCGTTCAATGCAGAATGTCAGTCCAAGGATCAGTGCAATGGAAACAAATGACATGAACGTTGCATTACCTTCGATGAACTTGGTTTTCAGGACCTGGTGAAAACTCCGGCCTTCCTCATCTTCTATGAATTCTTCTTCATTGTCTGCCATTGGAATCCCGTTGGCATTTGCCATACTGTCAACAGGGTCACCTGATTCCAATGCAACAGAATCCATGTTCTCTGTATCAAGAGACTGGCCTACAGTTGTTGTCGGAATAAGGAATGCGGAAAAAACGATGACAATCAAAAGCGTTGCAAAATGTGCAATCTGTCTTTTCATATCATAATGGTTTTATGCGGAGAGACCGGGATTCGAACCCGGGATACGCTTTTGACGTATACACGCTTTCCAGGCGTGCCTCTTCAGCCACTCGAGCATCTCTCCAAAAATTCTCTGCAAAATTATACTTTTTATCTCTATTAGCGGAATCTTGACGCTTATTTTAACGTTCTTTAAATTCTTTCGTTAGGAAACACACGGTTTACTGTCGTATTTGTCGTTGCTATCACTGTTTGTTGGTCGGTGCCGTAAACCGATGCGAGTTTTTCCACCACATGTATGATGAATGCGCTCTCATTGCGATTTCCTCTCATAGGGACAGGAGCCATATAGGGCGAATCTGTTTCAAGTACAATCCGGTTGAGGGGAACAGCGCATGAAAGCACTTCTGGAAGATGGCTTTTCTTGAATGTCAGCACGCCTCCTATTCCCAGCATGAAGTTCTTGAATGCCAGCAGTTCCTCTGCTTCGTGTACATTCCCTGTGAAGCAGTGGAATACCCCGCCCACAAGTTCATTTTCATATTTCTTCAATATGCGTACCATCTCATTTTGCGCTTTTCGGCAATGTATCATGAGTGGCAGCCGATATTCAATGCTCCAGCCCACTTGTTGTTCAAAGGCTTCAAGTTGCTGGTTTTCATATTCACGCGACCAGTAGTAGTCAAGCCCGACTTCACCTATGCCTATATACTGCATATTTTCCTGTCCCTGTACAGACCTGTCAAGTATCTCCTTCATCTCTTTCAATGTGAGCTGATAGTCATTGCCCACTTCTTCCGGATGCAATCCGATCATGGGGTAGGCAAATCCGGGGAACCGGGCACATACGGTCTGCATGGATGGGATGGAAGCCATGTTGATGCCAGGGACGAATACTCTCCCGACTCCGGCATCCTTGGCTCTTCTGACCACATCGTCCAGGTCTTCCCTGAATTCTTCGCCGTCCAGATGAGAGTGTGTGTCGGTTATCTGTATGGTGTCTTTTATCATTCTGTTTTGTCGATTATTGCTGGATGTTGATGTCTTTAATATATATGCTCTTCGTGTCTGCGGTAATAATAAACGATTCCGAACTTTCTGCAAGCGTCGAATCTTGTTTCCGGTGGTTCCTTTTCAAAATGCTTCTCTATCTGGTTCCATAGTTCCAGCAGGATTTCATCCACTTCCGGGCGCATCTTCACAATGTCTTTCTGCGCCATTTGAGTACACTTCACAAGGGTCTGCTGTTGGGAGTAGGCGTTCTTGAAGATATCATAATGTGTGGAAATCATCCCTATTGTAGGATTGTAGATGGGTCTGCCTCCGGTTCTGACCCTTTTCTTTTCACCTTCAATGATTTTCGGCATCCATTCCATTACGCCTTCAGCCGACTTGATATTAGGCAGCGATGAGGCATTGTCCGGTAGGCCATACAGTTCCAGTGTCTGCCGTTTTATCTCTCCTCTTTCCACGGACATCAGCAGCACCTGTATGAAGTGGCTCAGGTACATTGTCGCATAGTGCTGTAGCTTGGCCAGCCTTGTTGTGTGACGTTTCTGTTCGCCTACACACAGCCTGTATTGTTGGTGTGCTGTGAGTAGCCGGTCGTATGCTGGTTTTGCCTTGTTGATGGATTTCCAGTCAATGAACCTGTTCCTTGCTGTGTAGATGTCATTGTTGTCGAGCAGGGTCTTTAGCGCCTTGATTCTTGCGGCATCTGTCTTGGGCAGTCGTCTGTATGGCATGTTCCAGTAGCGATTGTTGAGGCAATGTGTCAATGGTTTCTTTGCATCAGTTGTCCGGCATAGGCCAGGAGTTCCTTCTTGCGTTGTTCGTCCACGCCTACTTCTTTCAGCACGGCGAGTGCCTCCTCATAATAGCCAGCCATCTTGTCTTTGGCCATTTTGCCTATCTTCAGGTCGTTGTATATGTCCGTAACGGCTTTCACCTTTTCCGCTGCATCGAAGGTGGTGCATTCCAGCCACTTTTCCAGTTCTTTCTGTTGTGTTCCCTGTGCGCGGTTAAGTGCATTAATCAGCATGAATGTCTTCTTGTTCGATACGATATCCCCTCCGATGGCCTTGCCGAACACCTCGGTGTTGCCATATACATCCAGATAGTCGTCTTGCAGCTGGAAAGCCAGGCCTATCAGTTCGCCGAACCTGTATAGCCTGTCTGCGTCCTGTGCATCGGCATTGGCCAGTATGGCACCCATCTTCAGGGCACATGCCAGCAGCACACTGGTTTTCAGCCTGATCATTTCAATGTATTCCTCCTCGCGCACATCCTTCCGATGCTCGAAATCCATGTCATATTGCTGTCCTTCGCCTATCTCCAGGGCTGTTTCTGTAAACAGGTCCAGCACCTGGCACAGCTTTTCGGGTCGGCATTGTGCAATGCGCTGGAAGGCCAGCACAAGCATGGAGTCTCCAGACAGTATGGCCGTATTGGCATTCCATTTCCTGTGTACGGTCGGGTTGCCGCGTCTCAAGTCTGCATTATCCATCAGGTCGTCATGCAGCAGTGTGTAGTTATGGTAGGTCTCCAGGCCGCAGGCTGTAGGGAGAATGCTTTCAGGGTCTTCTTTGAACAGGTTATATCCCATCAGCATGAGTACGGGCCTCATGCGCTTTCCGCCAATGGAGAGGACATACCTTATCGGCTCGTAAAGCGATTCGGGTTTCCTGTCATAAGGCAGATGGTCGATGTGTGTGTTGACCATGTCGAGGATTTGCTTGGACGTGTACATGGTTATTCTGTTTTTGTTCTTCTTATAGTTTAAATACAATCGGTATAGCGAGAAGTGTGCGGCAGGGCTGGCCGTTGTCCACGCCCGGTGTCCATCTGGGCATCATCCTGACCACGCGCATGGCTTCGCGGTCGAGCAGCGGATGCACAGACCTGGCGATTTTCGCATCGGAGATGCTGCCGTCCTTGTTCACGATGAACGACACGACCACTTGCCCTTCGATTTTCTGGCGTTGGGCCATGGGCGGATAGCTCAGCTTCTCGTTCAGCCAGCGCACGAACAACGACATTCCTCCTGGAAATTCCGGAATCTTCTCCACCGTGCGCAAGGGCATCGGCTGGTCTTTTCCTGCCGGTTCGGCCGGGGGCGTGTCCACCTGTTCATGCGTCTCTTCCGGTTCGGGGGCTGTTGTGCCCAGCGGCTGTGGCGCTCCTTCCTCTTCCTGTTGGTTGTCGGAGAGCTGTTCCACCACTACTATGCGCGACGGTTTTTTCGCCTTTTCGGTCCTGGCCACTCTCATCATGTCCTCCTGCTGTATGGCCGGCATCATCTCGATGGCGCTGAGTGAGGCTTCTATCTCATCGGCCTCCTCGAGTAGCGGGTCATATTCGGTGGTATATTCCAGGGCGGCGTAGAAGGTGGCCAACGACACCACAAGTCCCAGCAGGAAGCGGAACCATCGCTTGTCTATAAGACCTTTCTTATCCTGTTTCTCGTGTGTCATTCCCATCCGGAAAATACTAAAACCGCAGATTGGGCGTTTATACCTAAGACAAGGCAAAGCCTCGGCCGGACACGCAGACAACCGCAGAGCTGCAGCCGTTATCTGCAAATGCAATGCAAAGTTAAGCCAATTTGCAGACAAAACAAAACAAAACAGTGCTTTTTTCGCGTCCTGCAATGGCGTGTTGAGGCAAAACGGAGGCAATTCTGTGCAGATGTTAAAAAAAAACGTTAACTTTGCACGTCCGAAAACAGAAATCTCTTTTGGGGATCTCCAGTGTCCCTGCATGCTCCTTCGGCTTTATGCCAAAACATTTATGCAAATGAGAACATTTATCCTGACGATTCCATTCTTTTTGCTTGCTCTCTGTGCAAGAGGGCAGGAGAGCCAGACGGTCTATAACTTCCTGCGGCTTCCGGTCAGTGCACACGCTGCCGCGCTTGGCGGTGACAATGTCACGCTTGTGGAGGACGACGGGACACTCATCTTCAGCAACCCGGCTCTGCTGGCATCGGTCAGCGACAAGACCATCAACCTGAACTACATGAACTACATGTCGGGTGCCAACACAGCCAGCGCATCTTATAACCGAATCTTCAAGGAGAAGATTTCTGTCGCTGCATCAGCGCAGTACATCAATTATGGTACGATGAAGCAGATGGACGAGAACAACATCCAGAGCGGAGACTTCTCGGCCAAGGACATATCCCTGGCGGGCTACTTCTCCTATATGCTGTCCGAGCGCATCGTGGGCGGCATCACCGCAAAGCTCATCACATCCTACATCGGCGACTACAACTCCATAGCCATGGGCGTGGACCTGGGGCTCAACTACTACGACCCGGAGAAAGACCTCTCGCTGGGCATCGTGGCAAGGAACCTGGGCGGACAGCTCAAGGCATACGACGAAGAATATGAGTCCATGCCCATTGACGTGCAGGCCGGTGTCACCAAAAGGCTCACGAATACCCCCTTCAGGCTTTCTGTCACAATGGTTGACCTGACCCATTGGGACTACAAGTTCATCAACCATTTCGTGGCTGGTATAGACGTTATGCTTTCGCCCACCATCTGGGTCGGAGGTGGCTATAACTTCAGGCGTGCCAACGAAATGAAGATTTCCGACGATGAAGACGAAAGCAGCCATGGTGCAGGGTTGTCGTTCGGGGCGGGCCTGAACCTGGAACGCTTCAAGCTGAATCTGGCCTATGGCAAGTACCATGTGTCCAGCTCCTCTATTGTCATCAACGTTGCCTATTCACTCTGATGGGTCTGCCTCATTCAGGATGCAGACCGCAAAACCCTTTTAATCAATATGAAAAAAATCACCATAGCCATCGACGGATTCTCCTCATGCGGGAAAAGCACTATGGCAAAAGACCTCGCCCGTGAACTGGGCTATGTATATGTAGATACCGGCGCCATGTACCGGGCAGTCACACTCTATGCGCTGAGCAACGGCATGATTGCCGACGGGCAGGTCGATGCCGTCAGGCTGGAGCAGCAGATGTCCTGCATTGGCATCTCCTTCCTTTTCAATCCGGAGACCGGACGGCCGGACACCTATCTCAACGGACAGCTGGTGGAAAACGACATACGCACGCTCCAGGTATCGGGATGCGTGAGTCTCATTGCGGCTCTCCCGTTCGTGCGCAAGGCCATGGTGGCACAGCAGCAGCTCATGGGGCACGAAGGGGGAATCGTAATGGACGGAAGGGACATCGGCACAACGGTATTCCCTCATGCTGAACTGAAGATATTTGTCACGGCACGGGCCGACGTGAGGGCCAGGCGGCGTTATGACGAACTCAAGGCCAAGGGCATGGAGGCTTCCTACGAGGAGATACTGAAGAATGTGGAGGAGCGCGACTACATTGATTCCCATCGGGAGGTATCGCCACTGCGCAAGGCCGACGATGCCGTGGAGCTGGACAACAGCGACATGACAATTGCCCAGCAGAAACTATGGCTCATGGACCTTGTGGCACGGACCATCGGCAGTTAAGGCCGCTATGGGCAAACCCCTTGCCCCGTCATCCTTCTCCCTGCATACATCTGGCCGGGCCTTCGGGTGCCGGCCTTTTTCTATGCTTACTGCTGTGGTGGACGCTATCGTACAGCCGGAAGCAACGGAGACGAGGGACGTCCATGTCGCTTGAGGGCGATTTCGACGCGAGAGAACTGTTTGGGCCGGAAAATCAAAATGTCAGTTTTTTAACACTTTTGCTTGCACTTTGATTTTTCGGGCCCTTTTGAAACAGGCTGTTTTAGACTGATTTTCATGTTAATAAGTGTGAATTGTCGGTTTTTTGCACAAAACGGAAAAATTAGTTAAGTGTTAGGGGGGAAACACTTAACTGTTTCCAGAAAATTAGTTAACTGTTTTCGATCCGGCACTTAAGTGTTTTTGAGGAAAAACTTAACTGTTTCGGGGCAAAAACTCAGGTTTTTCGGCCTCAAAACTACGATTTTCTGGCCAAAAGTGCGGAAAATGGGGTCTGAAAACTGCACAAATCGCGTATTTTGTGCATGAATTTAACGGATTTTAGGTTAAAATCGGGCGGTTTTTGTTAACACTTTCCGCCTACAGAAACTTATCCCATTGATTATCAACGGTTTACAAAACAGGTCTCCGAAACTGAAAATTTCCACTGGCGTGCCAAAATCCGGTTTTGCCCGATTCTTCAGAAAACGCCCAAAAATCAAAGTGTAAGCAAAAATGTTAAAAAACTGACATTCTGATTTTCCGGATTACTGGTGCCATGTGCCCTATCTGCGCAGTTTCTGTCGCAGTTGCTGCATCAGCTGGGTCTTGGAAACAATGATGTGCAGGGAGAGCCACGATGTGATGCCGACAACGGCCATGCCCAGCAGCCAGTAGAGCCATGCCGCATGGACGTAGGTGATCAGATAGGCTGTTATTCCAAGAGGAATGAACAGGGCAATGTATCTGGCAAGCGTGTCAGAAGGTTTGTAGCCATAGCTGAGTGCCATGAAGATGACGGCACCGATGAATTCCAGGGTCGAGGAAGCGAGTATGCCCAGTCCGATGCCGGTAAGTCCGTAGAAGTGGTAGCCCAGATAGACACATCCCACCAGCAGCACGGCGGCAGAGCTTTCCATGATGAGGTATCTGCGCGAATCGCCTCGGGACAGGGGTATGTATTCCACCGGCAGGTAGAGGGCGCGCATGAACATGGAGAGGGCGGACACCTGTGCCATGCCCATGATGCCCATGAAGGCGTGGCTGTAGAGCAGGGGCAGTAGTATGGGCTGCGCGATGATGAAGAGCGTGAGGAGCGGTGCAATGATGAGCAGCGACACCTCCATCTGCCTGTTTACCAGTGCGTTGAGCTGTGCGCCCGGCGCGTTGATGGCGGCCAGCTGCGGGAAATAGTCGGTTTCCATGGCCGAGAATACCATTCCCGCATAGGTGACGGTCATCATGTAGCCTGCATTGTACAGTCCGAGGATGGCCGTGTCGCCCACGTTGTTCAGATAGGAGCGTATCACCATCTCGGCTCCGCTGCCCATGATGCCAGCCAGTACGAAGGCTGTCCCGAGAGTCACCATGTCGCGGCTTTCACGGAGCCTGTTGGATGATGAACTGAGGCTCAGCGGATGGCATGAGAAGGATACGCCGATGGTGAGCAGCATCTGTGTCAGTGCCATGATGATGAGCGAAGGCACAATGGCCTTGATACCGAAAAACCAGTAGAGCGGTATGGTGGTGAAAAGTGCGGCGATAATGTTCCAGACCGAAATGGCGGCCAGGGAATGCAGCTGGCGCGTGCCTTTCAGGATGGCGGTCTCGCCTCCGGTGATGGCGGTGATGGCCACGACGGGCGAAAGCATGACAAAGTGGAGTGCATGGTCGCCGAACTTGAAGGTCCATTCGCTCAGCAATGGGCTGAGGATGATGCACACCGCCATGCCGAGCAGTGCCGTGAGCAGTTCCCAGAACCTGACCAGCCTGATGGCCTGGCCTACCTTTTCCGGGTCGCCGCTGTCAAAATCTTCAGATATGCGCTTCACGGCACTCATGGAAAGGCCGAAGCTCGTGGCATCGGAGACGAGCCTGACGGTGGAGTTGTACAGGCCGATGTAGCCCATGCCCAGCGGGCCGAGAATCTGTGCGATGAACTTGTTGCGGATGAGAGCCACAAGAATGTTGATGCCCTGCACACCGCCAAAGAGGCTGGTGTATTTCAAAATGTGGCCGTAGCCGTTTTCTCTTTCTTGTGGTTCCATTGTATAGATAACGCACATGAAGCCCGAATATTATATGTACCGCATGCTATAAATTGCCGATACAGACCAGAGGCGGGGGCAATGAACTGATAACTTCGCTTTCCCGTACATTGTCATTCTGGCTTTTCCCGATGTCGCTGTTGTGCTTCCGGTCAGCATCGGTAGGTGGGGAAACGACAGCCGGGAAACTACAGGCAGAGCCATATAAAATAATGTGTGCCAAAGGGGGGCATATCGCATTTTTTGACTACCTTTGCAGCACCTTTCAGCCATGTTGTTGAGTATAGTCATACCGGTATATCGTGTCGAGCGCACGCTGGAAGTGTGCGTGGTCAGTGTGCTTGGCCAGTCGTTCCCGGACTACGAGCTGATTCTTGTAGATGACGGGTCGCCCGACCGTTGCCCTGTGATGTGTGACGGATATGCCCGGAAAGACGGTCGTGTGAAGGTGGTGCATCAGCAGAACGGCGGGCTTTCGGCTGCACGCAATGCTGGTGTGGCCGTGGCTATCGGCGACTATCTGATGTTTATAGACAGCGATGACCATATAGGCGGGGACACGCTGCAGCAGCTGGCGGATGTGCTGAAGGCCCATCCGGAATATGACCTGCTGGAGTTTCCCGTAACGGTGCATTTCGGGCATGCTTCTCGGCAGCGGCTGATGTGTCCTTCCGGTTCCAGTTATGTGGACATGGGCCGGTACTGGCTGGGTGAACAGGCTTTCAGGCACTCCTATGCCTGCAACAAGGTGTTCAGGCGCAGTTTGTTCAGCAAGCTGCTGTTTCCGGTAGGGAGGAAGTTCGAGGATGTCCATGTGCTTCCGCTGTTGCTGGAGCAATGCCGTGTCGTAGGCACAACCGGAGTGGGCATGTATTGCTACCATGACAATCCCCAGGGCATTACCGCTACAGCCGACGGCGAGGCATTGCAGGATTTGCTCGATGCACACAGGATGGTGCTGGGAAATCATGGGCTGAGGTGTATGCAGACATGTGGCGACAGGAGGCTCGAAAAAGCTCTGGCCGACTATCATGCTCATGTGCTCAATATTGTCCTTGATGTGTATGAACATACCGGACGGATGGAGGATATTCCCGGTTTCAAGTGTAATTATCAACTTAAGCCAATATTATATAAGTTATTGGGTATAACCGTTTTATGCAAACTTAATAAATGGATGCACAGGCATTACAGACGAAACCGCTGATCAGCTTTATCCTGACGGCCTATAATCTGCCGGTTGGCTTGCTTGAGGCATGCATAGACAGCATACTGGCTTTGTCGCTGCTTCCAGGGGAGCGCGAAATCATCGTGGTGGACGATGGGTCGGACACACCGGTGGACAGCCAGCTCAGCGACAGAGTCAAGGAGCAGGTCAGATGTATCAGGCAGCGGAACGGCGGGCCGTCGGCAGCGCGCAACTTTGGTCTGCAGAGGATGCACGGCGAGTATGTGCAGTTCATAGACGGGGACGACCTCCTGCTCTCCTCGCGCTATGAATACTGCATCCGGCTGTTGAGGGAGCAGTCGCCGGACATGGTATATTTCAACATGACACGCGATGCGGACGAGGCCAGAAACAAGGCTGACCGACCGGTGAAGTTTGCCGGTCCACTGCCGGGCGCAGAGTTCCTGCTTCACCATAATATGCACGCACAGCCCTGTTGCTATGTGTCGAGGAGCGAACTGGCAGGAGACTTGCAGTTCATACCAGGGGTGGTGCATGAAGACGAAGCCTATACGCCGTTGCTGATGCTCAGGGCCAGGCGTATGGCGTGGACTGCGGATGCGGTCTATTTCTACCGCTACCGTGAGGGATCCATCACAAACAACTGTGAGCGTGGGCATGTGAAAAGGCGTATGCACGACACTGAGGAGGTAATCCATCACCTGAGCGGAATCCTGCCTTCGCTTTGCGGGACAGAACGGAAGGCCTTGCAGCGCAGGGTGGCACAGCTGACGATGGACTTTGTGTATAATGACATGAGACAGCTGCATGATTTCCGGCAGCTTGAGGACGCTCTTTCACGGTTGCGTGGCTATGGGGTGTTTCCGCTCCCGGCTAATGGATATACCCTGAAATACGCGCTGTTCCGTATCATGGTCAACAGCCGGGCCGGGAGAAAACTGATGTTCAAGATACTGAAAACATGAAGATTCTGCTTATAGGGGAATACAGCAGTGTACACTGGACTTTGGCCGAGGGACTGCGTCACTTAGGGCATAAGGTGACAGTGCTTTCCAATGGCGATTTCTGGAAAGACTACCCGACAGATATCTGTCTGAAAAGAAAGCCGACCAAGCTCGGTGGCATGGCGTACATGGCGAAGCTGTATGCCATGTTGCCCAGACTGCGCGGCTATGATGTGGTGCAGCTCATCAATCCCATGTTCCTTGAACTGAAGGCCGAACGTCTGTTCCCGATATACAGCTATCTGAGAAAGCACAATGGGCGCATGGTGCTCGGCGCATTCGGCATGGACTATTATTGGGTGCATGTGTGCAGCACGGAAAAGCCGTTGAGGTATAGTGATTTCAATATGGGAACGCAGCTGAGGACGGATGAGGACGCGTTGAAGGAACAGGCCGACTGGCTGGGTACGGAGAAGGAGCGGTTGAACAGGCTGGTTGCAGAGGATTGCGACGGCATCGTTTGCGGTCTGTATGAATACTATGCTTGCTATAAGCCGTACTTCGCAGACAAGATGAGGTTCATTCCCTATCCTGTAAAACCGTGCGAACAGTCATGTGCAGAACCTTTGGAAGACAGGAAAATCAGGCTTTTCATCGGCATCAACAAGAACAGGTCGGTCTATAAGGGTACGGACATCATGCTCGATGCAGCCGAGGAGGTAGTGGCCAGGCACAAGGACAGGGTGGAACTGGTCAAGGCTGAGTCGGTGCCGTTTGCTGACTATATGAAGATGATGGAGGGCTCGGATGCAATCCTCGACCAGCTTTATAGTTATACTCCGGCCATGAATGCCTTGCAGGCCATGTCGAAAGGCATTGTGTGTGTGGGCGGGGGAGAGCCGGAAAACTATGAGATACTTGGTGAGCGTGAACTGCGTCCGATTATTAACGTGGAGCCGACCAGGGAAAGTGTGGTGAAGGCATTGGAGCAGTTTGTCGCCCATCCCGGTAGAATCCCTGCCATGAAGCAAGACAGTGTGGCATACATCCGCAGGCATCATGACTATATCAAGGTGGCGAGACAATACGAGGATTTCTATTTATGGCTCGGAAAATCCAGATGAAGTGTCCGAAATGTGGACTTAAGGCAGAACGATATGATGGCAAGGGGCTTTTCGGTCAGCGTATAGTGTCTGTCGTCTGCCATGACTGCAAGTCCGTTCAGCAGCTTGTAGTGGGTGGCGTAATTGGTGAAGTGGCACCGTCTTTCTCTTCCGTAACGGGCAGACTTTGTCCGCATTGCGGTTCTGCCGACATATCGTTATGGGACGGCTGCACTTGTCCTTATTGTCATGTCATGATGGAAAAGGACGGCAATCCGGTTTTCTGGACATGAAAAAAGGCAGCAGTCAACAGGAATCGTGTTGACCGTTGCCTTTTTCCGTTTTCAGTCGGCAGATGGCTTTTCAGGCGTTCTGCATCTGTCGGAGCAGCTCCTTCTGTCGCTCGTTCAGACTGGTGGGCAGTTGTACGTTGTAGGTAATGATCAGGTCACCGAACGTGCCGTCCCCTCTGTCATAGCCTTTGCCGCGCAGCCTTACCTTGGTTCCGTTCTGTGTCCCGGGTTTCACTTTCAGTTTGACGCGCGCTCCGTTGCCTAATTGTATGATAACCTCTCCTCCGAGCAATGCTGTGTAGAGGTCGATGTTGACACTTGCGTTCATTTCACCTGTATTGCGTCTTTGTCCGCTGAACGGATTCGACTGGGACTGACGGCCTCCGCCAAACAGGTCGTTGAAGAAACTGGAGAAACGCCCTCCGCCAAGGCTGCTGAAATCGAAGTTGTCAAACGGTGAGCCTCCACTTCCGGTGTCCCAATGGTATTGTCCGCCGGAAGAATTGAATGTGTCCGCTTCTTTCCATTTTTCGCCGTACTGGTCGTATTTCTTCCGTTTTTCCGGGTCGCTGATTACCTCGTAGGCCTCATTCAGCGCTTGGAACTTGGCTTTCGCCTTTGGGTCGTCCGGGTGAAGGTCTGGGTGAAACTGCTTTGTCCGTTTAAGATACGCTTTCCTGACATCTTTCTGCGGAATGGACTTGTCAACGCCCAGAATTTTGTAATAGTCAATGAATGCCATATTCTGTCCTCCTTTTTTTACGGTTCTTGTTAAGTGGCTTTCAGCAAAATGCGTGCCGAACGGACGTGTTCTATTGATTCCATGGAAATATTGTCAAGAAATCTGCAAACAAAAAAACAAGGTATCGCGAGGAAGACACTTCTTTGCGATACCTTGGACTTTTCAGGAAAGCATACGGAGCGCTTTATCTTATATGAATAGGCTTCCGATCTGGAACACTGCAGCTGATGCCACCCAGGCCAGGAGTGTAGTATAGATGGCTGCAAACAATGCCCATTTCCATGAGCCTGTTTCTCCTTTTATGGCTGCGATTGTGGCGATGCACGGAAAATAGAGAAGTACGAAAATCAGGAAGCTGTAGGCTGCCAACGGTGTGATTCCGTCTGTTCTCATCTGTTGTCCCAGATGGTTGTATTGTGCTTCGTTCTCATTGTCTTCGTCCAGTTCTTCTCCTGCATAGAGAATGCCCATGGTGGATGCCACGATTTCCTTGGCGCCTATTCCGGATATCAGGCCCACATCAAGTTTCCAGTCGAACCCCTGGGCGCGGAACAGCGGTTCCACGGTCTTCCCGATGTGTCCGATATAGCTTTGTTCTTGCTGTTCTTGTGTGGTAAGGCTGTCATTATGGGGAAAATAGCCAAGTGCCCAGATTATGATACTGGCCACGAGGATGATGCCTCCCATCTTTTTGAGGTATTGTTTTCCCTTTTCCCATGTGTGCCGTGCCATTGCTTTTGTGGTAGGGAAGCGGTATGGTGGCAGCTCCATTACAAAAGGTGTATCCTCTCCCTTAACCAGGTACTTGCTGAACAGGCGGCTCATGAGCACAGCCATGAGTATGCCGATAACGTAGAGTGAAATCATGATTGTCGAGCGGTAAGGTGCTGCAAACATGCAGCCGATGATCATGATATAAATGGGTAATCGTGCGGAACAGCTGATGAGTGGTAATATCAGTGTGGTGATGAGTCTGCTTTTACGGCTTTCTATGGTTCTGGTGGCCATGACTGCCGGTACGTTGCATCCAAAGCCCATGATAAGCGGTATGAACGATTTGCCGTGCAGTCCCATCTTGTGCATGAGCTTGTCCATGATGAACGCTGCGCGTGCCATATAACCGGAATCTTCCATGAAGGATATAAAGAAATAGAGAATGAGAATCTGTGGCAGGAACACGATGACGGCTCCCACGCCACCAATGATGCCATCCACTATCATGTCCTTAAGCGGACCGTCTGCCATGGTTGTGCTCAGTATGTCTCCAATCCATGCTACTCCCGTTTCTATCCAATCCATCGGATATTGTCCTAATGAGAATGTCGCCTCAAACATCAGCCACAGCATTGCGATGAAAACGGGGAAGCCAAGGTATCTGTTGGTGATGATGCTGTCGATGAAATGGGTCATTTGATACGTGTCTTTCTTCTTTCCGGTTTTATAGCAGGCTTCTTGAAGTGCACCGTGGATAAAACCGTATTTGGCATCCATTATGGCTGTTTCGCTGTCATCGTTGGTATATTCCTTGACTCTGGCTGCGGCCTTGTCGCGTATTTCAAGAATCCTTTTCGCATTGGGAAATGCACTGATGCTCCGTTCTGTTTCCTTGTCCATTTCCAGGAGCTTGATTGCAAGGTATCGTGTGGAATACCGGTGGCGTTGTTCTTCAACGGTCTTCAGTTCTTTCTGTATTTCCGCTATTCCTTCTTCGATGAACGGTCCGTGGTTGATGTGGATGTGCCTGAACACATTGTTGCGTGGCTTCGAGCCGCTGGCAAAGTCTTCTTCATGGTCTGTTTCGCCCACCCGTTCAAATTCCTTATGCCATTCCCTGATTTCTTCTGCCACTTCCGGATTCAGGTTTCCTTCTTCATCGAGATAGTCAACCCCCTCGTACATGTTGATGATGATATGAAACAGGAGTTCCACGCCCCGTCCGGTCGTGAATGAAGTCGGAATCATCGGGACGCCAAACAGCTGCCCCAGCTTTGCATAATCCACATTGTCTCCGCGCTTTTCTGTTTCGTCAAACATGTTCAGTGCGCAGACCATGCGGAGGTGCATGTCAATCAGTTGGGTCGTGAGATAGAGGTTGCGTTCCAGGTTACTTGAATCGATGACATTGATGACAACATCGGGCGTCTTGTCGATGATCTGCTTGCGCACATACAGTTCCTCGGGTGAATATGCCGACAGCGAGTATGTGCCTGGAAGGTCAACCAGATTGAATTCATAGCCTTCAAAATAAGCATGTCCTTCTTTGGCATCGACTGTGACACCGGAATAGTTTCCCACCCGTTCGTGTGCGCCAGAAGCGAAGTTGAAGAGTGATGTTTTCCCGCAGTTGGGATTGCCTACCAATGCCACATTGATAGACCGGCGTTTCTTCATGGCAGCATCGTGCAGCTGCTTCTCCGTCAGTGCAGCCTCTTCTTCTTCCACGGGAATGGGCCCAGCCTGAATCCTCGTTTTCCGTCCCATTTTTTTTGCTTCTTCTACCGAAATGATTTCAATCTTCTCGGCTTCGGATCTCCGGACTGAGACTTCATAGCCCATTACCTTGTATTTCACGGGATCCTGCAGTGGAGCATTTTGAAGCACGTCCACCACTTTCCCTTTGACAAATCCCATTTCTACAATGCGTTTCCTGAATCCTCCGTGGCCGGTCACCTTGACGATTACGCCACGTTCTCCTGTCTTTAGGTCTGATAATTTCATGTCTTTCCGTTGGCCGTTAATGGCATTATGTACCACAAAGTTACGATATTTTGTTGGATTGCAAGCGTTTATGTTTCTCCAAAACTTGAAAATACCCATAAATGATGAGTGTTTTCAGCGAAAATGCCTAAGTTTGCATTCCTAATTATAAATAATGTGATGAAAGTCCTTTGCCTGGTGTTTGTGTCGTTGCTGTCTGTCTCTGTCTGCGGACAGCAGGTTTCCGGTAATCATAAGCAGAAAAGTTTTCCCGACCAAGTCGTTGCGGGCAACTACAGTGGCATCTGCCATGTCAAGGGCAACCGTTATGCCATGGTTTCCGACAAGTCACCGACAGACGGTTTCTTCTATCTTGACATTGATGTCGATTCCGTTGACGGCCGCATCACTCGTGTCGATCATCTTCGTTATGTTGACGGGCGGTCTGCCCACCGTGATGCGGAAGGCATCTGTTTCCTGCCACGACAGCAGTCCATCCTTGTCGTGGGTGAAGCTGACCATGCCGTTAGGGAATATGATGAGGACGGCGTGCCTACCGGACGTGTGTTGCAGCTGGAACAGGCCGGTTCCGATTACGGCTATGAGTCGCTTACGTTCGATGCTGTGCGCGATGCCATCTGGACCTGTACCGAGCAGTCGCTTCCCCGTGACCATGCCCGCAGTCCCTCCCTGTCTGCTGCACCTGTCATCCGTTTGCAGCAATTTGATACCAGTCTCAACCCTGTTGCCCAATACGCCTATGCCATGGATTCGTCCTATGTCAGCCGCAAGTCCCGGAAGAAACCGGTGAGATGGCGGAACTATGCTTATGGTGTCAGTGAACTGATGGCTCTCGATGACGGCAGTCTGCTCGTTCTGGAACGTGAGTTCTATGTGCCGAAGCGCAAGGTTGGCGCATGGGTGAGGTGTAGGCTTTTCACTGTCCGTCCGGAATCTTCTTATGCTTTTCCTGCCAGTTCGTCTCTTGATACGGTTGTTCCTTTGCCCAAACGTCTGCTGTGTGAATGGAAGTCTTCGCTCCATTTCACCCGTCGTTCGCTGGCCAACTATGAAGGCATGTGTGCCGGACCGTTATTGCCTGATGGTTCACGCGTTGTGTTGCTGGTCTCAGACTCCCAGAACCGTGCCGGTGGGGTGCTGAAAGACTGGTTTAAGTCAATTGTGATAAAGTATTGACTCATAATTTGTTAAGTCCCGGATATAAATTCCTTTATTCTCTGCGTATTGTCCTGCTGATGCGATAAGCGGAGACCAATACAAACAGAAAAAGGGCATGCTCTTTCTGCAGAGCATGCCCTTTTGTTGTCGGGATGTCAGATTTACTTCTTGTTCAAAGCCATGTCAACGGTAACGGCAACTGCAACGGTAGCACCAACCATCGGGTTGTTACCCATACCGAGGAAGCCCATCATCTCAACGTGTGCAGGCACTGAAGAAGAACCAGCGAACTGGGCGTCAGAGTGCATACGTCCGAGCGTATCGGTCATACCGTAAGAAGCGGGACCTGCAGCCATGTTGTCCGGATGCAGTGTGCGGCCTGTACCGCCACCGGAAGCCACTGAGAAGTAGGGCTTGCCGGCGAGCACGCGCTCCTTCTTGTATGTACCGGCTACGGGATGCTGGAAGCGGGTGGGGTTGGTTGAGTTACCGGTGATGGAAACGTCAACGTCCTCCAGCCAGTTGATGGCAACGCCTTCGCGAACGTCGTCAGCACCGTAGCAGTTCACCTTTGCACGTGGGCCGTCAGAGTAGGGGGTGCGTTTCACCACCTCTACCTTGCCTGTGTAGTAGTCGAACTTGGTCTGCACGTATGTGAATCCGTTGATGCGGCTGATGATCATGGCAGCGTCCTTGCCCAGACCGTTGAGGATGCAGCGGAGCGGGTTCTTGCGCACCTTGTTGGCCATCTCGGCAATCTTGATGGCACCCTCGGCGGCTGCGAACGACTCGTGGCCGGCGAGGAAGGCGAAGCACTGTGTCTCCTCACGGAGCAGACGGGCAGCCAGGTTGCCGTGGCCGATACCAACCTTACGGTCGTCGGCAACAGAACCGGGGATGCAGAAGCTCTGCAGACCGATACCGATGGCCTCGGCAGCCTCGGCTGCGCTCTTCACGCCCTTCTTGATGGCAATGGCGGCACCGCAAACGTATGCCCACTTTGCGTTCTCGAAGCAGATGCCCTGAGTATCTTCGCAAATCTGATAAGGATCAACGCCTGCGTTCTCGCAAATCTGATTAGCCTCTTCGATATCCTTGATACCGTTTTCGTTCAGAGCGGCAATAACCTGCTTGATTCTGCGCTCCTGGCTCTCGAATTTCACTTCTCTTATCATAGTTGTCTCTCCTTATTATTCTTTACGTGGGTCAATACTCTTAACAACTCCCTGCTCGGCCTTGGTGCGTCCGTAAGAACCAGTGAACTTCTTCACTGCCTCGTTGGCGTCCATACCAGCCTTGATGGCCTCCATCATCTTGCCGAGGTGAACATACTCGTAGCCGCATACCTGGCTGTCCTTGTCGAGGAACATCTTGGTGATGTAGCCCTCGGTAAGTTCGAGGTAGCGTGTACCCTTGGCAACAGTACCATAGAGAGTACCGGTCTGGCTGCGCAGACCCTTGCCCAGGTCTTCAAGTCCGGCACCGATAACGAGTCCGTCCTCAGAGAATGCGCTCTGTGAGCGGCCATAGACAATCTGCAGGAACAGTTCGCGCATGGCCGTGTTGATGGCGTCGCAAACGAGGTCGGTGTTCAGGGCCTCGAGAATGGTCTTGCCGGGAAGGATTTCCGATGCCATTGCAGCGGAGTGTGTCATACCCGTGCAGCCGATGGTCTCAACGAGGCACTCCTGGATGATGCCTTCCTTGATGTTCAGCGAGAGCTTGCAGGCTCCCTGCTGGGGGGCGCACCAACCCACACCGTGGGTGTAACCGGAGATGTCTTTGATTTCCTTTGCCTGAATCCATTTCCCTTCTTCGGGAATTGGGGCAGGTCCGTGGTTGGGACCTTTAGCAACAACGCACATGTTGTTGACTTCGTTAGAATAAGTCATATTCTCTTCAGTTTTTATAAAAATGAATAATTAAAACGAGTTCTTTTGATTTTTGATGCAAAGATAGCGTTTTCTTTTGAAATCGCGCCGTTTTTTGACTTGTTTTTTGTGTTTTTCTGAATTTGCCTATGGCATGGTTGTCATCCGGCAGTGCACGGTGCAGCTGTTACCCTTTTGGGAATGTTGGTGGCAGGGGAAACGCGGCCAACGGGTCATGATGGCTTTTCTTTTCGTCTTGTTCGTGTGTGTCTGCGAAAATCAAAGTGTCAGTTTTTTAACACTTCTGCTTACACTTTGATTTCTCGGCCGTTTTTAAAGAATCGGGCGAGACCGGATTTTTTGTGTGCCAGCGGAATTTTCGGGTTTCGGAAATCTGTTTTGTAAACCGTTGACAATCAAAGGGATAAGTTTTTACAGATGCAAAATGTTAATAAAAACGGCCCGATTTTAACCTAAAATCCGTTAAATTCGTGCACAAAAACGCCGATTTGTGCAGTTTTCAGCCCCCTTTTTCCGCACTTTTGGCCGGAAAATCACGGTTTTGAAGCCAAAAAACCTGAGTTTTTGCTCCGAAACAGTTAAGTTTTTCCTCAAAAACACTTAAGTGCCAGGACGAAAATAGTTAACTAATTTTCTGGAAACAGTTAAGTGTTTCCCCCCTAACACTTAACTGTTTTTTCCGTTTTGTGCAAAAAACCGGGAATTTACACTTATTAACATGAAAATCGGCTCAAAACCACCTGTTTTTAAGGGCCTTGAAAAATCAAAGTGTAAGCAGAAGTGTTAAAAAACTGACACTTTGAAAATCGGCAGACCGTCTTTTTTACCCCGGAAAATGAACATTTCCCGGCAATATAATAATGTATATGGAAAAAAAACCGTAACTTTGCATAACATAAGATAAGCTGCGCCTCGGCATGTCGCCTAAGCCAGCTGGACATACAAGATAACTACGTAAATGGGAAATATCATCGTTGACGACAGCCGGCTGCGCGAGGCAGCCACCCAAGGCATGGACGAGTTCCTTCAGGTCTTTGTCGATGCCATCTATGAGGCTATCGGAGGACAGCTGACGGCCGAATCCATGGAAAGCCTCAATACAGACCAGATTACCCTTCTGGCCTATCATGCCCTGCGTGAGGAGGTGATGGACGGAGGGTTTGTGCAGCTCATACACAACGGCTATGGAGGATTCATTTTCCTGAATCCCTTTGCCAGGATGATGAAGGAGTGGGGGCTTGCAGACCTGTGCAAGCTCGTCAGGAAAGTCCATCCGCTGTACAGGAAACACCATGAGCTGATTGAGGCCGACTGTACCGACGAGGCTTTCATGGCACTTTTCGAGCAGCTGTCGTGTTTTGACGATTTCGACGATGAATTCGTGGAAAACGAAGAGCAGTGGACCGAGGAGGTCGCCCATTACGTAGATAACCATATAGAGCGATTCGCAACTATCCAGCCATGAACAAGGAACAAGAGCTGCTCCGCAAGAAAAGTCCGGTGCAGATAAAGAACAAGAAAGCCGCCTTCGAGTATTTCTTTGTAGATACCTATACGGCAGGCATTGTGCTCACGGGCACGGAAATCAAGTCCATACGCCTGGGGAAGGCTTCGCTGGTGGACACCTTCTGCTACATACATGACGGCGAGATATGGGTCAAGGGAATGAACATATCCCCCTATTTCTACGGTTCCTACAACAATCATGAGGCCAAGCGCGACCGTAAGCTGCTGCTCAACAAGCGCGAGATCCTGAAATTGCGCGAGGCCACCAAGCAGGTGGGGTTCACCATCGTGCCCACACTCGTGTTCATCGACGGCAAGGGCCGCGCCAAGATGGACATTGCGCTGGCCAGGGGAAAGAAGGAGTTCGACAAGCGGCAGACACTCAAGGAAAAGGAAGACCGCAGGGAGATGGACAGGGCCATGAAGCGTTTCTGACCTGTAGCCTCACTGCAGGAAACTCATCATATTATACATGTACATTCAGGATATCATCAAGCAGCGCATTCTGGTGCTCGACGGTGCCATGGGCACCATGATACAGGGATACGGTCTCGGCGAAGACGATTTTCGCGGAGAGCGGTTCCGTGATGCCACAATACAGATGAAGGGCAATAATGACATGCTCAATCTGACACGTCCGGACATCATTGCCGACATCCACAGACGGTATCTCGAGGCCGGCGCCGATATCATTTCGACCAATACATTCAGCAGCCAGCGTGTGTCGGAAGCCGACTACGGGTTGCAGGATTTCGCCCGGGAAATGGCTCTTGAAGGGGCGCGGATTGCCCGGCGCGAAGCTGACAGGTTCTCCACCGAAAGGAAGCCCAGGTTCGTATGCGGTTCCATGGGACCCACCAACAAGACCTGTTCGCTGTCGCCTGATGTGAGCAATCCGGCCATGCGCGACCTGGACTATGACCAGCTCTACACTGCCTATGTGGAACAGGCCGATGCCCTGCTCGAAGGTGGGGTGGACGCGCTCCTCATAGAGACCATCTTCGATACGCTCAATGCAAAGGCAGCTGTCGATGCCTCGCTGAAAGCCATGGCCGACAGAGGACGGACGGTGCCGGTGATGCTCTCGCTTACGGTAAGCGACAAAGCCGGGCGCACCCTGAGCGGACAGACCATAGACGCATTCCTGGTCAGCATGGCCGGTTATCCGCTGTTCTCTGTGGGGCTGAACTGCTCGTTCGGCGCTGCCGACCTGAAGCCTTTCCTGCATGAGCTGTCGATGAAATCGCCGTTTTATGTCACTGTGCATCCCAATGCCGGATTGCCCAACAGCCTTGGGCAATATGACGACACACCGGAGCACATGGCCGAGGAAATAGGCCATTTCATCGACGAAGGCCTGGTGAACATCGTAGGCGGGTGTTGCGGAACGACAGATGAATACATCGCACGATTTGTGCCGTTGGCAGCGGGCAGGGCACCCCGTCTGCCCCGTCCCCGTCCGGCATGTCTCAGCCTGAGCGGTCTGGAGGCTCTGCACTGTACGCCTGAAACGGGTTTCGTGAACGTTGGGGAACGGTGCAATGTTGCCGGGTCGCGCAAGTTCCTGAGACTGGTCAAGGAACACCAGTATGAGGAGGCCCTCAGCATAGCGCGCAAGCAGGTGGAAGACGGTGCGCTCGTCATTGACGTGAACATGGACGACGGTTTGCTGGATGCCCGCCAGGAAATGGTCACGTTCCTCAACATGATTGCCGTTGACCCCGATATAGCCAGGGTGCCGGTCATGATCGATTCGTCCAGATGGGATGTCATCCTGGCCGGATTGAAATGTCTGCAGGGGAAATGTATTGTCAACTCCATCTCGCTCAAGGAAGGCGAGCATGTGTTTGTCGGCCATGCCCGCGACGTGAAGCGTTTCGGCGCAGCTGTCGTGGTAATGTGTTTTGACGAACAGGGACAGGCCACAACGTTTGAACGAAGGAAGGAAATTGCGTCCAGGGCCTACCGCATACTGACAGAACAGGTAGGGATGAATCCGCTGGACATCATCTTTGACCCCAATGTCCTTGCTGTGGCCACGGGTATGGAGGAGCATGATGACTATGCAGCCGACTTCATCCGCTCCACGCGGTGGATCAGGCAACATCTGCCTGGTGTCCATGTGAGCGGTGGCGTGAGCAATCTTTCGTTCTCGTTCAGAGGAAACAACTACATTCGGGAAGCCATGCACGCGGTGTTCCTGTATCATGCCATTGCCAGCGGAATGGATTTCGGCATTGTCAATCCGGCCTCCAAGGTAACGTATGCGGACATTCCGGCCGACAGGCTTCAGGTGATTGAGGATGTCATCCTCAACCGGAAGCCCGGGGCGGCGGAAGCCTTGACCGATCTGGCCAATGGGCTGAAGGAGGCTGAACAGAAGGCCAGGGAATCGGAGAATGGAGGTGCTGCAGGTGGACAGGCCACTGCGCAGCCGGAATGGCGGCAACACACAGTCGAGGAACGTCTGAGGTATGCTATTATCAAAGGTATGACGGAATATCTGCAGGAAGACCTGGACGAAGCACTGGCCCATACGGGACATGCGGTGAGCATCATTGAAGGCCCGCTGATGGATGGCATGAGGACGGTAGGGGAATACTTCGGCAATGGGAAAATGTTCCTGCCACAGGTCGTAAAGACTGCCCGTGTGATGAAAAAGGCGGTGGAGATACTGCAACCTCATATAGAAAACGAGCGTCAGGAAGGCGCGGCAACGGCCGGGAAGGTGGTGCTGGCCACCGTAAAAGGCGATGTGCATGATATAGGCAAGAATATTGTTGCGGTAATCATGCAGTGCAACAATTATGAGGTGATAGACCTTGGGGTGATGGTGCCCGCCGAACAGATTGTGGAAACTGTCATCAGGGAGCGGGCGGACATGGTGGGGCTGAGCGGACTGATTACGCCCAGTCTGGACGAAATGGTACATGTCGCCCAATGTATGGACCGCGCTGGCTTGGACATTCCCATCATGATAGGAGGGGCAACAACCAGTAAGCTCCATGTGGCATTGAAAATAGCTCCTGTTTACGGTGGGACAGTGGTGTGGATGAAGGATGCCGCACAGAATGTTTTGGCCGCCGCCGGCCTGATGGATGGAAAAGGCCGTGAGGAAATGCAAAAGGAACTGGCCGCTGAATACGAAACAATGCGCAGGGACTTCGAGGCGGGACAGAAAGACAGGCTGCTTTCGCTTGACGAGGCACGCGACAGGAAAATAGATCTTTTTTAATAGAATTGATATGGCATTTAACAAGAAAAGAGTATGGCATTGTCTGCCCGGACAGCCCATCACGGATATGGACAAGCAGGTGATGTACTGGGAGAACAAGGGCAAGGAAGTGCCCTCACGCAATTTGATAAAGACACCGGAACAGATAGAAGGCATACGGAAAAGCGGCGTTGTGAATACCGGGGTGCTTGACGAAGTGGCCAAGCATATACACGCAGGTATGAATACACTGGAGATTGACCGCATCTGCTATGATTATTGCACGGCTCATGGTGCGACACCGGCTTGCCTGAACTATGAGGGATTTCCCAAAAGCGTATGCACCAGTATCAATGAGGTGGTGTGTCATGGTATTCCCAAGGAGGAGGATGTGCTGGAGGAAGGCGATATCGTGAACGTGGATTTCACGACAATCCTTGACGGATATTACGCCGATGCCTCACGTATGTTTGTCATTGGGAAGACCACACCGGAGAAGGAACAGCTCGTGAGGGTGGCAAAGGAATGTCTTGAGGTTGGCGCAGAGGCGGCCAAGCCATACGGGTTTGTAGGCGACATAGGGCACGCGGTCCAGAAGCATGCTGAGAAATACCACTATGGCGTGGTCAGAGACCTGTGTGGGCATGGAGTGGGGTTGAAATTCCATGAAAAGCCCGATGTAATGCATTTCGGTCACCGCGGACAGGGGATGCTGCTGGTTCCAGGCATGGTGTTCACCATTGAACCTATGATCAACATGGGCACGTGGAAGGTGTTCATCGACTCAGAGGACGAATATGGATGGGAGGTGATAACCGGTGACGAATTGCCCAGTGCACAATGGGAACACACTTTTCTGATGACAGAACACGGAGTGGAAGTCTTGACATATTGAAACCAGGGACGACAAAGATGAGTGATATATATATATTAGGTATAGAAAGCAGTTGTGATGACACCTCGGCCGCCGTACTGCACAATAATCTCTTACTCAGTAATGTGACAGCATCGCAAGATGTGCATCGTGAATACGGTGGTGTGGTTCCTGAATTGGCCTCGCGTGCCCATCAGCAGAATATCGTGCCTGTCGTGACACAGGCATTGAAGAGAGCTGGGATATGCAAGGAGCAGTTGTCGGCTGTGGCGTTCACCCGTGGCCCGGGGCTTATGGGTTCTCTGCTGGTAGGGGTAAGTTTTACCAAGGGCTTTGCCCGTGGCCTGAATATCCCGCTCATAGATGTGAACCACCTTCAAGGCCATGTCATGGCGCATTTCATTGAGGAGGAAGGAGTGGATCATGCTGCACCACCGTTCCCGTTTCTCTGCCTGCTGGTCAGTGGCGGTAATTCACAGATTGTCAAGGTGAATGCCTATAATGATATGGAAATACTGGGACAGACGATTGACGATGCTGCCGGTGAGGCTATAGACAAGTGTTCCAAGGTTATGGGGTTGGGATATCCTGGGGGGCCAATCATCGACCGGCTGGCGCGTAAGGGGAATCCCCACGCCTTCAAGTTCTCGGAACCTCATATACAAGGACTGGATTATAGCTTCAGTGGTCTGAAAACATCATTCCTGTATAATTTGAGAAAATGGGTGGCAGAAGACCCGGAGTTTGTACAGAATCATCTTGAAGACCTTGCTGCCAGTTTAGAATGGACAATAGTGGACATCCTGATGAAGAAACTGAAGCTTGCTGTCAAGCAGACAGGTATCAGGCATGTGGCTGTTGCCGGTGGGGTCTCTGCCAACAATGGGTTGAGAAATGCTTTTCATGAACATGCTAAAAGATTTGGGTGGACCATCTATATACCGAAGTTCGGCTACACAACAGACAATGCGGCCATGATCGGTATTACCGGTTATTATAAATATCTTGCAGGGGATTTCTGCTCGATTGATAAGCCGGCTTTCAGTAAGGTGACATTAAAATAAAAGCGATCATAAATAAAAATATTTATTCTTATGCAATTTGAAAAGAAAATACTCAGCAGGGAAATACAACAGTACCTTTATGAGTCTGGGTTGACAGTCAGCACTGCAGAAAGCTGCACTGGTGGTAGAATAGCGGAGGCAATTATTGCAGTTCCCGGTGCTTCAGCCTATTTCAAGGGTGGCGTTATTTCATATACAAATGAAGTAAAGGAAAATATTCTTCATGTGAGCCATGAACTTCTGGAGGAAAAGACGGCAGTATGTGAAGAAGTAGCTATGGAAATGGTGAAAGGAGCTATTGATGCGCTGAATACAGATTATGCCATTGCTGCAACAGGTATTGCTGGACCTGCAGGAGGCACGGCGCAGATACCGGTAGGCACAATCTGGCTTGCTTGTGGCAGCAAAGACGAAATCGTGACATTCAAACTTGAGGAAGATTTTGGCCGTGACATTAACTTGGCTATAGCGACAAGTAAAGCTTTACAGCTGTTTCTCGACTTCCTTCAGAAACATAATCCGAAGAAACAGGAAGAAGACATTTGATGATTCCAGATACAGGATTTTCATGACCTGTCTTTCTGAAAATGTGCAGAAAAGAATGATTCATGGCATTGAAAAGAAAAAAAAACTTAAATAGCAGGATTATTTGCTAGAATCCTTTGAAATAAACAAAAAAGTTTGTAATTTTGCACGCTGTTTGGAATAAGTATCAAAAAACGGAACAAAAAATCAGATAGCAATGTCGAAAATTTGTCAGATTACAGGTAAGAAATCCCTGGTTGGAAACCATGTTTCGCACTCAAAACATCGCACAAAGCGTTTGTTTGAGGTGAATCTGTTTAGCAAAAAATTCTACTATGTAGAAGAGGGTTGCTGGATTAAGCTCAAAATCAGTGCAGCTGGTTTGCGCATGATCAATAAGGTGGGCCTTGACGCAGCTTTGAAGTATGCTGTGGCTAATGGCTATTGTGATTGGAAAGACATTAAGGTTATAGCAGAATAAAATACTATGGCATCTAAAAAGGCAAAAGGCAACAGGGTGCAGGTCATTCTTGAGTGCACTGAAATGAAAGAAAGCGGTAAGGCCGGTACAAGTCGTTACGTGACAACCAAGAACCGCAAGAACACTCCGGGACGCCTGGAGTTGATGAAGTATAATCCCATTCTGCAGAAAATGACTCTGCACAAGGAAATCAAGTAATCATCCTTCTAAGGCAATGCATTTTGCAAGCCAAAGAACAAAAACAATAAAACATGGCAAAGAAAGCGGTCGCTACCCTCCATGAAGGATCAACGGATGGTCGCGCATATACAAAAGTTATTAAAATGGTCAAGAGCCCCAAGACCGGTGCTTATGTCTTTGATGAGCGTATGGTTCCTAATGAGGCTGTGAAGGATTTCTTCAAGAAATAATCTTATACATCTATACAATGACGAGCGTGTTGGTTAAATAACACGCTCGTTTTTTTATGTACTATGTTCGCGATTCCATAGTTGATTCGTGGTGAACCTTCAAAGTACGCACTTGCGTAATTTACAGTTTGCTGTACTAATCCTGTCTTTTTAAATATTTTTTGTTATCATTATTTGTACAGTTGCTGTTTTTTTTATAATTTTACACCTTGAAAAATCGTGAAATCCGCTTAAAACGAAAATAAATGCCCTTTAAGGCGATTTTCTGTAATTCAGGGCGGTTTGTTTTAAATTATTGATAACAATAAAAATGGACGAAAATCAGACAATCGATCAGGACAGGATTCTGAAGATAAACATTGAAGAGGAGATGAAGTCTTCATACATTGATTACTCCATGTCCGTGATTGTGGCTCGTGCCCTCCCTGATGTCAGGGATGGATTTAAACCAGTTCACCGTCGCATATTGTACGGTATGGACAAAATCGGTAATACCAGTAATGCGCCTTACAAGAAATGTGCACGCGTCGTAGGTGAGGTTTTAGGAAAATATCATCCACATGGTGACTCTTCTGTATATGGAGCATTAGTCCGCATGGCTCAGGAATGGAATATGCGATATACGCTTGTTGACGGCCATGGCAACTTTGGTAGTGTTGACGGCGATTCGCCAGCAGCCATGCGTTATACGGAATGCAGGCTCTCAAAAATTGCGGAACATATCATGGACGACCTGGAGAAGGATACTGTTGATATGGTACCTAATTTCGATGACCAGGAAACAGAACCGTCCGTGATGCCAACCAGAATCCCCAACCTATTGGTAAATGGAGGAAATGGCATTGCCGTGGGCATGGCAACAAATATTCCTACCCATAACCTTGGTGAGGTAATTGATGGATGTTGTGCTTATATTGACAATCCGGATATTGATATAGATGGATTAATGCAGTATATCCCCGCACCAGATTTCCCGACAGGAGCAACCATTTACGGCATACAAGGTGTAAGGGACGCATATGAAACGGGTAGAGGTCGCATTGTCATTAGGGCAAAAGCTGTTATCGAGAGTGGTGATTCGCATGATAAGATTGTTGTAACGGAGATACCCTATGGGGTGAACAAGCAGCAATTGATAGAATACATAGCAGAACTTGTTAAGGAGGGTCGTATTGAGGGAATTTCCAATGTCAATGATGAAACGGGACGACAGGGCATGCGTATCGTTGTGGACGTCAAGAGGGATGCCAATGCCAATGTCTTGTTGAACAAGCTGTATAAGATGACAGCATTGCAGAGTTCTTTCTCTGTTAATTGCATCGCATTGGTAAAAGGTAGGCCTCGCCTGTTATCATTAAAGGAATGTATCAAATACTTCATAGAGCACAGGCATGATGTAACAATCCGCAGAACAAAATTTGACCTTAAGAAAGCGCAAAAAAGGGCTCATATCCTGGAAGGTCTTATTATTGCATGCGATAATATTGACGAGGTTGTACATATAATTCGCGCAAGCAAGACTCCAATGGATGCCCAGCAAAATCTTGAAAGGCGTTTTGAGCTTGATGAGTTGCAGTCGAAAGCCATTGTTGATATGCGTTTGTCACAATTGACAGGATTGAGTATGGACCAATTGCATATAGAATATGCAGAATTAGAAAAACAGATAGCGTATTTGCAATCGGTTCTTGATAATCCGGAACTTTGCAAGAAGGTAATGAAGGATGAATTGCTTGAGGTTAAAGAAAAGTATGGTGATGACCGTCGTACAGAGATTAAACCTTATGAGCATGAATTCAATGCTGAGGATTTCTATCCAAATGCACCGGTTGTAATAACTGTAAGTCATCTTGGATACATCAAGCGTACACCCTTAAGTGAATTCCGTGAGCAAGCCAGAGGTGGTGTCGGATCAAAGGGAGCTCGTACTCGAGAACAGGATTTCACCGAATACATATATCCAGCGACTATGCACCAGACAATGTTGTTCTTTACGAAGAAAGGACGTTGCTATTGGTTGAAATGCTATGAGATTCCGGAGGGTGATAAGAATTTCAAGGGTAGAGCTATTCAAAATATGCTCAATATTGATGCTGACGATTCTGTCAACGCATTGTTAAGATTAAGAGGTCTTGGTAATGAAGAGTTTGTTAAGTCACATTATGTGATATTTGCGACAAAAAAGGGTATTGTCAAGAAAACCAGTTTAGAGGCGTATTCTCGTCCAAGAGCAAATGGTGTCATTGCAATAAATATTTCTGAAGGTGATGAGGTCGTTGATGTACGTTTGACAAATGGGAAAAACGAGTTGATTATGGCCAACAGAAATGGTAGAGCAGTGCGTTTCGATGAAAGTACAATACGCACCATGGGACGTGTTTCAACGGGTGTCCGTGGTATGAGGCTTGATAGTGGAGACGATGAGGTCGTTGGCATGATTGTCGTGAATGATGCGTCTGCTGAAAGTGTCATGGTCGTTAGTGAAAACGGTTGTGGAAAACGGTCTCAGGTAGAGGATTATCGAAAGACCAATCGCGGTGGAAAGGGTGTGAAGACACTGAATATTACAGAGAAAACAGGACGATTGGTTGCCATCAAGAATGTAACGGATAATAATGATTTAATGATTATTAATAAGAGTGGAATCGTTATTCGGTTAGCTGTTTCTGACTGTAGAGTCATGGGACGTGCGACACAAGGTGTCCGACTTATCAATCTCTCGAAAAAGAATGATGTTATAGCTAGCGTATGTAAGGTGATGAGTAGTGAACTTGAGGCCACCGTAGAAGAGGAAAGTCGTTCACAATGGCTGCAAAGACAGTCTTCAGAGAACCTCAGACAAACGTCAGCAAATAGTGAAGACAACTTAAGAGGTGTAAATGTGGAAGACGAATTCTCACAGGATAATAAGATGGATGAATAAGTAAATAGTAGCATAACTTTTAAAAGAATGAATATGAGAAAATTATCATTTATGGCAATCTTGGCAGTATCTGCCATGAATGTCTTCGCACAAGAAGATGCGTTGAAAGAAATCCTGAAATCAAAGGATTACAAGACAGCCGAAAGTGCGGTAAAAACAAATCTGTCATCATTTGGTGACGAACAAAAAGCCAAAGCGTACAATAAACTTGTGACCTTGGCAATGGATAAGGTACATAAGGAGGAAGCCACAATCAATGAGAATCAGGTTAGGCTGCAGCTTCAGCAGGGTGAGGCTCAACCGTATGATACTTTAGGATATTATGAAGCAATTTATTTGGCTATAAAAAATGCTATGAGCTGTTTTGACTGTGATTCCAAGCCAAATGCAAAAGGTAAGATCTCTCCCAAGTTCCTAAAGAACAAGGAATTATGGAAGTATAGAGTACATCTTATTAATGCAGGTCAAATGGCTGGTACGAATGATAATAAAAAAGATGCATTCAAATATTATAGTCTTTATGTGGACAGTTACTTTTCGAACTTGTTCCCAGAGGAAGATAAGATGAAAGAGCCGGATCCGTATCTTGGTGAGGTAGCACGAGTTGCAGCGGTATATGCTTTTCAAGATAAAGATATAGATAACGCGCACAAATATTGTGATGTTGCACTTGGAGATAAGGAAGCCCATCAGGAAGCGTTGAATCTGAAAATGTATATCATTCAGAGTACATGCAAGACACATGAGGATTCATTAAAGTGTCTGAAACAGTTTGAGGATATCTATGCAAAGGATAAAACAGATGAACAGGTATTTACAAATCTGGCAAACATGTATGGTGGTCTGAATATGGTTGATGATCAGAAAAGGATTATTTCAGAAAAGCTTCAACAAGATCCCAAATGTTTTTCAGCATTGGTTCTTTTAGGGCAGAATTATATGACAGAGGGCAAGTATGATGAAGCTATTGATAATCTGAAGAAGGCAACAGAGGTAAACGACAAGAATGCTTTGGTTTATACGTTTATTGGTTTCTGTTTGAATGCTAAGGCAAGTGGACTGGAATCTTTGGATGCTCAGAAGAATGTTTACAAAGAGTCTGAGAAGTATTTGGAGAAGGCGCGTGATCTTGACCCTGACGTTCAAGAGGCTAAGTGGCCTTATCCTTTGTATCAGTGCTATTACTCTCTCTATGGCCCTGATGATGAAAGAGTCAAGGAAGTAGAAAAGTTGGTGAAAATCCAATAGTCTTATTTATGCGCCTTTCTTGACTTCAATTCAAGAAAGGCGCAATTTTAAATTTAAAAGAATAGGTTTATGTTAGGCTCACATAAGGCCATTCTTTTTGTCTAATATAAATTTAGGTTAATTCATTGGAGAAAATGACGAATAAAAGAATCTTGTTTTTGCCTATTGGCTTAATCTTCTACCTGTTACCATTATATGCACAAAGGAAAGAAATTTCACAGGTGAGGCAAAATCTTAAGGCTGAATCAAATCTTCCTCAATCAGAGCAGACTATGATGAATTTGCTAAAAGATTCTGCCAATCATTGCAATACAAAATTCTGGCTTTTGTTATTTGAGACTGTAAAAAAACAGTATGAACAGGCCAATGAAAAATTATATCTTAAGCAACAGTTTGATACATCTCAATTATTTATTCCTGCAAGAAAACTGTTTCTTGTACTTGAAGGCCTGGATTCAATTGACGCGCAGCTACATAAGAAAGGTGAAGTTAAGCCAAGATATCGTAAAAAGCATTCTTCGTATTTAAAAACATATCGTCCGAATATATACAGTGGTGGGTTATTTTTTGTCCGTAAACAGAATTTTCCACAGGCGTATGATTTTTTCGATACCTATATCGATTGTGCCCAACAGCCACTTTTTCAGTCCTATCGTTTTATGGAAACAGATACTTTGATTCCTCATGCTGCATATATGACTGTATATTGTGGGTATAAACAGGGTGATGTTGAAAAAACGTTGAAGTATGTGGATCTTGCCCAAAAAGATACGGCGAACCTCAATTATCTATATCAATATCTTGCTGAAATCTATAAAATTAAGGGGGATACGGCAACATATATTTCTACTTTACAGAAAGGGTTTGAGCAATACCCGTTATCTCTTTATTTTTTCCCACGGCTATTCGACTATTGGATGAAAGAAAATAAAAATCATGAAGCTCTGAAACTTTGTGATAAGGCTTTGGCATCTGACAGTACTAGCATTGTGTTCAGTTTTGCAAAAAGTTCTGTCCTTTTGAGATTAAAAAGATACGATGAGTGTATTGGTATTTGTGATGATTTAATCAGCCAAAATGACACCATTGCTGATGCATACCTCAATGCGGGGCTCGCTTATTATAACCAGGCGCTGGAAATCGAAAAATCAAATCTGTCCAAAAAACGTCGTCAACAGACTCTGAAACTATATAAATGTGCTATGCCATATCTTCAAAGATTCCGCTTGTTGGCCCCGGAGAAGAAAAACATTTGGGGGATGCCATTATATACAATCTATCTGAATCTTAATATGGGAAAGGAATTTGAGGAAATGGACAAGTTGATGAAAAAGAATAATGAATAAAAAAAGTATTCTTGAGAAAATGGGCTTTGCACAACTGAATAGTATGCAAAGCAAGGCTTATGAAGCCATTAGTCAGGATAATCGGGACGTTATCCTTTTATCGCCAACGGGTACAGGGAAGACTTTGGCCTATTTGCTCCCACTTGTTGAGATGCTTGACATGTCATCTGCCGCTACACAGGTTTTAGTTATTGTACCAACACGCGAATTAGCGCAGCAGTCTGCAAAATTTTTAGACAGGATGGGAACAACTATCCGGTCAATGGCATGTTATGGAGGAAGAACAGCAATGGAGGAACATAGGGTAATGAGGCAGACTTCTCCACAGGTTATTTTTGCAACTCCAGGTCGGCTATTAGACCATCTTGATAAAAGCAATTTAGTCGTAGATACTGTTAGATTCTTGGTTATTGATGAGTTTGATAAATGTCTTGAAATGGGATTTCATGAAGAGATGACAGCCATCATGAACCAACTATCTTTTGTTCATCGTAGAATTCTTCTCTCCGCCACTCAGGCAATGGAGATGAATTATTTCGTGGATGAATCCACAGCTTTGATTCTTTCCCACTTATCTGATCAGGAGGAAGTGTCAAGTAGAATTACTGTATCTGTTGTATTAAGTGAAACCAAAGACAAACTAAAAACATTGTATCATTTGTTATGCTCACTTGGAACGGGAAGCAGTATTGTTTTCGTCGGATTCCGTGATAGCGTTAATCGCATTACAGATTATCTTAATGAAAGAGGTTTTGTAGCAATAGGATATCATGGTGGTTTAGAACAAAAAGAACGTGATAGTGCTATTTATAAGTTTTCAAATGGTTCCGCCAATGTGTTAGTCAGTACAGATTTGGCATCACGTGGACTGGATATTCCCATTATATCCAATATAATTCATTACCATTTGCCGGAATCCGAGGATAATTATACTCATCGGGTTGGCCGTTCTGCGAGATGGGATGCAACAGGACACTCTATGTTTATTCTTGCTCCCAATGAGTCTTTGCCTGAATACATTCACCCGGAACCACAGCATCTTTCAGTCAATATGGATGAAAAGACCGTTCCACTTCCTCCAATGATTACGGTGTATGTTGGAAAAGGAAAGAAGGACAAAATAAGTAAGGGTGATATTGTTGGTCTGTTTTGCAAGAAAGGAAAACTTAAGTCATCAGAAATAGGTCAGATAGACATAAAAGAGCGTTATTCTTATATTGCAGTCTCTCGCGAGGTTGCTGCTCAGTTGTTAAATAATCTGGCAGGTGAAAAAATTAAAGGAATCAAGACTGTTTTTGAACTTGTATGAGTATGGTCTATAAGGCGTTAAGTTAAATAAAAGAAAAAATTATTTGTTAATATCGGTTTTTGTTCGTATATTCGCGCACATTTTCAATTTGATATGTTTCTTATCAAACTTAAATACACATACAGATGAAGAAGTACAATTTTAATGCTGGTCCTTCTATGCTTCCGCGTGAAGTGATTGAGAAGACAGCTAATCAGATTTTGGATTTTAATGGGAGTGGCCTTTCATTGGCTGAAATTAGCCATCGTGCAAAAGATTTCCAGCCAGTGATTGACGAATCTGTTTCCCTTATCAAGGAACTTCTTGAAATTCCATCCGGTTATTCTGTCATTTTTTTGGGTGGAGGCGCTTCTTTGGAGTTCTGTATGGTTCCGTACAATTTCCTGTTGAATAAGGCAGGTTATTTGAACACAGGAACTTGGGCAAAAAAGGCCATGAAGGAGGCAAAACTCTTTGGAGAAGTTGTAGAGATTGCATCCTCTGCAGATAAGAATTATAATTATATTCCAAAGGGATGGACATGTCCGACTGACCTTGATTATCTGCATGTTACAACCAATAATACAATCTTTGGTACTGAAATCCGCAAGGATCTTGATGTGCCGGTTCGCATGATTGCAGATATGTCTTCCGATATATTCAGTCGTCCGGTTGACGTTGCAAAATACGATTGTATTTATGCAGGTGCACAGAAGAATCTTGCTATGGCTGGAGTTACCTTGGTCATTTTGAAAGATGATGTATTAGGGAAAGCTCCTCGCACTATACCTACGATGCTTGATTATCGTACGCATGTCGAGAAAGGCAGTATGTTCAATACACCTCCGGTTGTGCCCATTTATTCTGCTCTTGAAACATTACGTTGGCTAAAGGCGAATGGCGGTCTTCAGGCGATGGATAAACTTGCCCATGAGCGTGCTGATATCCTTTATGCAGAGATTGACCGCAACAGGCTTTTCAAGGGTACGGTTGAGACAGAAGACCGTTCACTCATGAATATATGTTTTGTCATGAATGAGGAATATGCAGAGCTTGAGAAACCTTTCTTCGAGTTTGCTACCAGCAAGGGTATGGTTGGAATCAAGGGACATCGTTCTGTGGGTGGTTTCCGTGCAAGCTGTTATAATGCACAGACCATCGAAGGGGTTCAGGCTCTTGTCAACACCATGAAGGAATTCGAGTCTATGCATTGATTATAAATGGATTGGATCTTATGGCATGCAGATTGAGGATGCCGTTAGTTCCAATCCTTTTTTATTCATAAAATTTAAAGTTTCTCATCATGAAAGTTTTAGTTGCAACAGAGAAGCCTTTTGCTTCAGCTGCCATAGAAGGCATTAGAAAGGAAATTGAGTCAGCCGGTAATGAATTGGTTCTTTTAGAGAAATATTCAGAAAAGTCACAACTTCTTGAGGCTGTCACTTCTGTGGATGCAATGATTGTGCGCAGTGATATTATAGACGCAGAAGTGCTGTCGGCCGCAACCAATTTGAAAATAGTTGTCAGAGCCGGTGCTGGTTACGATAATATTGACCTTGCAGCAGCTACTGCACACGGCATAGTTGCGGAGAATACACCCGGTCAGAATGCCAATGCAGTAGCGGAACTCGTGTTCGGATTGCTTGTTTCAGCTGTGCGTAATTTCTATAATGGAAAGGCTGGTACCGAGTTGTTCGGTAAGAAGCTGGGTATTCTTGCTTTTGGAAATGTGGGACGTAATGTGGCACGTATAGCCAAAGGCTTTGGTATGGATATCTATGCTTATGACGCTTTTTGTCCCAAAGAGGCGATAGAAGCAGCCGGGGTACATGCTGTGGACTCGCAGGACGAACTGTTTGCTTCCTGTGATGTGGTATCATTGCATATACCAGCCACACCTGAAACCAGGCAAAGCATCAACTATGCCCTTGTCGGACAAATGAAGAAGGGAGGCATCCTTGTAAATACAGCCCGCAAGGAGGTCATCAATGAGCCAGAGCTGATTCAGCTGATGTCTGAGCGCACGGACCTTAAGTTCGTGACCGACATAAAGCCTGATGCGGATACGGAATTTGCCAAGTATGAAGGCCGTTATTTCAGCACTCCCAAGAAAATGGGTGCACAGACTGCGGAGGCCAACATTAATGCCGGTATTGCGGCAGCTAAGCAAATCAATGCGTTCTTCACGGATGGCTGTACAAAATTCCAGGTGAACAAGTAAGACCACATTATGCAAATCATCGTGTCTGGTTTTCAGGCGCGATGATTTGTTTTTCATAAAATTCTATTATTATGGCTAAAATCAAACCATTCAAGGGAATCCGCCCGCCGAAAGAGCTGGTGGAGCAGGTAGAGTCACGTCCATACGATGTGTTGAATTCAGAAGAAGCGCGTGCCGAGGCAGGTGACAATGAAAGGAGTCTCTATCATATCATCAAGCCAGAGATAGACTTCCCTGTCGGCACCAGTGAGTATGACCCCCGTGTCTATGAGCAGGCCGCAGCCAATTTCCAGAAGTTCCAGGACAATGGCTGGCTTTTGCAGGACAGTGATGAGCATTACTATATTTATGCACAGACCATGAACGGGAAGACGCAGTACGGTCTGGTCGTAGGTGCCTATGTTGACGATTATCTGAATGGTGTCATCAAAAAGCATGAGCTGACCCGTCGGGACAAGGAGGAAGACCGCATGAAGCACGTGCGTGTGAACAATGCCAACATCGAGCCTGTCTTCTTTGCCTACCCGGACAATGCTGTACTCGACCAGCTGATCAACCGCTATGCCTCCACAGAACCCGAGTATGACTTCATTGCTCCCATTGATGGTTTCCGTCATCAGCTATGGGTCATTTCCGACAAGGAGGACATGGCGCTCATCACGGATGCCTTTGCAAAGATGCCATCGCTGTATATTGCCGATGGCCATCACCGTTCCGCGGCTGCTGCGCTCGTCGGAGCAGAAAAGCAGAAGAACAATCCGCTGCACAAGGGCGATGAGGAATATAACTATTTCATGGCTGTCTGTTTCCAGGCATCACAGCTCACGATTCTCGACTATAACCGTGTCGTGCGCGACCTCAACGGACTGTCTTCCGAACAGTTCCTGGAGGCTTTGTCTGCAAACTTCACGGTGGAACTGAAGGGAACCGACATCTACAAGCCCACGCGTCTGCACGAGTTCTCGCTCTATCTTGACGGGAACTGGTATGCGCTCACGGCAAAGGAGGGAACCTACGACGATGCCGACCCTATCGGTGTGCTCGATGTGGACATCTCCAGCCGCCTCATACTTGATGAAATTCTTGCCATCAAGGACCTGCGCTCTTCTGACCGCATAGACTTTGTCGGCGGCTTGCGTGGACTTGGCGAGCTCAAGCGCCGTGTCGATAGCGGTGAGATGCGCATGGCGCTTGCCCTCTATCCGGTTTCCATGCAGCAGATCATGGACATTGCCGACAGTGGAAAGATCATGCCACCCAAGGCCACCTGGTTTGAGCCGAAGCTCCGTTCAGGTCTGGTCATCCATAAACTAAGCTGAACCGGTCGCTACGCATGGTAGATGAATACAGCACCATAACAGCAAAGACAGGCGAGGGATTCTACTCGGAAAAGCGAAGTAAGTTCCTCGCCTTTGCACATCATGTGGAGACCGCCGAGGAGGTGAAGGACCTTGTGCAGGCCTACCGGAAACGGTTCTATGATGCGCGCCACGTGTGTTATGCCTACATGCTCGGCCCGGAGCGTACGGAGTTCCGGGCCAACGACGACGGAGAGCCGGGCAGCACGGCCGGCAAGCCCATTCTGGGACAGATCAACAGCAACGGGCTGACCGATATCCTCATAGTCGTTGTGCGTTATTATGGAGGGGTGAATCTCGGTACGGGCGGGCTGATCGTGGCCTACCGGCAGGCGGCGGCCGATGCCATTGCGCATTGCGAGGTCATCAGCCGTCAGGTAGAGGAGAACGTTGTTTTCGATTTCCCTTATGTCATGATGAATGGGGTGATGAAGATTGTGAAGGACATGTCGCCGCGTATCGTTTCACAGACCTATGACAACACATGCCGCATCACGCTCTCCATACGCAAGTCCGATGCTCCGGAATTGCGCAGCCGACTGGAGAAACTTTCGTTTGAATGAATGCAAACCGGCATCGTCTGGTCATTGTCCGGCAGCAAGTACAGGCCGGATGCAGGAACAGGAAAGGCAGGTGTACAACCTGTCTTTTTTTATTCCCAGCATTCAATGTCCTGTTCCGTGTCGGGCAGCATGTCACGCCTGAAGACCGGATCCTTTCCCGCTTTCCGCTGCTCTATGTAGTTGCGCAGCAAGGCAAACACCTTGGGCGAGAGCAGGAGGATGGCTATCAGGTTGACCACCGTCATCAGTCCCATGGCCAGGTCAACGAGGCTCCAGGCAGTCTGGAGCGTGACCATGGAACCGAGCATAACCACGAAACCGCTGATGATGCGGAACACGTTGACCACCCATTTCCGGTCAGTGATGAAACGGATGTTCGTTTCACCGTAGAAGTAGTTGGCGATGATGGTGCTATAGGCAAAAAGGAAGATGGCTGCCGTGATGAAGTGGCCACCTGCTGGCCCGATATGGCTTTCCAGTGCGTATTTGGTGAGTATGATGCCGTCGTGCCCGCTGTCCCAGAGGCCGGAGAGCAGGATGATGAATGCTGTGCACGAGCAGATGAGCAATGTGTCTGTGAACACGCCGAGTGCCTGTATCAGCCCTTGTTTGACGGGGTGGGAGGTGGAGGCTATGGCGGCAGCATTGGGTGCCGACCCTTCTCCGGCTTCGTTGCTGAAGAGCCCTCGCTTCACGCCCTGCATCACCGCTATGCCTATCATGCCGCCGGCTGCCTGTTCCATGCCGAATGCGTTCTTCACGATGAGGGCCAGCATGTCCGGGATCAGCCTGATGTTCATGGCCAGCACCACCAGTGCCAGCAGGATATAGCCCACTGCCATGAATGGTACCACGATGCTCGAGAATCGCGATATGCGCCGTATGCCTCCGAAGATGATGAGCCAGGTGGCCATGGTAACGGCCAGCCCTATCCACATCTTCTCCACGCCGAAAGAGTCGGCCAGCGCATCGCACAGCGTATTGCTCTGCACCATCTGGTTGGCCATGCCGAAGGTGATGGTGATGAGCACTGCAAATAGCACGCCCATCCAGCGCTTGTGCAGCCCGACCTGCATGTAGTAGGCCGGTCCGCCGTAGAACGACTTCTCGCCCCGTCGCTTGTAGAGCTGTGCCAGGGTCGATTCCACAAAGGCCGTGGCTGCGCCGAGCATGGCCATCATCCACATCCAGAACACGGCTCCTGGCCCTCCTACAAAAATGGCAGAGGCCACACCGGCCAGGTTGCCCGTTCCCACACGGCTCGAAAGCGATACTGCAAACGCCTGGAACGAGCCGATTTTCGACAGCTCGTCTTTCTCGTTGGCCAGTGCCTCCATCCGGGCATGCTTGTCCTTGGCCAGCGACTTGCCTATGACGACATGGACCATGTCGCGCAGCAGTCTGAACTGCACGCCACGCGTGCGTAGTGTGAAATAAAGTGCACAGAGCACGAGCAAGGTGACCACTACATAGGTCCAAAGGTAGTCGTTGGCAATGTTGATTGCCTCCAGCATTGCTGTAAAGGGTGTCTGCTCCATCATGTTCAATAGCGTAGGATTTCGTTGTCTCCTGCAAATTTAGGTAAAATCCGATAAAATCTGCACCGGCATGACCAATAAACTGCCATTCTTCGGCAGTTTGTGTGCCATTAAGGACGGAAAACCCGGAATTCTGCCTTTTTTTGCTAAAATGCTGTTTTTCAGAATGTCAGTTTTTTAACACTTTTGCTTACACTTTGATTTTCTGGCCATTTCTGAAGACTCGGACGAAATCGGATTTTTGCGCGCCAGTGGAAATTTTCGGTTTTGGAAGGCTGTTTTGTAAACCATTGATAATCAACGGAATAAGTTTTTACAGTTGTGAAGTGTTAATAAAAACCGTCAGATTTTAACCTAAAATCCGTTAAATTCGTGCACAAAACAGCCAATTTGTGCAGTTTTTAGCCCCCATTTTCCGCACTTTTGGCCGGAAAATGGGGTTTTTGAGGCCGAAAAACACAGGTTTTTGCCCCGAAACAGTTAAGTTTTACCTCAAAAACACTTAAGTGCCAGGACGAAAACAGTTAACTAATTTTCTGGAAACAGTTAAGTGTTTCCCCCCTAACACTTAACTGATTTTCCCATTTTGTGCAAAAAACCGACATTTTACATTTGTTAACATGAAAATCCGGCAAAAATGCTCTCCTTTCAAGACTCCTCAAAAATCAAAGTGTCAGGAAAACGGACGAAATCCTGACACTTTGCAAAATCAGTATCTTCCCGGAACGCTGTCGGCGATGGACTTCTGACCCGGTCTGCCGTAGGTTGCAAAGAAGTGAAAATGATGTTAGCAATCACAAAAACTTTTGAATAATTTTTGATTCTTACTGATAAATTAGTAATTTTGCGAAATAAAACAGCTTTATGGCAATCATTATCATCACACTCTTACTGCTTGGCTACCTACTCATAGCAACAGAACGCCTGACAAACATCAACAAAGCCGCTGTTGCCATGTTCATAGGAACGCTGGGATGGGTGCTGTATATCTGCTACGGTAATGATTTTGTCATGAGCCAGCATCCCAACGACTATTTCGATTTCCTCGACGGCGATTCACCCACCGGCATAGCCGCCAAGCAATACATAGCGCAGAATGTCTTCCTCAAGTATGTGGGCAAGGCATCCGAGATCGTGCTTTTCCTGCTGGCCACCATGAGCATCGTGGAAATCCTGCAGAACAACGGGTGCTTCGACTTCATCAGCCAGCTCATGCGCACGCGGTCGAGCCGCAGGCTGCTGTGGAGCTTTGCCATGGTCACCTTCCTCATATCAGCCAATCTCGACAACCTCACCACTACGGTCATGATGCTCACCATCATGCACAAGATCGTGACCCAGAGAAGGCTGCGCATGGTCTATGGCAGCGTCATCGTGCTTTCCGCCAATTGCGGCGGTGCGCTGACGGTCATCGGCGACCCCGTCGGACTGGTGCTGTGGAGCACCGGTGCCGTGACGGCCACCAATTTCTCCATGTCGCTGGCCATGCCCTGCCTGGCTGCCTGGCTCATCCCCACCTGCTGGCTCGGACGCACATTGCCCGACCGTGTGGAGATAGAATGGATAACGATGCCTTACCGTGGCGATGATACCAACCTGAACGCCTGGCAACGGCTGCTCATGCTGTTTGTGGGCATCGGCGGCCTGTGGTTCATTCCCACTTTCCACAACATGACACAGCTCAGCCCCTTCCTGGGCGCGCTCTGCGTGCTGTCGGTGCTGTGGATTGTCAATGAGGTGGTGAACCGCAAGCTCATGAACAATGAGGAAATGATACAGCGGCGCATACCCCGTGTGCTGCAATACGGAGTCATACAGCTGATGCTTTTTGTCATGGGCATGATGCTGGCCGTGGGAGCGGCACGTGAATCGGGCGCGCTCAACTGGCTGGAGGAAACACTCGGGCGGACGGCCTCCGACCCTTGGATTGTGGCCGCGTTCACCACTTTAGTGAGCACAGCCGTCAATTCGTTTGCCACGGCCCTGAGCATGTTCTCGCTGGCCGACCTGGTGCATGTCGGACCTTTGGCCAACAGCTCCGCCGCGTGCTGGGATTTCGTGCAGAATGCCCCATACTGGAAGGTGGTGGCCTATGCATCGGCCGTGGGAGGCAACCTGCTGGCCATCGGGTCGAGCAGTGGCCTGGCCTTGCTCAAGATGGAACGCATCCATGTGGGCTGGTATTTCCGCAATGTCGGCGTGAAGGCCCTGGTGGGAGGGCTTGTGGGCTTTGCCCTGCTGTGGCTGGCGTTGAGCGGATGGGCATAGAAAAGACAAATACATTATAATAATATATTTTATTATGGCAAGGATTAAGACTATCGGTATCTTGACATCAGGCGGCGATGCGCCCGGAATGAACGCGGCCATACGCGCCGTCACACGTGCAGGTATCTGCAACGGCTTCAGAATCAAAGGCATCTACCGTGGCTACGACGGACTCATCAACGGTGAAATAGAGGATTTCACCACAGAGAACGTGAGCGGTATCATCATGTCGGGTGGAACAATACTGAAGACAGCCCGTTCCAAGGAGTTCATGACGCCCGAAGGCAAGGAAAAGGCATACGGAAAACTGAGGGAACACGAGATAGACGCGCTGGTGGTCATCGGAGGCAACGGGTCGCTGACCGGTGCCATGGAGTTTGCCAAGCTCTATGACATCTGCTGCATCGGCCTTCCCGGCACCATCGACAACGACCTTTACGGAACAGATTCCACCATAGGCTATGACACGACCATGAACACCATCGTGGAGTGTGTGGACCGCATACGCGACACCGCGCAGAGCCATGAGCGCATCTTCTTTATAGAAGTGATGGGGCGTGATGCCGGATTCCTGGCACAGAACAGTGCCATCGCCAGCGGTGCCGAGGCAGCCATCATACCGGAAGACTCCACGGATGTTGACCAGTTGGCACGCTTCATGGAACGTGGAATACGCAAGTCGAAGAAAAGCTGTATCGTGATTGTCTCGGAAAGCCCCAAGTGCGGTGCCCTCTACTATGCAGAACGTGTGCGCAAGGAGTTCCCGCAGTTCGATGTGCGTGTGTCCATCCTCGGCCATCTGCAGCGCGGCGGACGTCCTACAGCCCACGACCGCATCCTTGCCTCCCGGACAGGCGTGGGAGCCATTGAGGCCATCCTGCAGGGACAGCGCAACGTCATGATCGGCGTGAGGAACAACGAGGTGGTCTATGTCCCGCTGAGCGAAGCCATACGCAGTGACAAGCCCTTCGACCGCAAACTGATCAAGGTGCTCGACGAGCTGAGCATCTAAAAGTGTCCAAAAATGTCCGATTGTGATACTAAAACCGTAAATAGTTTGTCCAATAGGATATTTATGAGTACATTTGCAATAGAATTCATATCACATAACCAAGAAGATTAAAATTATGTCAGAAATCAAAGGACGCATTTCACAGATTATCGGCCCTGTGATTGATGTCTATTTCGATACGGCCGGCAAAGACCCGGAGAAAGTCCTGCCCAGGATTTACGATGCGCTCAAGGTGATGCGCCCCGATGGTAAGGAACTTATTGTTGAGGTGCAGCAGCACATTGGTGAAGACACTGTGCGCTGCGTGGCCATGGACAATACTGACGGCCTGCAGCGCGGGCTGGAGGTGACCTCCACGGGTAGCCCGATCACCATGCCGGCAGGAGAGCAGATCAAGGGACGTATGATGAATGTCATAGGACAGCCCATCGACGGCATGGAATCACTCGACATGCAGGGCGCATATCCCATACACCGTCCTGCACCAAAGTTCGAGGAACTCTCCACACACAAGGAAATGCTGGCTACCGGCATCAAGGTAATCGACTTGCTGGAGCCTTACATGAAGGGCGGAAAGATCGGACTGTTCGGAGGTGCCGGTGTAGGCAAGACTGTGCTCATCATGGAATTGATCAACAACATTGCCAAAGGTCACAACGGCTATTCCGTATTTGCCGGAGTAGGTGAGCGCACACGTGAAGGCAATGACCTGATTAGGGACATGCTCGAGTCGGGCGTAATACGCTATGGCGAGAAATTCCGCAAGGCCATGGAAGAAGGCAAATGGGACCTCTCTCTCGTGGATCCTGAAGAACTGAAGAAATCGCAGGCAACGCTCGTGTATGGACAGATGAATGAACCGCCGGGAGCCAGGGCTTCAGTGGCATTGTCCGGACTGACCGTAGCCGAAGAGTTCCGTGACCATGGAGGAAAGGACGGAGAACCGGCCGATATCATGTTCTTCATTGACAATATCTTCCGTTTCACACAGGCCGGATCTGAGGTATCGGCACTGCTTGGACGTATGCCTTCTGCCGTAGGCTATCAGCCGACACTGGCATCGGAAATGGGAACGATGCAGGAGCGTATCACATCCACGAAGAACGGGTCAATTACTTCGGTACAGGCTGTATATGTGCCAGCCGATGACCTTACTGACCCGGCACCGGCCACAACATTCACCCACCTTGACGCTACAACAGAACTGAGCCGAAAGATCACGGAACTGGGTATTTATCCGGCCGTTGACCCACTGGGCAGTACGTCGCGCATCCTCGACCCGCTGATCGTGGGCAAAGCGCACTATGACTGTGCACAGCGTGTGAAGCAGATTCTGCAACGCTATAAGGAACTGCAGGATATCATCGCCATTCTTGGTATGGATGAACTCTCTGACGAGGATAAGCTTACCGTGAACCGTGCGCGCCGTGTGCAACGATTCCTTTCACAGCCGTTTGCCGTAGCAGAACAATTCACTGGTATTCCAGGTGTCATGGTGTCCATCGAGGATACCATCAAGGGATTCAATATGATTCTCGATGGGGAGGTGGACTATCTGCCCGAACAGGCATTCTTGAACGTAGGTACGATTGAAGATGCCATTGAAAAGGGTAAGAAACTGATTGAGGCTGCTAAAGGTTAAACTTTGAAAACCAGTGGGTTAAGAGATGGGATTGAACTTGAAAATAGTGTCGCCTGAAAAGGTGGTATTCAATGGCGATATAGAAAGCGTAACCGTACCCGGGACCATGGGTGAATTCCAGATTCTGGTCAATCATGCGCCGCTGATTTCTTCATTGGGGCCGGGCAAGGTGGTCTATACCGATGGCAAGGAAAAACACGAGCTGGTCATATCAAGCGGTTTCGTGGAGGTGCAGAAGAATGTAGTCTGCCTGTGTGTGGAATTGTAATGCAAGATAAATCTTGAATGGAGCGCAAGAAGGAAATCAGGACGGTGAGTGTGAGATTCATGTCATGGGTCGCATTGATCACGTTGTTGGCCACTTTGGCTTGCTGGGGCTATATGGATTATACAGAGACCTCGGGTCTCTATGCTCCGATGGCCGTCTCGGCTGCGTTCTCGATCGTAGTATCTCTGGCAGAGACTTTGATATGGCAGAAAATCGTGATTTCTGCGCCTGATTATCTTGCGGTTTTCCACACATCTGTGTCAGGTTTCCGGCTGTTGCTGGCTTTGGCAACCATGTTTGTCTATTATCTTGCATCAGGCCGGGAAAACATGACGGCATTCATTCTCGTCTTCATGCTCTATTATTTCATGGTTCTGGCATATCATGCCATCCATTTTTCAAGGTTGGCCCGCATATATTACCATCACCCATCAAAGAAATAGCGTAATACTATTATATGTATTCATATATGAAGTTAAAGGTAAAAATATTCATCCTGCTGTTCTTGTCGGCATTGGCTCCTGCAGCTCATGCCAATGATAAGACAGCAGAAGGAAAGATAGATATCCCGAATATTGTGTTGGAACATCTGGCCGATGCTTATGAATGGCATATCGTTTCATACAATGGCAAGCACTTGAGCATTCCGCTGCCCATCATCGTGCGAAGTGAGAAAACCGGGGAGTGGCACTTCTGCACAGGCCATAGTCTGCCGGAAGGATTTTTCTTCGATGAATCACACCATGGCAAGATTTATGAGAAAATGCCGGACGGCTCATCTGTCAGACCGTTGGACTTGAGTATCACGAAGACTGTGGCACAGATATGGATTGTGGTCATCGTACTGTTGGCTGTGTTCCTCTCCTGTGCAGGATGGTATAAGCGACATGATGCAAAGAGCGATGTGCCAAAGGGCTTTGTGGGAATGATGGAAATGCTGGTCATGGCCATAAACGATGAGGTAATCAGACCATCGGTAGGGGAGAGGGAATATAAGCGTTATGCACCCTATCTGCTGACGGTTTTCTTTTTCATATTGACGACAAACCTGCTCGGACTGTTGCCACTGTTTCCCGGTGGTGCAAATGTGACCGGAAATATCAATGTCACGCTATTCCTGGCGGTTTGTACCATGCTGGCTGTCAATCTGTTTGGTAACAAGGAATACTGGAAGGACATTTTCTGGCCAGAGGTTCCACTTTTCCTGAAAGCCTATCCGGTACCGATTATTCCTGTTATAGAATTGTTCGGGGTCTTTACCAAGCCTTTTGCGCTGATGATCCGTCTCTTTGCCAACATGATGGCTGGCCATGCCTTGATACTTAGTTTCACATGTGTGATCTTCCTCGGATGGTCTATGGGCGTTTCGTTTGGAATAGGGCTGAACATCTTTGGAGCTGTCATGCTGTTGTTCCTGAACTGCCTGGAGTTTCTCGTGGCGTTCATTCAGGCATACGTATTCACTATGTTGAGTGCGGTGTTCATAGGTCTGGCGCACAAGGAGCATGAGGCATAAGATATATTCATGAATCTAAAACATTAACATTAATAACAACTTAAAAATTCAGAAAATTATGATTATTACATCTCTTTTGGCAGAAGGCCTGGCACAGCTGGGTTGTGGTCTTGGTGCAGGTCTTGCAACAATCGGTGCAGGTATAGGTATCGGAAAAATCGGTGGCAGTTCTATGGACGCTGTAGCACGTCAGCCGGAAGCTTCTGGAAAAATCTTTACAAACATGATTCTTACAGCTGCTTTTGTCGAGGGTTGTGCTTTGTTTGCCATCGCCGCTTGCGCATTCATGATCAAATAAGGTTTCGTCCAATAATACACCTCGGTTATCAAGGGGTGAATAACTCGACGCAATGGAAAATTTACCATCAATATTGACTCCCGACCTGGGGTTGCTCTTCTGGATGCTTCTGGCTTTTGCGGTAGTCTTCTTTGTACTTGCGAAATACGGATTCCCCGTCATTACAAATATGGTGGAGGAACGTAATAAGTACATTGATGACAGCTTGAAGAAGGCACATGAAGCACAGGAGCGGTTAGCCAATATTCAGGTCGAAGGGGAATCCATCTTGCAGGAGGCTCGTCAGCAACAGGTGCAGATTTTGAAAGAGGCCACAGATACACGCAATGCTATTATTGCACAGGCACAGGAGAAGGCACGTGAGGAAGGACAGAGACTGCTTGCGGAAGCCAAAGCTGAGATAGAAAGCCAGAAACTGGCTGCTATGGGTGACATACGCAAACTTGTTGCGGAGTTGTCTATAGCTGTTTCTGAGCAGATTCTTCGCAAAGAGTTGTCTTCCGATGCCAAGCAGATGGAAGCCATAGACAGGCTGTTGAATGATGTTTCTGTTGACTATAAAAACTGATGGTTATGGATATAGGAGTAATATCGGTTAGATACGCACGTGCGTTGCTTAAGGCAGCCACAAACGCAGGACTTGAGGATACTGTATATAGGGCGATGCAGATGCTTGCACAGACTTATATAGATGTACATGAACTCAGGTTCACGATAGACAATCCAATGCTTCCTAAACAAAAAAAGAAAGAATTGCTTGTTACAGCTTCTGGTGGTAAGACATCGGAATTGGTGAACTCTTTTTTTGACCTTGTCTTGAGAGAAGACAGGGAAAGCGTTATTCAATTCATGGCCAATTCATACATTACCCTTTACAGAAGACAGAAAAACATCATTCGTGGCAAATTGACAACCGCTGTGTCCGTATCTTCTGACATTGAAAAGAAAATGCGCACAATGGTGGAAAACAGGACTAATGCAGCTGTTGAGTTCGAGACAGATGTGGATCCGAATATCATCGGTGGATTCGTTCTTGAATACGATACTTACAGGCTTGATGCGAGTGTACAAAGCCAGTTAAGAAACGTGCTTAAACAGTTGAAAAAGTAAACATATTAATTAGAAGTTTAATCATGTCAGATAAAATTAAACCAAGCGAAGTGTCCCAAATGTTGCTTGAGCAGCTTCAAGGTATTAATGGAGACCAGAAATTTGACGAAGTGGGCACTGTGCTCGAAGTGAGTGATGGTGTGGCACGTCTCTATGGTTTGCGTAATGCCGAGGCCAATGAGCTTCTTGAATTTGAGAATGGAACGATGGCTATTGTCATGAATCTTGAAGAGGACAATGTGGGCTGTGTGCTTCTCGGTTCAACAGAAGGAATCAAAGAGGGAATGGTTGTAAAACGCACCAAGAGAATTGCTTCAATCAGGGTCAATGACAACATGCTTGGACGTGTTATTAATCCACTTGGACAGGCGATTGACGGAAAAGGAGACATCGACCTTTCTGATGCGTTCGAGATGCCACTTGACCGTAAGGCTCCTGGTGTGATTTATCGCCAGCCGGTAAAAGAACCATTGCAGACTGGTTTGAAGTCAGTGGATTCCATGATTCCTATCGGAAGAGGCCAGCGCGAGCTTATCATTGGTGACAGACAAACGGGAAAGACTGCTATTGCTGTTGATACTATTATCAATCAGAAAAGTTTTTATGATGCAGGTAATCCTGTATATTGTATCTATGTAGCTATTGGGCAGAAGGCCTCTACTGTTGCTGCGCTTGTGGAGAATCTGAAACAGCATGGAGCAATGCCTTATACCATTGTGGTGAGTGCAACAGCTGCCGACCCTGCTGCTATGCAGTATTATGCTCCTTTTGCTGGGGCTGCTATCGGCGAATACTTCCGTGACCGTGGATTCTCTGCTCTTGTTGTGTATGACGATCTCTCAAAGCAGGCTGTTGCCTATCGTGAAGTTTCGTTGATATTGCGTCGTCCTTCTGGACGTGAGGCTTATCCGGGCGATGTGTTCTATCTGCATAGCCGTCTTCTTGAGCGTGCAGCGAGAATCAATGACCAACAGGAAGTCGCTGAACGGATGAATGATCTTCCTGCTTGTATGCAAGGCCATGTGAAGGGTGGTGGTTCTTTGACTGCACTTCCGATTATTGAAACGCAAGCTGGTGACGTCTCGGCGTATATTCCGACGAATGTGATTTCCATTACCGATGGACAGATTTATCTGGAAAGCAATCTTTTCAACCAGGGCTTCAGGCCTGCTGTAAATGTGGGTATCTCAGTCAGTCGTGTTGGAGGTTCTGCTCAAATCAAGAGTATGAAGAAGGTTGCCGGTACCTTGAAGATTGACATGGCACAGTATCGTGAGCTGGAGGCTTTCTCGAAGTTCTCCAGTGATATGGATGCAGTGACCGCCATGACAATTGACAGAGGGCGCAAGAACAATCAGCTTCTTATCCAGCCTCAGTACAGTCCGATGCCCGTCGGTGAACAGGTTGCCATTATCTATTGTGGCACTCATGGACTGATGCACGATGTTCCGGTTGAGCGTGTACGCGAGTGCCAGGATCTGTTTTTGGAAAAGATGCGTTCGGCACATCCTGAAGTCATTGCAACACTTGGAAGCGGAAAGATTGACGATGAGGTTACTTCTGTAATTGAGAAGGTGATGGCTGACATTACCGGTCAGTTTAAAAAGTAATAGCTTATGCCGTCACTAAAGGAAATCAAGACCAGGATTGCCAGTGTCAACTCCACTCGCAAGATAACGAGTGCGATGAAAATGGTGGCCTCGTCAAAACTTCACCATGCTCAGGTGATGATTGAGAATATGTTACCGTATGAGACCATGCTGGAGCATATTCTCAAGACTTTCTTGGCTTCAGAAGCGGATGCGTCCAATGTTTTCACGATAGCCCGACCAGTACAGCGTGTCGCCGTTGTTGTCTATTCTTCGAACAGCAGTCTGTGCGGAGGATTCAATGCCAACGTTATCAAGCTCATGCAGCAGGTCGTTGGCGAATATGAGGAGAAGCTGGGTAAGGACAACATTGTCATTTATCCGATTGGCCGCAAGGTTGCAGAAAAGGCCCAGAAACTCGGCTATACCGTTGCCGGTGACTTCACTGAACTTGCTGATACTCCTAATGCAAAGACATGTATCGAACTTTCGCGTGAAATCGGGAGAAAGTTCCGCGATGGTGAATTTGATAAGGTGGAATTGGTTTACCATCATTTCAAGTCTGCCGGTTCGCAGATTCTGACCCGTAAGACATATCTGCCGATAGACCTCACTACGGAACTTGAGAGAGATCACGAGAGAGACTTGAAATCCAATATTGCCACCAAGGAGGCACAGGAGTATCTGCGCAAACGTGATGCACAGAATTCTGCAAGAAAGCATAAAACGGAGGCGGCTAAACCCTTGAATGACAATTTCATCGTGGAACCGGACATGAAGACCGTGCTCACTGCACTTATACCGAAGTATGGTCATCTTATCCTTTATACTGCTCTTCTTGACAGTAATGCCAGTGAGCATGCCGCGCGTATGGTTGCCATGCAGACAGCGACGGATAATGCAGATGAACTGTTGCGTGAACTCAGTCTTCAGTACAACAAGAGCCGTCAGCAAGCTATTACAAACGAATTGCTTGATATTGTCGGAGGATCAGTAAACAGATAGTATTTTATAATTACCAATGGGGAAGCCGGATGATGGCTTCTCCATTTTTCATTAATCAACAAGTATATGAGAATAATCAGAATCATTGTCCCGATGTTGGCTGCGTTGTTGATATCGGGATGTGGAACCGTGGCTTCCGGTCTGGGCACCACTGCGGTTGCATCAAAGGGAACGAATGTATTAGGCGGAGTGTTGGGAGCCATCACCAACGGAGAGGCTGTTGGCAATGTCATCAGCAGCATCATCGGAACGGACAAGTTGACCCAGGAGCAGCTCATCGGTACCTGGAACTATGAAGGGCCGGGATGTGCTTTCACTTCAGAGAACGCATTGGCAAAGGCCGGTGGCGAGGTAGCTGCGACAAGTATTGAAGAGAAACTCGAATCCACCTATTCAAAAGTTGGATTCACGTCAGCAAATACAACGATTGTGTTCAATGAAGACGGTACTTTCTCCTCGAAGATTGCAGGAAAATCATGGACGGGAAAATACACCTTTGATGAGTCAACCGGCCAGCTCAATCTTTCCGGTCTGTTGCTGAATCTGAACGGTTATGCCAAGCGCAGTACCAATGGTATCAGCGTCCTGTTCGAGTCCAAGAAGATCCTGACCTTGCTCCAGACTGTTGCATCGTTGACCAACAATCAGTCGCTTGATGCCATCAGCGAAATCAGCAAGAACTATGATGGTGTCCGGTTAGGCTTCGACATGAAGAAATAAGCCACCTAATCCTGGCTGCCTGAACGGCTCAGCCGTATAGTTTCTTTCCGTGCCTCTTTCCAGTGCGGGAAGAACCTGTCCATCAGCTGGTGGAACCGTTCGTTGTGTGAAGGCTCAACCAGATGAGCCAATTCATGCACAACCACATGCTCTATGCACCATTCTGGCAGAAGCAGCAGATAGATGCTGAAGCAGACCTGCCCTGACCTTGGAGTGCAGCACCCCCATCTTGATATGGTGGCCTTGTAGCCTATGCTTTGCGGGCACACGCCCAGACGTCTGCTGTGCAGGTCCACCATTGGCCTTACAATGCTGTCGAGCCGTTGTATGGCTTCCTGCCGTTGCGCCTTTGTGCTGAGGGGCAGGCGGCCAAAGAACTCCATCCGTTTGCGCTCGCTTTCCATTTTCCGCGTGCGGGCCTTTTCCATCCAGCTGCGGTTGGACGCTATGAATGCCGTGACTTCTTTCCGTGGACAGCCTATGGGTGCAGATACAAGCACGTCGCCGTTCTTTGCTATGCGCATTGAAAGGCGACGTGTCTTGCGATATGTCAGTCTTATCTCCATCCTGCCGTCATGCACCGATTATCCATTTGCTGCCCGGCAGCAGAGACACCAGCCTTGATGTTATGGCGCAGCACAGGAACGTGCACAGGGCGATGGCCGGAATGGCCAGCCATACCGGGACAATCGGGTCGGCTGCATTGTCGTTGACAAAGCAAGCGGCAATGGGAGCGAGGAAGAACATGTGCATGAGATACATGCCGAACGATAGTTTGGAAATGGTAGTGATGATGCGTGGTGCCTTTGGCTGGCTGATGCAGCTGAACAGGACAAACGCACCGAACGTGGCGCACAGGACATTGGGCGTGCAGAATTCCCAGGCCCATTCCAGCATCGGGGTCTCTATGAGCTGTCCCGGAACGCCTTTGTACCAGAATGACCATGCCGTGAAGGCTGCCCCGCCGATGAAGCAGAGCGCGCCGATGGCCAGACGGCGTGAGCGGTCCCATTTCAGGTGGAACCTGATGTAGTGGGCCATGACCAGGTAGCCCAGATAGCCGGAGCAATACCAGAGCATGTGGAAGCCGTTCCAGAAACACTCGCCCCATACTTCGGGCAGTACATAGCGATGCAGCCAGGGCATGAGCGTGGACAGGCCGAAGAAACCGAGAAATACCAGCTCGTCCTTTGCGGAGGCCTTTTCCAGCCAGGGCGAAACTAAGGGCATGACGAGGTAGAGGCTGATGAGCGGATACATGAACCACAGGTGTCCGGCCATGGATGGGAAATTGAACGGGATGGTCTTCAGGTCGTTTACCGACTGCTCCCACGACATGCCTCCCCAAGCCAGCGGCAGCAGGCAATAGAGCATGAGGAAAACGATGAACGGCGGCAAAATGCGTTTCGCCCTGTGCAGATAGAACTGCGACATGCTCATGCCGGGTTTCAGCGGTATGAGCAGGAAGGCAGATACGGTCATGAAAAGCGGTACGCATGTGCGTGCAACACCGCCATCGAAGAAGGCCACCCAGAACCGGTTGCTTTCATTGGCCAGCATCGACATGTTGCCAGCCAGCCCCGAAGAGTCGGCGCCATAGAAGTTCTCACTTGCGTGTACCAGCATGACCAGGAAGCAGGCCACCATGCGGATGTAGTCCACAAAAACAATTCTCTCTTTTGTCTCCATTGTCTTTTTTCAGGTTGTTTTCTTTTTATTTGGTTTGTTGTCAGATATGTTCCGTTATCTCCTTCAGTGGCAGCCGGTTCTTTTCCGGGCGCATGCAGTCGGGGGCCACATGGCCGATGGGGATGATGGCCACAGGCTCGAACCCCGGGAAACGGAATTCTTCGTCCATCCGCTTCACGTCATAGTTGCACACCCAGCATGTACCCAGTCCACGGTCGGCAGCCGCCAGGCACAGGTGCTCTGTGGCTATGGCCAGGTCAATGTCTGCATGGGCCTTGCCGTCATCGGCGCGCACCCAGCCTTTGTCTGCCGATTTCAGGCAGATGATGTACAGCGGTGCCGTCATAAACCAGTCGCGGCTATAGCATGTGTGCAGCCTTTTCCGGGCTTCTTCGGTTTCCACCACCACAAATTTCCATGGCTGCTTGTTGCAGGCCGAGGGTGCCATGCGCACGGCTTCCAGCACATAGTCCAGGTCGGACTGGCTGACCGGCTCATCTGTGTATTTCCGTACAGAGAAACGTTCCCTGCACAATTCAAGAAAATCAGTCATGTTTCTGTAAATATGCAATTTTTTAGTTTTCAGAATCTGTCCACACAATAGGTGTTTTGCATGCGCCATGCGCTTTTCCATGCAAAGATAGGCTTTTTTTACATGATAACCGAATCCTTTTGTCTTTAAAATGCTTTTCCACCCGATTTTCGTGTTTTTTGTGCCTTTTTCCCTGTGGAAACAGAAAAAACCGGAAAATCAGAATGTCAGCTTTTTGGCCGTTTTCGTGACACTTTGATTTTTGTGCCATTTCTGAAGAATCGGACGAGAGCGGATTTTTACGCGCCAGCGGAATTTTCGGGTTCCGGAGGACTGTTTTGTAAGTCATTGATAATCAGCGGGATGAATTTTTGAAGATAGAAAGTGTTAAAGAAAAACACCCGATTTTAACTTAAAAATCATTAAATTTGTGCACAAAACACGTGATTTGTGCAGTTTTTAGCCCCCTTTTTTCGCACTTTTGGTCGGAAAAATGTGGTTTTGAGGCCGAAAAACTACATTTTTTGCTCCGAAACAGTTAAGTTTTGCCTCAAAAACACTTAAGTGCCAAGTCGAAAATAGTTAACTAATTTTCTGGAAACAGTTAAGTGTTTCCCCCCTCACACTTAACTAATTTTTCCGTTTTGTGCAAAAAACCGGTAATTCACACTTATTAACATGAAAAGCAGCCTAAAACCGTCATTTTTCCAAGACCCCGAAAAATCAAAGTGTCATCAAAAACGTTAAAATCCTGACATCTTGATTTTTTTGGTTCTATTCAACTTTTGGTAAAAAGTCTCACTTTCATTAGCATAAAGAGTGAGACGGTCGAAAAAGGCAATGTGGGGTGAGAGAGCCTTGCTGGGGGGCTACAACAGGGGGCAAAACGGTTGTCATGTACCTTGGTTGTATCTCAGTCACCATATATCGCTGATATACAACAGAGGTTTATAATTCGGCGGTCGAGTCAATAGCCTATATATCTTCAAAAATTCTGTTTTTAGACTGGATTTTTTTTGCTACTTTATAGCGTATAATGCCATATTTAGCAGGTTATTTAGTATTTTTACACCCAAAATACATTGAAATATGAAATTAAATCGAATAAAAGCGGTATTGGTAGAACAAGATAAGTCGCAAAAATGGTTAGCAGTGCAACTTGGTAAAGTTTTAGTACGACCAACGCTTACTGCTGTAATAGGCAACAGCCTAATCTTGACACCCTGTATCGAATAGCCCAGCTGCTCAATCAAATGCCTATACCAGAACGAGCAGTAATCGAGGAGATGGGCAGCGAGCTGATGCATAAGGAGTTATCTGTAGCCAATTGTAATAAGATATTAAGCAAATGGATAAGTTAGAATTAGCAAGACAACTGTTAGAGCAGATAAAAATGCCAGCAAAGCAGCAAGGTACTCTTTGTTGCTTAACCTTGTTGGCTATGGCTAAACTAAAACATAGAACGCCATGGAGCAAGGCAACTAATGAATGGATGAGGATTCATGATATTATGACATTTATTCGTGATTATTATGACGTTGACTATGCAGCAAACACCAGAGAATCGTTTCTCAAGCAGGTCATGCATCCGTTCCGGACGGCTTCTCTGGTTGAAGACAACGGTTTGGCAACCAACAGCCCTAAATACCGCTATCGCATTACGGATGAATTTCTGGCTGTAATGAAGCAGGCGGGAAAAAGGAAAAACAAAGCGTTAGAGCCTTTTATGGCCAACCATGAAAGCTTGACAGAGATATATGCCTCAAAAAAGAAGATGCTGAAGATGCCTGTCAAAATAAACAACCATGACTTTACATTTAGCCCAGGCAAACATAACCAATTGCAGAAAGCTATCATTGAAGAGTTCGCTCCAAAATTTGCACCTGGCTCCGAATGTTTGTATGTGGGCGACACCATACAGAAGGATATGGTGAAAAACATAGAAAAGCTATCCCAACTGGGCTTTGAGATTACTTTGCATGATAAAATGCCTGATGTTGTTCTGTATCGAGAGGGCAAGAATTGGATATACTTTGTTGAGTCTGTAACGTCAGTTGGGCCAATGGATCCAAAACGTATTATTGAAATAGAATCCATGACTGGCAATGTGACAGCAGGCAAAATTTATGTTACAGCATTCCTTGACTTTGCCACATTCAAGAAATTCTCAGCGCAATTGGCTTGGGAAACAGAAGTCTGGATTGCGGATATGCCTGACCACATGATTCATCTTAATGGAGATAAATTTTTAGGACCACGCTGATTCACGACTATAAAAAAGAGGTAGAAATGAAACAATTATATTAATGGTCAATACGATTGTTGTCATCGAATTTTCAGACATCTGAAATTCATCTAACTCATGTTATGTTACGTGTTCCTTTTTTGTTGTAACTTTGCATGGCACTATGCCATCCCCTGATTAATTACTACGGAACTATGAAAAGACTATTGATAGCACTTTGTTTGTGGATGTCCTGCTGGCTTCTTGTTGAGGGGAAGAGCAGGGAAGTCTCGGCTTCTTCGTTTGGAGCGATTCCTGATGACGGACTTGATGATGCGGCCGCGTTGCGCAGGGCAGCAGACTACTGCCGTGAGCATCGGGGCGTAACCCTGCGTATTGAGCCTGGTGTCTATCAGTTTTCCGACCCGACTGCTGCCGATATTGAACGGCGTGCCATCAATGGCGAACTCGGCAATGGACTGGAAGTGCAATGGCAGCTGTTCAATCCGCGTAAGCCTTATGTCACCGGTCTCGACTTTACCGGTGCACGCGACCTGACCATTCTGGCCGATGGCTCTGTCCTCGAGGTGGAAGGGTGGATGGAAGTGCTGTCCTTTGTCAACACCCGCAATGTCACCCTGAAAGGCCTGACCATAACCTATCGTCGCCCGGCTGCCACAGAGGCACGCATCGTGAGTGCCGATGCCCAGGGCTTCCTGGCAGAGTTTGATCCTGACCTGTACCGCTATATCGACAACATAGTGCAGGGACGCTTCTATTTCTACAGCCAGTCCATGCAGCGGTTCTATTATGCCCATACCGGGAAGATGGAGCTGGTGCGTCCGGGACTCATTCGCGTGGAGTCATCAGCCTGTCCGCCGGTAGGGGACTATCTGATTATCCGTTATGGCGGACACTACCGCCCCTGTATCATGCTGAAGGAGTCGCGCAGTGTCACGGTTGCCGATGTTACGATACACAGTTTCCCGGGCATGGGAATCGTGGGACATCTTACAGAGGACATCCTCATAGACGGCCTGAAGGTGGTTCCGGAACCAGGCCGCTACAGTTCCACCAATACCGACGCTACCCATTTCACGTCGTGCAGCGGCCAACTGACCATCCGCAATTCTATTTTCAAAGGCAATGGCGACGACTGCACCAATGTACAAAATTACTATTATACCATCTATCCTCAGCCGCAGCAACCCCGGAAGGTGGAAATCAGAATAGAGGGAGCAGACCTTCATGCCCAGTCATTGGACTATCCTGAAAAAGGCGACACGCTGCTGCTGGTGGACCAGGAGACACTGGAAACCCGCGACCGGTTTGTGGTCCGCGGTGTAGATACATCGGTAGAGAAGTGGCAGGTGCTTGTCACGCTCAACAAGGATTTTCCAGCCGAGATGGAAAAGACATGCTATATGGTCAACCATTCCCGCTATCCCCGCGTCAGCATTCTCAACAACCGCGCCTCATACGCCAATGCACGGGCTTTCCTGCTCAAGGTGCCACACTGTGTCATTGCGGGCAATTACATTGAACACAGCACGCACACGGCCATCAAGCTGGGAGGTGAACTCAGCTGGCGCGAAGCGGGTCCGGTAGAGTCTGCACTCATCGAAGGCAACTATATCTCGGGTTGTGGTGAGGCTGTAGGAGAGGAAACTGCGTCCTGTGTTATGGTTTCTACCGAAGCGCGCAAGACTCCGCCCTATGTAAACCGGAACATAATCATCCGCAACAATGTGTTCCATTCACGCCAGCGTTATGCGATTCTCCTGCAGGATGCCGATAATGTCCTGATAGAGCACAACCGCATCAACAGCAGCGATTATGTCCGGCAGGACCATTGCCGCCAGGTCACCATCAAGGATTATCCGCAATCCCGCTCTGTTCGGGTTTCGCGTTAATGATTATTAAAAATACAGGCGTTTGTTAAAGTAATTAGTGGTCAGGCGTTCCCTTTTTCCATAATTTGTACTATCTTTGCCTTCAAATAGGCTGCACCCTGGCATGACACTCAAGCGCTGCTTGGTGGGTTCTGCTCCCGGTTGGCACCGCGCTTTCTGAAACAGAATGCGGCCAGAACATATAGGACATGTTAAAAACCACGAAATAAAAAGATGAACCTGAAAATCCGTCTTGCCCTGATGAACTTCCTTGAGTTCGCGGTTTGGGGCGCTTATCTGATTTCCATGGGAACATACCTTGCGAACCATGGACTTAAAGCACATATTGGCACCTTCTATGCCATGCAGGGCTTCGTCTCGCTTTTCATGCCAGCCATCATGGGTATTGTAGCCGACCGTTGGGTTCCAGCCCAGCGTTTGCTCGGTCTTTGTCATCTGGCAGCCGGTGTGCTGATGCTTGGACTTGTATATGTGGATGCCATTTCTGTCGGCCAGGATTTGCCGGTAGGATTGTTCTATCTGCTTTTTGCCTTGAGTCTTGCTTTCTATATGCCCACACTGGCCTTGACCAATTCTGTGGCCTACAGTGCGCTGACGGCCAGCGGACTTGATACGGTCAAGGCTTTCCCGCCCATCCGCGTTTTCGGTACTATAGGCTTCATCTGTACTATGTGGGTGGTCGATCTGCTGGGTTTCCAGGCTACGGCCGGCCAGTTTGCTGTGTCTGGTGTTCTCAGTCTGGTGCTCTGCCTCTATGCGTTTACCCTTCCCTCGTGTGGGGTGGCCGCTTCCGGCAGTCATCGTTCGCTTGTCGAGGCGCTTGGCCTACGTGCATTCTCGCTGTTCAAACAGAAGAAGATGGCCATTTTCTTCATCTTCTCCATGTTGCTTGGCGTATGCCTCCAGATTACCAACGGCTATGCCAATCCGTTCCTGAGCAGCTTTGCCTCTGTACCGGAATATGCCGGTGCCTTCGGCGTGAACCATGCCAACATTCTCATTTCATTGTCCCAAGTCAGCGAAACCTGCTGCATCTTGCTCATACCTTTCTTCATGAAACGCTATGGCATCAAGAACGTCATGCTTATCGCCATGTTTGCCTGGGTGCTGCGTTTCGGTCTGTTCGGTCTGGGTAATCCTGGTAGCGGTGTGTGGATGTTCGTGCTCAGCATGATTGTCTATGGCGTGGCGTTTGATTTCTTCAACATCAGTGGCTCATTGTTCGTTGACAAGTCCACGGATCCCTCCATGCGTTCGAGCGCGCAGGGGCTGTTCATGATGATGACCAACGGCCTGGGAGCTACTGTAGGTATGCTTTCGGCACAGGTCGTGGTCAATTCGCATACGGTGAATGATGTGACAGATTGGGTGACCTGCTGGTACATCTTTGCTGCCTATGCGTTGCTGGTGGCCGTATCGTTTGCCGTCATTTTCCGTCCCCAGGAGCATGAAGTAGATTAAAACAAGAATACATTTATACCCCCTAAATGAAAGAGAGCAGATACTTTTATGTACCCGATCCGGTCAGTCAGCCAGAACTCCCCATGGAGGAGGGCATGCATGCCCTGCGCGTGCTGCGTCTCAAGAGTGGCGATGAGATGTTTCTCATGGATGGTCTCGGAAAGGTCTATCGTGCAGAAGTGACGCTGGCTGCGACCAAGCGTTGCGTGTACGAAATCAAGGAAACTATCGAAGTGCCCAAGACATGGCGCGGACGCATCCATCTGGCCATTGCACCCACCAAGATGCTTGACCGCATTGAATGGCTTGCTGAGAAAGCTACGGAGGTGGGCTTTGATGAACTCACATTCCTCAACTGCAAGTTTTCAGAGCGTAAGGTCATGCGTACTGTGAGGCTGGAGAAAATCATCATCTCTGCACTCAAGCAGAGCCGCAAGTCCTGGAAACCTGTCATCAATTCCATGTTGCAGTTCAGGGATTTCATCAAGCGTCCGCGACAGGGCCGCAAGTTCATTGCTCATTGCTATGACGGTATTCCGCGCGAAGATTTCTTTGAGGCTTTGCAGGGCACAGGCGATGAGGAGGTGACGGTCCTGATAGGTCCTGAAGGAGATTTTTCTCCGGAAGAAGTGCAGATGGCACAGGAAGCAGGGTATGTTTCCGTAAGTCTTGGCAAGAGCCGACTGCGCACGGAAACGGCCGGCCTGGCAGCTGTCATGATGTCACAGCTCGTATTGCGTGAGAAATAAGCTGTAAAGGTATTTTTTAGTATAAGCATGTTTTCACCTGTCAAATTCATTTTGATGGCAGTAATGGTATTGCTGCTGTCTTCTTGTTCGGATGATGCGTTCCATCGTGTGGTTCCGGCTGACAGTGCGGCTGTGGTTGCTATAGATGTGGCACAGGCGAGTGGGGTAGGCAATAGATGGTTGCTTTCCGCACTATTGCATGCCAAGAATCTGGATGACAGTGGTGTTGACCTGTCAGGTAAGGCATATCTTTTTGAGACCTCCGATGGTGATATCGGGGCTTGTCTGCGTGTGGCCGACTCAGGAAAACTGGAGAATTTCATTTCCGGATTGACAGCCAAAGGTAAGGCAGAATCCATGGACAGGCGTTCCGGTTTCGGCTTTGTTGTTCTCAACCATGAATTTTTAGTAGGCTATACTGATGATGCCTTGCTGATCATAGGCCCTGTCGCCCAGAATCAGTGCCGGAACATGCAGAAACGCATGGTGAAATGGCTGAAGCAAGGAAGTGATGCCCATGCCTCTTCGCCTATTTTTGCCCGACTTGACAGCCTGGACGGTCCAATGGCCATGGTCGCAAAAGTCAGTGCATTGCCCGATCGTGTAGCTGCTCCACTCATGCTTGGCGCGCCCAGGGGAACAGAGCCATCAGAGGTGGGCTTTTCCGCAGTCATGAATCGCAAGGGAAAGTGCCTGTTGATGGATGGACATACATTTGGACTAAAATCTCAGACAGACAAGGCTATAAAGGCCGCGGCAACAGGGTTCAGAAAACTGGAAGGTACTTTCTACAATTATATGCCCAAGCATTCTTCCATGGCATTCATGGTCAATGTCGATGGCAAGCAGTTTCTTCCCATGATGCAGGCCAACAAAGCTCTTCAAGCCATGCTGGCAGGAGCAAATGCCGCTATAGACATGGACAATATCGTGAGAAGTGTGAATGGAGACCTGGTGGTCATAGGACAAGGTCCTTCACAAGACAATGGGAGGTTTTCTATGTTTGCCACACTTGAAGGCATACCATGGTTGTCGGATGTAGGGTATTGGAAATCTTCTTGTCCGCAAGGGGCAAGAATTGATGATTCGGGTGACAACTCGTGGCGTTATACAAGTGGAAACACGGCTTTCACTTTCAGTGTTTCTGACGATTACAGATTCTATTGTGGAAGTGCACTACAGGCACCGTGGGAAGAGGGTGATGGCAAACGGTATGGATTGTCGGAAAATGTGACAGAGTGGATAGAGGGACATCGGATGGTGCTCTTGGCAGATTTATATTCGTTGATAAGTAATAGTACAGCTAACCCCACCATGCGGTCAGTCTTGGCTATGCTGTTTGCCAAGACAGATATGCTGGTGTGTATTCTGGACTAAACTTATTGCTACAGCAGATGACCAGTGTTGTAGGTTATAGCCTTTCGCATGGGATTTTCGTTATTCTTCTGTGTTCTTGGCCAAATCGGATAAAAAAAACAGGCTTTGATGCCGACTTGCTTTTTTTTTCTTTATCTTTGCATAAAATAAAACCAAATAAAAATACTTGAATTATGGAGAACAATATTGAACTGATTAACCAGTGTGAGAAAAAAGCCAGTCAATGGTTATCGCCTGCCTTTGATGCAGAGACAAGGAAGGTGGTAGAAGCCATGCTTCAGAATGAAGACAAGACAGACCTGATAGAGTGTTTCTACAAGGATCTTGAGTTTGGAACTGGCGGTTTGCGCGGAATCATGGGTGCAGGTTCCAATCGCATGAATATCTATACGGTTGGCATGGCAACACAAGGCTTTGCCAATTATCTATGCAAGAACTTTGCTGGGCGTGAGAAGATTTCCGTTGTTGTATGTCATGATTGTCGCAACAATAGCCGACTGTTTGCCGAGACCGTAGCCGATATTTTCTCAGCCAACGGCATTAAGGCTTATCTTTTCGATGACATGAGACCTACTCCAGAGTGTTCCTTCGCCATCCGTTATCTGGGTTGCCAGGCCGGTGTGAATATTACAGCATCACATAATCCACGGGAATATAATGGATATAAGGCATACTGGGAGGATGGTGCACAGGTTCTCTCTCCTCATGATACAGGTATTATTGATGAAGTGAACAAAGTGACCATAGATGATGTGAAGTTCCAGGGTAATAAGGAATTGATTGAGATTATTGGCGAAGAAGTGGACAAGGCCTATCTTGACAAGGTACAGACGGTGTCAATAGATCCGGAAGTCATCCATCGTCAGAAAGACCTCAAAATAGTCTATACTCCTCTGCATGGTACAGGTATGACAATGATTCCTCGTAGTCTGAGGCAGTGGGGATTTGAGAATGTGCATTGTGTAGCAGAGCAGATGGTTAAAAGTGGTGATTTTCCCACAGTAGTCAGTCCAAATCCGGAAAATGGAGAAGCTCTTACACTTGCATTACGCGATGCTAAAGAACTTGATGCGGATATTGTGATGGCCAGTGATCCTGACGCCGACCGTGTGGGAATGGCCTGCAAAAATGATAAAGGAGAGTGGATACTCATTAATGGAAATCAGACATGTCTTATCTTCCTCTATTATATTATCACTAATCGCATCAAGACAGGAAAGATGAAGCCTTCTGACTTTATCGTTAAGACCATTGTGACAACAGAGGTTATCAGGAAGATTGCAGAAAAACAGAAAATAGAGATGCGTGATTGCTATACAGGTTTTAAGTGGATTGCGCGTGAGATAGCCATTTCAGAAGGGAAGCAACAGTATATTGGTGGAGGCGAGGAAAGCTATGGGTTCCTTGCAGAAGATTTTGTGCGTGACAAAGATGCCGTTTCAGCATGTTCTCTCCTTGCTGAAATCTGTGCTTATGCAAAAGATCAAGGCAAGACCTTGTATGATCTGGTGATGGATATTTACATGGAATATGGGTTCTCCAAGGAGTTCACTGTGAATGTTGTTCGTCCTGGAAAGACCGGTGCAGACGAAATTAAGGCTATGATGGAGTCTTTCCGCAATAATCCTCCGAAAGATTTGGGTGGCAGTACAGTCTGTCTTTGGAAGGACTTCCAGACACTGGAACAGACTACGGTTGAAGGTAAGGAGACAATTGATATGCCTGCAACAAGCAATGTCTTACAGTGGTTCTGCGCTGATGGAACAAAAGTCAGTGTCCGGCCTTCTGGAACAGAGCCGAAAATCAAGTTCTACATAGAAGTGAAGGGCTGTATGGAAAGTCCGGCAGACTACAGCCGTTGTGATGCTGAAGCTTCAGCTAAGGTTGATGCCATTAAGGCTTCATTGCAACTTTGACGAACTGCATTGACACTGATTGTCAGTGGCAGCTAAAAACAAGGAAGGGGGATGGCGATATCTCCCTTTTTTTATTGAAACGATGAAAAAAGAAATTTTCTGTTATTACTGTCCGCTAAACTTTAGGTGATATTTGAAAAATAGGGCTGATTCCATT
>JBJEHA010000029.1:0-63127 GCA_051875605.1 Prevotella sp. | reverse complement strand
GGGAAAGACCACACTGAGCAACATCATCGCCAACGAACTGGGCGTGGGGTTCAAGCTCACCAGCGGGCCGGTGCTCGACAAGCCGGGCGACCTGGCGGGCATTCTCACCTCGCTCGAGCCGCGAGACGTGCTCTTCATCGATGAAATCCACCGGCTCTCGCCCATCGTGGAAGAATACCTCTACTCGGCCATGGAGGACTACCGCATAGACATCATGATCGACAAGGGGCCGTCGGCACGCTCCATACAGATCGACCTCAACCCCTTTACGCTCGTCGGAGCCACCACACGCAGCGGGCTGCTCACCGCACCGCTCAGGGCGCGCTTCGGCATCAACCTGCATCTGGAATACTATGAACCGGCCACACTGCGGCGCATCATCATGCGCTCGGCCAGCATCATGCAGGTGCCCATAGACGAGGATGCAGCAGCCGAAATAGCCGGAAGAAGCCGAGGAACGCCACGTATAGCCAACGCGCTGCTCAGGCGTGTGCGCGACTTCGCACAGGTCAGGGGCACCGGACGCATCAACACCGAAATAGCAAGGTTCGCGCTCAAGGCACTCAACATTGACCGCTACGGACTCGACGAAATCGACAACAAGATACTGCTCACCATCATCGACAAGTTCAGGGGAGGGCCTGTAGGCGTATCGACCATAGCCACAGCCATCGGCGAGGACACGGGTACGGTGGAGGAAGTCTATGAGCCGTTCCTCATCATGGAGGGATTCATCAAGCGCACGCCCAGAGGGCGCATGGCCACGCCGCTGGCCTATGAGCACCTGGGACGGAACCCGTATGCAGGAAACTCCATGGAACCGAACCTTTTCGAATAGCAATGCCTCATTTGAGGGAAACACAGAAAATCAAAGTGTCAGGAAAACAGGTGTTTTTCTGACACTTTGGTTTTTGCGCGGTTTCTGGAAAACAGTCCTTCCGCATGCAGGAAGAAGGACGGAAGAAAATGCGGTCTGGAAACACGGTTTTACAAACCATTGATAATCAACGATTTACATTTTAACCGATTTTTCTGTTCGGGAAACAGGACTGATTTTAACTTAAATCCTGTTAATTTTCTGCACACTTTAGCTGTTTTGTGCAGTTTTTCGGCCGTTTTTCGCGCCATTTTGCCCGGAAAACGGAATTTTTCCCGGTTTCCCTCCACATTCCGTCCGCTTTCCAGCCCTACGGCGACAACGCTCCGGGCGGAATGGAAAGTCGGGAAAAGTGAACTGGAAAGTTCCGGAAAGCGAACTGAAAAACCGGAAATCCTTCAGTTCAATCTATAGTTCACGCCGTGAACACTATATTCCACGCCGTGAACACTATATTTCACGGCGTGAACACTAGCTTTCACAACGTGAAACCGGCTTTTCAGTGAGCTTGTAACAGGTTGATACTTAGGTGTTTGCAACTTTGCAGTTCGGTGTTTTCAACTTGTATTCCAGGCTTTTCCGTGCTTTTCACGTGTTTTTGGCCATGAAAAACCGTTCCGCAGGGTCGGTTTCCGCATCCTCCGGAAGCCTGTTTTCCACCCTCCGGAATGGCCGGAGCTGTGCTTCCGGAAACGCGGAAACGGGCTGTTTGCATTTGTTAACACACTGGAAAAGGCCGGAAATTGGCGTTTCAAGAGAAAACCCGTAAAATCAAAGTGTCACGAAAACAATGGAAAATCCGACAAAGTGTCAAAAACGGCCTTCTGTGGAATATGCGCCCCAGCCTTCTTTACCTTCATCGGGGCAGGGGAAGCCTTGTACAATACAAAAAGACATGTTTTGTCCATGAAAAACTTTCTCCTTCAGAAAATTTTTCCTAAGTTTGCACCAGTTATCACGGATTCCCGTTTATACCGACAAGCATCTTCTCAAACAACAAGCAACAGCAAACATGTTTCCACGCCATTTCCTATTGCCCATGCTGCTGACGGCAGGCATCGGCACCACCCTTGCACAGCAACCCGACTCCGTACAGCTGAAAGGCGTTCCGGGCTATGCCAACATAGCCATCGGGGCACACCACCGCGCCGACGACGGTGCACTGGTCAGCCCGTTCAACCTGGGCATATTCGGCTGTGTCGATTCCCTGCGCGGCATGCAGGTGGCCGTATTTTCGGCCATCACGGCGCGTGACATGAGCGGACTGGACATCGGCGGACTGTATGCACTGGGAGGCGGCAACGTGTCGGGCGTGCAGGTGGGCGGACTGGTGAACAGCGTGGCGCGAACCATGCACGGAGTGCAGCTCGGCGGTGTCTCCAACGTGGCCGGGCAGCTCCACGGCGTGCAGGTGGCGGCCTTCAGCAACATCAGCTGCCAGCCCATGTGCGGACTGCAGATAGCCTCCATCACCAACATATCCATGGGAGTGAAGCGCGGCATGCAGGTGGCCGGCATCAGCAACATCAGCAACGGCTACATGCGCGGACTGCAGCTGGGCACCTACAACTACGCCGACACGCTCAACGGGTCGCAGGTGGGGCTGATCAACGTGGCCGTGAGCCATCCGAGGGGCGTGCAGGTGGGACTGGTGAACTACTCGCGCGACACGGAAGCCCGGAAAATCGGACTGGTGAACATCAACCCGACTACCGACATCGACGTGATGCTCTACGGGGGCAACACATCGAAACTGAACATGGCGATGCGCTTCCGCAACCGCTCCACCTACAGCATCGTGGGAATAGGAACGCACTACATGGGGCTGGACAAGAAATTCTCCGGTGCATTGTCCTACAGGCTGGGACAGTATTTCCCGGTCGGCAGACGGTGGACCATCAGCGGAGACCTGGGACTCGCCCACGTGGAGACCTTCGAGGAGAACTCACGCAGCAAGCCCGAACGGCTGTATTCGCTCCAGGCCAGGATAAACGCCGACTACCAGATCAACAAGACCCTCGGAGCATTCGCATCGGTGGGCTATGCCAACACACGCCACTATGGGTCGGACAGGCTCTTCGAGGACAAGCTCATCGCCGAACTGGGCGTGTCGGTGGGCTATGGCCACCATAACAGGCAGAACACGGCCATGGAACGGCGCATGGAACGTGAGGACTCGCTGCGCAACGCGTTGGGACGCATCGGGCTGACACTGCCCGGCAACGGGGACATCCGGTTTGCCCTGCCGGTGAAGAAACGCTACTGGACTGCGGCTGCCGAGGCCACAGGCATCAACCTGCTGGTGTTCTCCTTCGACCGCTTCGTGATGAACGAGGACTTCGCACAGGTGAACATCCACACCATACGTGACAACTTCAAACGCGGATTCGTATGGGACAACGACCCCTTCGCCACCAACCTGTTCGCCCATCCCTATCACGGCAACCTCTACTTCAACTCGGCACGCAGCAACGGACTGACGTTCTGGGAGTCGGTGCCCTACGCCATAGGCGGAAGCCTGATGTGGGAGATGCTGGCCGAATGCGAACCGCCTGCCATCAACGACTGGCTGGCCACCTCGATGGGAGGCACCTGCATCGGGGAAATCACCAACCGCATATCACGGCTGATACTCGATGACAGCAAGCGGGGAGGAGCACGCTTCCTGCGCGAGGCCGCCGCATTCCTGGTCAACCCCATGCAGGGACTGAACAGGCTCATGCGCGGGGAGGCCACAAGAGTGCGCAGCAGCCACCATCTCTATCACGACCATGACCGCATCCCCGTGAGCCTCGCCCTGTCACTGGGCGACCGCTATCTGGCCGACGACGGCGGACTGTTCCGGGGAGAGCACAACCCCTACGTGAACGTGAACCTGGAATACGGCGACGTGCTCTGCGACGAAGAGAACAAGCCCTACGACTTCTTCGCGGCATCGGTCACACTCGGACTTTCCGGCAACCAGCCTCTGCTCAACACCGCACACCTCCTGGGACGGCTCTGGGGCGCACCCATCTACGCCGGAAAGGAAGTGGACGCACAGCTCGGCATCTACCAGCATTTCAACTTCTATAACTCGGAACCGGTGAAGGACGGCACATCGCTCACTCCCTACCGCATCAGTGAGGCCGTGGCCTTCGGACCGGGCATGGTGTACCGCTTCCACCCGTCAGGCAGCCTCTCGCACATCGAACAGCGCATCTTCCTCGACGGCATCGTGCTGGGAGGGTCGAAGAGCGACTACTACAACGTCATAGACCGCGACTACAACATGGGCAGCGGATACAGCTTCAAGACACAGACCTGCATGGTGTTCCCCAGGGTGGGCAGTTTCACGTTCAAGGCCGACTATTACCGCATCTTCACCTGGAAAGGCTACGAGACCAAGGACCTGGAAGGCGAGAACCCGCTCTACTACAATGTGCAGGGCGACAAGAGCAACGCCGAGCTGCTGGTGCTCAACCCGGCATTCTGCTTCAACCTGAAAGGCGGAATGGCCGTGGCGCTCTCAGGCTCCTATTTCATCAGAAAGACAAGATACAGCTACCACAACGATGTACAGGCCAACACTTTTGAGATAAAGGCCGGACTCGTCTGCCAGTTCTGAAAATCAGCCTACCGGATTCCGTAGTTTTGACGGTAGGCTGAACCGTTTCCCCCGTGTTTTCCTTGTAGAATGTGCAGAGATACCTTATTTTTGCAACACTCACCTTCTAAGGAAACATTTTACAATCAAAACACATCTTTCTATGAAAAAAATCTTTTACACCTACCGCAAAGGCACGGCCTTACTGTCGCTATGGCTTGTGGCCACAGCCCTGGCGGCACAGACATCCGGATTCGGGAAACACCATGCGGAAAAGAAGCGGCAAAGGCTGGAACTGTGCCGGAACGCAAGAGGGAACCTGACAGCAACAGCACAGGCACGGCCGAACATCGATGAGTATTCCGAACAGAAAGGAAGCAGCCGGTTCCGCTATGTCTTCGCCTACAACAAGGACGGTGTGCGCTCATCGGAAACCATATTCATACAGGAAAAGAACCAGGACGGGACATGGGGGCAGGAAGCACTGTGCGACGTAGGAAGATACACCTACGAATACGACTCGAAAAGCAGGGTCAAGGTGAAAGACGTGCAGTACGAAAAGGCAGAACGCTTCACCTCCTACCGCATCATGGTGAACTACAGTGACAACGAAACCGAATACGTCAGATACGAATACTGGGGCACCGACCTGCACAAGACTGAGGCATGGACACGAAGAGCCGACGGATCGCTGTCGTCACACAGCTATTATGACCCGTATGGCGGCGAACTGGAGAAATGGACTTCCTTCAACCAGACAGGAGATGTGAACGGACAGGGCAACCGCTATCAGAAAAAAACGCTTGCCGGTGAACTCAACGACTCCATCATCACAGGCTATTCCAATGACTATTCAGGCAACAACGCCTTCGTAGAGGACTATACGGAGCACTATGCCTACCGTCCGGACCGGCGGATTACGGAATACTCGTTCCTGGGGCAGGACAATTTCAGCATGAAGGACAACATGCTCGTCATCAAGAGCTATGACTCCTTCGGCAGACTGTTGTCGGACAAGCAATACTGTTCAGCATACGATGACGCCGACAACGAGGAAGCGACAACGGGTGCCAAGACAACAATGCTGAAGACTCCGGACAACAACGTATGGACACTAAAATACAGCACCACCTATACGTACTTCAACGACGAAGTCTATGGCATAGGCAACTCATGGCACGATGTGTTCGACTTTGAAGGGCCGGTGGCCACCGTCAGCTACTGGGAAAAGGAAGACTACATGACGGATGCGTGGACACAGGAAATAAAGTGTGAGCGCGATGCTGACGGCAAACTGCTGCGAATAGTATGCAACGAGAGCGACGGGACCGCACCGTCCGTGACGGTGGATGCCGCCGGGCATATCGTGCGCATCAGCGATGGGGAGAATATGTACACCGATTATACATGGAACGGTGAACGGATAATCAAGGAGACTTCGGCCGATGGCGGATGGACCTTGGAAACCACCTATACTTACGGGAACAACCAGTGCAGGAAGACATACCGGGAAAACGGGGATACTGAATACAGTGCCATGGAGGAAATCAGTGAAAACGACGTGAGAACGGTACATAGACTGACCACATACCAAGGGAGCTGGCAGGACAATTACCGCTGCATCTGCGAACGCCAGACCCACGACGTGTCATTCGTGCGCGAGAGCGTCTTCAGCGATGTGGACGGCTTCACCCCCGACAGCACTGTCGTCGTATCAGTGGCTGACCGCATTGTCGTGGCCACCAACACGAACGATTACGGATGGCTACCGGAAAGCTACAGCTACTGGGTGGACGAACTGCCCTACTACGCCAACATCGCAGAAGAAGCCTACTTCCATGTCACGCAGAACGGAACGACCTACTACTGCCACAATTTCGATGACCGCCTGCAGTTCGTCGTGGACAACGGTCGGCTGCTGCGCGAATACATCTACTACGATGAATACAATGTATCGCCAGGCTTGCCTTCAGAGAATGCCGCAAAAGCGGATGCACCGGCCGAAGACGAAGTGGAAAGCGGCATAGCCTATGACCGCATCGACTACATATATGCAGCCAACGGACTGATGACCGGAAAGCGCGTGACTTCAGTCGATGAGAACGGGACAACCACAGAGGTATCGGATTTCGAGTACAAATATGACGAGACTTCCGGCATCGGAGCCACCATTTCCGCCGACAGACACCTGTCGCTGCATGGACGCACGATAGGTCTGGGCGAAGGCCACACGTTCAGTGTCTATACCCACGACGGGAAATGCGTGTGCACAGGCGTGGAGAGCTGCACACTGACTGCACCGGGCATCTATGTTGTACACGCCTCGGGAGTGAAGATGAAGGTCATCGTGAGATAAGGCCAGCCGGAAGGTCAGAGGTAGAAGATGGCTTCGTTTCCCATGTTGAAAAGCAAGTCGAGCACACTCATGTTGGGAAGGAAGCCATGTTTCCTTGCATAGACCTGGTAGTAGGCGCGGGGCTGGAATGCGCTGTCCGCCAGCGGATGCTTCGGACGGATGGTCTCGCGGAAGTCAGCAAGGGGGAGGAGACCTGCATCTTCTTCCCCTTGTTTCTTTATGGGTGTGAAGGAACCGGTCAACCCTATGTCCGGCCTGACATCGAGCAGGTTGCACAGGGTTTCTGTGATTTCCATGTCAAAGTCGAGCAAGAATGTCCATTTCTTCTCGAAGAACGGCCTGATATCGTCGGCGTAGAACTCGAAGAACGGGCTTTCCCCGTAGGCGGAGAGCAGCGCGTTCCAGTGCAGGTGCCTCCAGTTGCCATGGTCTGAGATGCGCACGTCGCGCATGAGCACCTTTCCGTCCTTTCCTCCTGTGCTTTCTATGGGTACGGAGAGCGTCTGCGCCCCGTTGGCCGTTGCTATGACACAGCGGTTGCGGTAGGTCTGCTTCACGAAGTGCTCGTATTGTTCGACAAGGCACTGCCCGAACCTGTTCAGCTTCTGGTACCATTGTACCGGGCCGAAGTAAGTGGCTGCGAGCAGTGCCTTCCCGTTTTGTTCTGTCAGGACTTCAGGCATGTCTGTGTATTGTCTTTTCCTGAGGCCGGTCAGGATGTCGTGATTCTCTACCTGATATTGTCCACGAACTTGAACAGGCGGTTCCATCTAATGCCTGAGAACCCGTGGCGGTCGGGGTCGGATGACCACCAGATGAAGATGGGCTTGCCCACTACATGGTCTTCGGGCACGAATCCCCAGTAGCGTGAATCGAGCGAATTGTGCCTGTTGTCGCCCATCATCCAGTAGTAGTCCATCTTGAACGTGTAGCTGTCGGCCAGCTTTCCGTTGATGAATATCTGCCCGTTCTTCACCGCCAGCTCATTGCCTTCATACACGCTGATGGGCCTCTCGTAGATGGCAATGTTGTCCATGGACAGTTTCACGGTCTCTCCCTTTTTCGGTATCCACACAGGGCCGTAGTTGTCGCGTGTCCACCCCATGGCGCCGTTGAGCGGGTAGATGTCGTCAGTGGTGGCCTCCTTGACTATGCTTATGCTCTCCACGATGTCAGTGCGTGCCTTGAGCGTTTTGTAGGCGGTGTTGGTGAGCTGCAGGTAGCCTCTCTGGTTGAACCATGCCAGGTCCTCCATCGAGATTTCCAGCTGGCGCATCAGCTCCTCCGGCATGCGCTGCTTCAGCTTCACCCAGTAGGAATACTGCACGTTGTCAGGTTCCTTGTTGGCTTTTCCGTCGAGATACACGATGCGGTCCTTGATCTGCAGTGTCTGTCCGGGCAGTCCCACGCAGCGTTTCACATAGTTCTCCCTTCTGTCCACCGGCCTGGCGATGATTTTCCCGTAGGTCGGCTCGTTCATTTCCATGTACCGTCTTCCCAGCGCATAGACCTGTGCGAAGAAGTCGTGCTGCTGCGCCTTGTTCAGGTTCGCCGGCTCCACGGGATTGGGGAACTGCTCCCTGTAGATCTGCGCCCCGTAGGCATAGGCCAGCTGGTAGAAGTCCTGTGCCTGGAACTGTTCAGCCGTGCATACGGTATCGCCTGCCGGGTAGTTGAACACCACGATGTCGTTCAGCTGCACCTTTCCCAGGCCTTTCGCGCGCTCGTATTCCCACTGCGGCCACTCGATGTACGACTTGCATCCGAATACGGGCAGCGTGTGCTGCGTGAGGGGCATGGTGAGCGGTGTCTGGGGCTTGCGCGGCCCGTAGCTCATCTTGCTCACGAAGAGGTAGTCGCCGGTGAGGAGCGATTTCTCGAGCGAGCTGCTGGGTATGACGTAGTTCTGGAAGAAGAACAGGTTGATGAAATAGACGGCCACGAGTGCGAAGACGAGGGCATCCACCCAGGACATGGTGACGCGCACGGGTGTCTCCGCGTCTCTCCACCACTGCCATCTTATCTTCTTGGTGATATAGACATCATAGATGAACGGCATGACGAGCAGTCCCCACCAGCTTTTCACCCAGATGAGGAATGCGATGTAGAGCACAGCCACGGCCAGGAACTTGGCCCACTGTACCTTCATGTTGAGTTTGGCTTTTTCTTTGTCGATCATAAGTATTGCTTAACTTGGAATGTGTTGAAATGCAGTATCTTCTGGCTACAGTTGTCTCTCAGAACCTGAACATGTCGCTGATGGTGAGCAGTCCGCTGTGCGTGGCCGTGAACTCTGCTGCAAGCACCGCCCCGAGCGCGAACCCCTTGCGCGAGTGGGCATCGTGGCTGATGGTGATGCAGTCGGCCTCGCTGTCATAGCTGACGGTGTGTATGCCGGGCACCTCGTCGCGCCGTATGCTCTCGATGGGCAGCTCGTCGGCCGCCACGTCATTGCTGCCCGAAACGGTGCCGTCGGCGTGCCGCTGCAGCCCCTTGACCCATGCGCGCTTGCCGTCGAGCCTGTCCACGATGTCCTCGGCCAGCGTGATGGCCGTTCCGCTCGGTGCATCGAGCTTGTGCACGTGGTGGGTCTCCTCCATCCTCACTGCATACTGCGGGAAACCGTTCATGATGCCGGCCAGATAGCGGTTGACCGCCGAGAAGATGGCCACGCCGATGGAGAAGTTGCTTGCCCAGAAAAGTGTCTGCCCGCCTTCGGAGCACATGCAGCGCACGTCGTCGCCATGCTCGTCCATCCATCCTGTAGAGCCGCTCACCACCTTCACGTTGTGGCTGAATGCCCGCAGGTAGTTGCCGTAGGCGGCGGTGGGAGCGGTGAACTCTATGGCCACGTCGGCCGAGGCGAATGCCGGGGAGTCGAAGTCCTCCTGGTTGTCGATGTCTATGATGCTCACGATTTCGTGGCCACGGCCAATGGCAATCTGCTCAATCATCTTGCCCATCTTCCCGTAGCCTATTAATGCGATTTTCATTTGGCGTTTGGAATTGGTGATAATGTCATAATAAAAAAAGATGTGCAAAAGTACGACAATAAAACAGTATGACAAAATAAAAGCTCCTTTTTTACGGTTTTTTGGGAGTTGCCTCCTGCCACGTCTTGACCGTTATTATCAGGGAGTTGCGCAGTCCACGACCGGATGCAGGGCGGAAGCGGGAACCCCGCAGGAGGGGGGACAGGCCGTTTTTACAGAATGTCAGTTCTGAGGCCGTTTTCGTGACACTTTGATTTTACGGGAAACCACAGGATAATATGTTAACAAATGCAAACGGCCCGTTTCCGCGCTTCCGGAAGCACAGCTCCGGCCATTCCGGAGGGTGGAGAACAGGCTTCCGGAGGATGCGGAAAGCGGCTCTGCGGCACGGCTTTTCATGGCCAAAAACACGTGAAAAGCACGGAAAAGCCTGGAATAGAAGTTGAAAACACTGAACTGCAAAGTTGCAAACACCTAAGTATCAACCTGTTACAAGCTCACTGAAAAGCCGGTTTCACGTTGTGAAAGCTAGTGTTCACGCCGTGAAATATAGTGTTCACGGCGTGGAATATAGTGTTCACGGCGTGAACTATAGATTGAACTGAAGGATTTCCGGTTTTTCAGTTCGCTTTCCGGAACTTTCCAGTTCACTTTTCCCGACTTTCCATTCCGCCCGGAGCGTTGTCGCCGTAGGGCTGGAAAGCGGACGGAATGTGGAGGGAAACCGGGAAAAATTCCGTTTTCCGGGCAAAATGGCGCGAAAAACGGCCGAAAAACTGCACAAAACAGCTAAAGTGTGCAGAAAATTAACAGGATTTAAGTTAAAATCAGTCCTGTTTCCCGAACAGAAAAATCGGTTAAAATGTAAACCGTTGATTATCAATGGTTTGTAAAACCGTGTTTCCAGACCGCATTTTCCGTAATTCTTTTTCATGCCCAGTGGAGAACCAAATGCAGAAATCAAAGTGTCACGAAAAAGCCCGTTTTTCTGACACTTTGATTTCCTTGTTCCCGCTGCCACCTGCCATTCCAGGACCGTCCTGCCATGGCGGTTTGCGCACAACCAGGCACATAAAGTGGTACAGAGGGACTGTTTTCGCACACAAAAACACATAAAAAAGGTAAAAAGAAAGAAAACCCAAACAGGCGTTCGGTTTTTTTGTGTACCTTTGCACTGATTTATTTTACTTAATCGTAAGTGTAGCTTTCATGACCGTTTTTTTCAGAAAAAACGTCTCCCCTGCATTCAAGGGCACAGCTTTAGTCGTCTTGCTCTCAGCCGGAACCTTTCTGACATCTTGCATCAAAGACGAACCGCTCAATGCCGAATGCGACATGGAGGAGGCCTTTATCCACACCAACGCGCCACTCGACCTGTTCTACAACGCCAGTGACACCCTCGTGCGCGTACCCTATTCCGACAACACCGTGGTGTTCAGCGTGCGCCGCCAGGCCGACCTCACCCGCCTGGCTCCCCGTTTCCGCCTCACGGAAGGAGCCACCATCAGCCCGGAGAACGGCTCGGAGCACGATTTCTCGCAGGGTCCGGTGACCTATCGCGTGACCTCCGAAGACGGACAGTGGCACCGCGACTACGAGGTGCGCTTCAACCGCGTGGTGAAAATGGAGAATACCACGGTGAACTTCGACTTCGAGCATTTCAACCTGGAAGCGAAGGAAAACAGATACTACGAATGGCATAACCTGCTGGAAGACGGGACGCTGGGCAATGACTGGGCCACAGGAAACCCGGGATTCAGGCTCAGCAAAAGCTCGGCACAGCCAGAGGAATACCCCACCGTGCCCATGCAGGAAGGCTACGACGGCTATGGTGTGCAGCTCACGACACGCGACACGGGCGGTTTCGGCGTGATGGTAAACATGCGCCTGGCGGCCGGTAACCTGTTCCTCGGCAGCTTCGACGTGACCCAGGCACTGAAAGACGCCATGCGTGCCACAGCCTTCGGCGTGCCGTTCGACAAGCAGCCGCGCAAGTTCTCGGGCTACTACAAGTACACCCCGGGGCCGAAATTCCAGGACAAGCAAGGCAAGGAGGTGGCCGGACGCGAAGACCGGGCAGCCATCTACGCCGTGCTCTACCGCAACCACGACGCTGAGGGCAACGCCGTGACGCTCTTCGGCGACAACGTGAAGTCGAGCGACCTCATCGTGGCCATCGCCGACCTGGGTCCTGTCGGCCCTACACCGGAATGGACAGCCTTCGAGCTGACTTTCGACTACCTGCAGGAAGTGGACCTCGACCTGCTGGCCAACCGCGGCTACAACCTGGCAGTGGTGGCCTCGTCGAGCGAGGAAGGCGACAAGTTCGAGGGCGCCATAGGCAGCACCCTCTGCGTGGACAAGTTCAGCATAGTGTGTGAAGAAGAAATACAACCGTAGAAATGAAAACGATATCCCTGACCGTGATGGCCCTGCTCATCCTGGGCCTCACATCCATAAACGCACAAGGCATAGACCGGCTGCTCAGCAACCTTGACATGACAGCCCGCCTGGGCTACAACATCGGCGGAACAGCTCCGGTGGGCCTGCCCGCCACCATACGCAGCCTGGACCGCTACACCCTACAGCCCAACGCCTCGTTCGGCGTGGACGTGGGGAAGAAAGTGGCCGGACGCTTCGGCATCATGGCCGGCATACACCTGGAGAACAAAGGCATGGAGACCGATGCCCGCGTGAAGAACTACCACATGAGAATCACCAATGGCGGTGAAACGCTGGAAGGCATGTTCACCGGGAACGTGGTGACGGAAGTGGGACAATGGATGGTGACCTTCCCCGTACAGGCCACGATGAGCCTCAACGACAAATTGATGCTGCGCCTGGGCCCGTATGCCTCATACGTCATTTCACACAGCTTCGAGGGCAATGCCTACGGAGGCTACCTGCGCGTGGACGACCCTACAGGCCAGAAAGTGGAGATAGGCACAGAGCCTGACACGCGCGGACTGTACGACTTTGCCGACTACCTGAGGCGGATGCAGTATGGTGTGGACCTGGGCGTGGACTGGCAGTTCCACCGCAACTACGGGGTGTATGCCAGCCTGATGTGGGGCCTGAACGGCGTGTTCCACAGCAGCTTCCACACCATAGAGCAGACCCTCTACCCCATCTACGGCACCGTGGGCCTGACCTACAGGATAAAATGACAACAATCAGGAATCAAGTATATACATAACACATTTAAAACAAACAATCATGAAAAGAATCTTTACTATTCTGACCGCATTCATGGCAGCGGCTCTTGCCATGGCTACCGACTACACAGAGAACCTGGTAGTGACCATCAACGGGGCATCCTCTCCCGCCCAGCAAGCCACCATCGTTGTAGATGAGGCCACAGACGGCACCTACACCCTGAGCCTGAAGAACTTCAAGCTCGGCATGGGAGAAGACGTCATCGGAGTGGGCACCATCACCATCGACAACCTGAAGAAACATGAATCGAAAGGCTCCGTGCTGCTCAAGGAACAGCGCGTCATAGCCATCCAGGAAGGCGATGACGGCGACACCTACCCGCTGCTCGACCTGCTCCAGGCAGTGCCCATCGACATGACGGCACGCCTCAGCGACGGCAGGCTCAACGCCATCATCAACATCGACATGACGAACACCTTAGGACAAGTCATCAAGGTGACGCTCGGCAGCGATGTCTATCAGATTCCCAACTCCGGCTTCGAGGCCTTCCACACGGCCACCTACAATGACGCTACCAGCGATGAACCCAACGCATGGCACTCGTTCATGAGCAGCACCGGCAGCATGGCCAAACTGGTAAGCAGCACTCCCCACACCTTCATCAGCACCGACGAGCTCCGCCCCGGCACCATAGGGACATCATGCGTCAAGGTGACCTCGGGCATCGTGAAGCTTTTCTTCGGAACAATCAAACAGCCGGCCAACGGCACGCTGACTACCGGACAGCTCAAGGCGGGCAGCGCAGACGCGACAAACGCGGACAACTGCTCTGTGCTTGACATGAGCGTGACCGATACCGACGGCAACGGCGACCCGTTCTATGCACGGCTGGACGCACAGCCCGATGCCATCAGCTTCTGGGCAAAGTTCAAGCAAGGTACCATCGAGGAAAAGAACCAGGAATACAAATATGCCACAATGAGCGCGGTGATTACCGACGGCACTTACTATCAGGATCCGGAAAACACGGACTACACCAACGTAGTGGCCAAGGCACAGAACTCCACCATAGAAAGCAAGGACTTTGCATGGCAGAACATCAGCGTGCCCTTCGACTATGATACCTATACCGACAACAATGCCGCCACAAAGGCCATCCTGGTGACCTTCTCCACCAACGCCCAGCCTGGTGTCGCCAGCACGGATGAGAACAACCCCGACGTGCTCTACCTGGACGACCTCGAGCTCGTGTATAACCACAATCTGACCTCACTGTCCATAGGAGGAAACGAAGTGGAGGGATTCGACAGCAACACGACCGACTACAGCGTGACACTGGAAACCGCCATCACCGAAGCCGACATCGAAGGCGTGGCTGACGGAAAGGCAGCCTACATACTGAAGGACATCAACAACGTGGAAGGGTCGCTGGACCAGGATATCGTGGTGACAGTGGTGAGCGGCGACCTGGAGAAGGCTACCGCCTATACCGTACACGCCAAGGTGACTACCGGCATTGAGGAAGTGCAGGGCAGCGGTAACGCAGCCACAGAAGCCGTGTACAACATCAACGGACAGCGCGTGAACGACATGCAGCGCGGACAGGTATATGTAGTGAAGAAATCGGACGGTACAGTGTATAAGGCCGTAAGGAAATAAGGCAAGACAGGCTACCGACAACAAAAATTCCCGGACACGTTCAGCTGTTCGGGATTTTTTATGTAGCTTTGCGAAACAATAATTCCGAAACCACATGGAGCTACTGTTGCACTATGTATGGAAACACAAGCTGTTTCCCCTTGCCGAACAGAAAACAACTGACGGGAAAAGCCTCGAGATCATTGATACCGGACTGCACAACCACAATGCAGGGCCGGACTTCTTCAATGCCAAGGTGAAAATAGACGGCACGCTGTGGGTGGGCAATGTGGAACTGCACGACAAGGCATCCGACTGGTTCAGGCACGGACACGAGAAAAACGCAGCCTACAACAATGTCATCCTGCACGTAGTGGGACAGGCCGATACAGAGGCAACCACAGCCGACGGCATGCACGTGACACAGTTTGAACTGAAAGTACCGCCAACTGTCGCCGACCACTACAGGGAACTGCTGCAGGCCGACCGCTTCCCTCCATGCCACAGACTGATTCCACAACTCGAACGGCTGAAGATACACAGCTGGATGTCTGCACTGCAGACCGAACGGCTGGAGGAAAAGACGGCGGCCATAGCCCGCAAGGTGGAGCAATGCAACGGATCGTGGGAGGATGCCTTTTTCGCCACCCTGGCACGCAACTATGGTTTCGGCATCAACGGAGAGGCTTTCGAAAGCTGGGCCATGCATGTGCCGCTCAACTGCATAGCCCACCACCGCGATGACCTTTTCCAGATTGAGGCCTTCTTCTTCGGACAGGCCGGTCTGCTGGACACAGAAAGCATGACGGAAAAACAAAGGCAACAGGCCATGGCCGACAGCTATTTCAGCCGTCTGCGCACAGAATACAGCTTCCTGGCCCATAAATTCTCGCTGAAGCCCATAGAACGCAAGCAATGGAGATTCATGCGCCTGAGGCCGCAGAACTTCCCTTATATACGGATTTCGCAACTCGCCAACCTCTACTTCTCGCGAAAAGCAGGACTGGGCAACATCATGGAATGCACAACACCGGAACAGGCAAGAAGGATATTGTGCACAGAAGTGTCGGAATACTGGCAAACCCACTATGCCTTCGGCGCAGAGAGTGCAAAAAGCCAGAAACACCTGTCTGCGGCTTCACTCGACCTCATCATCATCAACACGGTCGTGCCCATGCTCTTCGCCTATGGAAGCTACATGGGAAACGAACGTATATGCAACAGGGCCTTCGGCTTTCTGGAACAACTGAAACCCGAAGACAATACCATCATAAGAACATGGAAAGAATGTGGAATGGATGTACAGAATGCCGGTGACACCCAGGCACTCGTACAGCTGAAAAAAGAATATTGTGACAAAAAGAAATGCCTGTACTGCCGCATCGGATATGAATACCTCAAACGCCGGCAATAAGACAGTACAGCATGGACGGGAACTGTTTATTCTGAAAGAAAATGAAATACATCTTCGAAACACGCATGGAAGTGCGCGACTATGAATGCGATATCCAGGGTATCGTGAACAACGCCAATTACCTGCATTATACGGAACATACGCGCCACCTTTTCCTGCGGTCGCTGGGCCTGAGCTTTGCCGACATGCACGAAAAAGGTGTGGATGCCGTGGTGGCACGCATGAACCTGCAATACAAAACGCCCTTGCGCTGCGATGACCGGTTTATCTCACGTCTGGCTCTCCACAAGGAAGGCATACGCTACATCTTCAACCAGGATATCTTCCGCGAAAGCGATGAACGCCTCTGTCTGCGCGCTACCGTGGAACTGGTATGCCTGGTGAACGGGAAACTGGCAAACAGCGATGACTATGACAAGGCCTTCAAAGATTTCATCTGATGGACCAGCAGGAAATCCTATATGCCATTGCACTTACCAGACTTAACTATTTCAGTCTGGCAGGACTGACCGAACTTTACGACAGGCTGGGGTCAGCCACGGCAGTAATGGACTGCCGGAAGAATATCCGTGAGGTGTTGCCCGATGCTTCAGACAAACTGGTAGCGGCATTGGCAGACATGAGCGAACCGCTGAAAAGAGCCGAGGCCGAACTGGACTTCAACATCAGCAAAGGCATAAAGACCCTTGTGAAGAATGACCCTGACTATCCGCAACGTCTGCGCGAATGTCCGGATGCGCCACTGGTGCTGTTCTATCGCGGAACAGCAGACCTGAACCGGAAACACATCGTAAGCATCGTAGGCACACGCCACGCCACGGTCTATGGACAGGATATTATCCGGAGGTTCTGTATGGAACTGAGGGAATTGTGCCCGGACATCCTCGTGGTCAGCGGACTGGCATACGGCATAGATATCTGTGCCCACAGGAACTCGCTGGACTACGGATTCGAAACCGTGGCTGTAATGGCACACGGACAAGACCAGCTCTATCCGCCGAGGCACGCGGAAACAGCAACACGGATGCTAACTCATGGTGGCTTGCTGACGGAATTCACTACCGGGACACGGCCAGACAAAATGAATTTCGTGAAACGGAACCGAATAGTAGCCGGGATTTCTGATGCCACAATACTCGTGGAAAGCGCAGCACATGGTGGCGGCCTGATCACAACATCCATCGCACGCAGCTATTCACGCGACGTGTTCGCTTTCCCTGGAGCCGTGGGCGCACCTTACAGTGAAGGCTGCAACAACCTGATACGTGACAATGGAGCAGCACTCATAACATGTGCAGCAGATTTCGTCAAGGCCATGAACTGGACGGACAGCCATGAACTGGACAAATCGCGACGTAAAGGCATAGAACGGCAATTGTTCCCCGAACTGACCGCTGAAGAACAGATTGTTGTCCATGCACTATCACACGACAACGACCAGCAAATCAATATGCTCACGGTCCATTGCAATCTGCCTGTCGCAAAGCTCAATGCCATTCTTTTCTCATTGGAAATGAAAGGTGTCGTGCGCACTTTGGCCGGAGGCATCTATCATCTGCTGAACTAGTGTATTCTCCATTACAAAAACAAATTCACGAATGAAAATAGGCAATATAGAGTTCGGACCTCATCCGGTTTTCCTTGCACCGATGGAAGATGTCACAGATATCGGTTTCCGCCATCTTTGCAAACGTTTCGGAGCTTCGATGGTATATACTGAGTTCGTCAGCGCAGAAGCACTTGTGCGGTCAGTAAAATCTACCATGACAAAACTGGACATCAGCGATGAGGAAAGACCGGTAGGCATACAGATATATGGGCGTGACATTGATTCCATGGTTGAGGCTGCACAAATCGTGGAACAGGCTCACCCGGATGTCATCGACCTGAACTTCGGCTGTCCGGTAAAGAAAGTGGCCGGGAAAGGAGCCGGAGCCGGTATGCTTAAGAATATCCCGCTCTTGCTGGATATCACCAAAGCTGTGGTAAAGGCCGTGAAGACACCTGTCACGGTAAAGACGAGACTGGGGTGGGACTGTGAGAACATTATCATTGAAGAACTGGCTGAACAGCTACAGGACTGCGGAATCAGCGCACTCACCATACATGGACGCACCCGTTCGCAGATGTACACCGGACAGGCCAATTGGGAACCTATTGGACGGGTAAAGGCGAATCAACGCATACATATCCCTATTATAGGCAACGGGGACATTACATCGGCAGAACAGGCAAAGGAAGCATTCGAACGCTATGGTGTTGATGCTGTAATGGTGGGACGCGCCACTTTCGGCCGACCCTGGATCTTCAAGGAAATCCGCGACCTGCTTGACGGTAACACACCTGAGGAAACACTGACATTAGACCACAAGATTGACCTGCTGAAGGAACAGCTAAGCATCAATGTGGCACGAATTGACGAATACCGGGGCATACTACACACACGCCGACATCTTGCAGCTACACCGATATTCAAAGGTGTTCCTGATTTCCGGCAGACACGTATTGCCATGCTTCGTGCCAATACCGTGGAAGAATTGACCGATATACTCGAACGATGCCGGAAGATGCTTATACCTTGAAGTTATTTCTGCTATCCTACTGGCGCTTGCCCAGTCTTTCCTGCAGACCTTCCTGATAAGCTGTCCACAATGTCGATAGATCCTCCCATTGCCATGCCTTACTGAACGGGATGGTCAGTAAGGCCGGTATCACATAGCCCAGTACACGGATGAATGCACGGATGTACCTGACAGCCCAGTTCCGTCCATAATGATGATTGAGAAAGGTTTCATTACGCACCTGGTAATACCTTTTCCACTTCTTTTTCCTATTGCGTTCTGCCCATGTATCGTCTGTAAAGAATCTGTGCTTGTCGAATATTGCATCAGGCTCATAGACAAGCCTGAAACCGGCCAGATGCGCACGCAGACAATAATCCGTATCATCACAGAAGATGAACAGTTCCCTGTTGGGCAATCCTATGCGCTCCACAACATCACGCCTGATAAATGGCCCCTCAAAATCAGCTCCAGCTATTTCCGTTGCCTCTGTGATGTCCTTTCCGGCCAGCTTACCCTGTTTTAAAGAAACAAACGGATTGGACAGATTGTAGGCCTTGAATTCATGTGTGAAGACACGCCCTTCGAGCATCCTGCGCGGTACGACAATGCCAACATCGGCCATGTCTATATGACGCATAAGTGCCTGAAGACAATCTTCACGCGGAAAAACGTCATCATCCATGCACCATATCCAGTCAGCTCCTTCTTCGTATGCCTTTTGTATGCCTGTATAGAATCCGCCTGAACCTCCAACGTTTTCCTGGTTGACCACACACAGTCCCTCCTGCTGTCCGAGCCATTCCCGTGTACCGTCAGTGCTTCCGTTGTTCACTACGATGATCTCTGTCAGTCCCTTGTTCGCACGAAGGCATTGAATGCCTTTCCTGAGCAGCTCAAGGCGATTGAATGTCACAACTACTGCCGTTATTTTCATGTCCAATGGTATATATTTCTGCACAAAAATACGCAAACAAATCTACAAAACAAAAAAAGCGTCAAGGAATGTATTCCCCGATGCTCTTTTATTGTGGACATGACCGGTTAGTCGGCCAGTCTTGCTTCCTCAGGACGGACTTGTACAAGGATGCGAGCTGTTTAAATTCTCCCTATGAAGCAAAGAACATTTTGCAACATAGCCAGTTGCACCCGTTTTGATGGTTTTCCTGCGATTTGACCTCAAAATTAAATATGAATATATATTTGCATATTCCGGCATCTGATGCAGAAAGAAGATAGAGCCAGTAGGCAAACCGTGTGCTGGCATAAAATATGTTTTCATTGAAATTTCTCAGGTTTCATGGATTAACCAAATAGAAACAGGGTGTGCAACCTGTATGGTCACCCACCCTGTTTCATTATTGTCATCCAGCATCCTTAGGATGCATAAAGTTTCAGTCAGCAAGCTTAGCCTTGAGGAATTCGCGGTTCAGACGAGCGATATTGGCGATGCTCTCGTTCTTCGGGCAGACGGCCTCACATGCACGCGTATTTGTGCAGTTACCGAATCCCAGTTCGTCCATCTTTGCTATCATGGCCTTGGCACGTTTTGCTGCCTCAGGACGGCCTTGTGGAAGGAGTGCGAGCTGGCTCACCTTGGAACTTACGAAGAGCATGGCAGAGCCGTTCTTGCAGGCTGCCACACATGCACCGCAGCCAATACATGTGGCGCAGTCCATAGCCTCGTCAGCGTTTTCCTTCGGTATGAGGATGGCATTGGCATCCTGAGCCTGTCCGGTACGGATGCTGGTATAGCCACCAGCCTGGATGATCTTGTCGAAGGCTGAGCGGTCCACCATGCAGTCCTTTATAACAGGGAAGCCTGCCGAACGCCAAGGCTCAACTGTGATGACATCGCCATCGTTGAAACGGCGCATGTAGAGCTGGCAGGTTGTCGCGCCGCGCTCTGTCTTTCCGTGGGGTGTACCGTTGATGTAGAGCGAGCACATGCCGCAGATACCCTCACGGCAGTCGTGGTCGAAGACGAAAGGCTCCTTGCCTTCATTGATGAGTTCCTCGTTCAGCATGTCGAGCATCTCCAGGAATGAGGTGTCATCCGGGATATTCTTCATCTCACGGGTTTCCAGATGGCCCTTGTCCTTCGGACCGTTCTGTTTCCAGTATTTCAATGTGAATGATATATTCTTAGCCATGGTTTCTTAGTTCTTATAATTACGTGTTTGTACCTTGATTGCCTCATATTCCAGCGGTTCCTTGATGAGCTGCGGGGCTGTCTCGTCGTTGCCCTGATATTCCCAGCAACCCACATAGAAGAATTCTGCGTCGTTGCGCTTGGCCTCGCCTTCCTCGGTCTGGTGCTCTTCACGGAAGTGTCCGCCACAGCTCTCCTCGCGGTGCAGTGCATCGTAGGCTATGAGTTCGCCCATGATGATGAAGTCGCGCAGGTGGATGGCCTTGTCCAGCTCCACATTGAGCCCTTCCTTGGTTCCGGGGATGAAGAGGTTGGTGTTGAATTCCTTGCGGAGCTTCTTGAGCAGTTCCAGACCCTCCTCGAGGCTCTTCTTGTTGCGTCCCATGCCCACATGCTCCCACATGATGTGACCCAGCTCTTTGTGAATGGAGTCAACGGAACGCTTGCCATGGATGTTCATCAGTCTGTCTATTTCGGCAGCAACGTTCTTTTCTGCCTCGGCAAACTCCGGCATGTCGGTTGAAAGACGCGGCCAGATAGCCTGGTCGGCCAGATAGTTCTGGATGGTATAAGGCAGTACGAAGTAGCCGTCGGCCAGACCCTGCATCAGCGCAGACGCACCCAGGCGGTTGGCACCATGGTCGGAGAAGTTGCACTCGCCGATGGCAAACAGACCGGGAATGGTGGTCATCAGCTCATAGTCCACCCAGATGCCGCCCATGGTGTAGTGAACAGCAGGGTAGATCATCATGGGCTTGTAGTATTTCACGCCGTTGATTTCCTTGGCAAACTCACCGGGGAACACGTCTGTGATTTCCTCGTACATCTCGAAGAGGTTGCCATAGCGCTGCATGATCTGGTCTATGCCCAGACGGTTGATGGATTCCGAGAAATCGAGATAAACAGCCTTTCCGGTATTGTTCACGCCGAAGCCCTTGTCGCAACGCTCCTTGGCGGCACGCGATGCCACATCACGGGGAACGAGGTTACCGAAGGCTGGATAGCGGCGCTCCAGATAGTAGTCGCGGTCTTCCTCGGGAATGTCCCACGGCTCTATCTCACCTGCACGCAGCCTGGCAGCCGTCTTGTCTGACTTGGGCACCCAGATGCGTCCGTCGTTGCGCAGCGACTCTGACATCAGGGTCAGCTTCGACTGGTTGTCACCGTGTACAGGAATACATGTGGGATGGATCTGCACATAGCAGGGATTGGCAAAGCAGGCACCCTTGCGGTAGCTCTGCACGGCTGCCGTACAGTTACAGCCCATGGCATTGGTAGAAAGGAAATAGGTGTTTCCGTAGCCACCGGTGGCAATGACCACTGCATTGGCCGAGAAACGCTCGAGCTTGCCTGTGACGAGGTTCTTGGCAATGATGCCGCGTGCACGTCCGTCAACAATCACCACGTCTTCCATTTCATAACGGGTGTAGAGTGTCACCTTACCAGCCTTCACCTGTGCGCTGAGCGAAGAATAGGCACCCAGCAGGAGCTGCTGGCCGGTCTGGCCCTTGGCGTAGAACGTACGCGACACCTGTGCGCCACCGAAAGAACGGTTGGCGAGCATGCCGCCGTACTCGCGCGCGAAGGGCACACCTTGGGCCACGCACTGGTCGATGATGTTGTTGGACACCTCAGCCAGACGATAGACATTGGCCTCACGGGCACGGTAGTCACCACCCTTCACGGTGTCATAGAACAGGCGATACACGGAGTCGCCGTCGTTCTGATAGTTCTTGGCGGCGTTGATACCACCCTGTGCAGCGATGGAGTGTGCACGGCGTGGAGAGTCCTGGATACAGAAGTTTAAGACATTGAATCCCATCTCGCCGAGCGAAGCAGCTGCCGAAGCACCGGCCAGACCGGTACCCACGACAATGACGTCGAGCTTCAGTTTGTTCTTGGGATTCACAAGGCGCTGGTGGGCTTTATAGTTGGTCCATTTCTCTGCCACAGGGCCTTCGGGTATTCTGGAATTTAATTGCTTGACCATTTCTTTAAATGTTTTAAATGATGGAATGTGATTAGAGGATTGTTAGTGGCAGCACGCGCCGCAGAGGCTGGGGGCACAACCGGATGCAAAGGCAAGTACCACAACCAGGAAGCCCAGCATGAGCAGCGATACATACACCATGCCGATGGTCTTCCAGCGGCTGAACCACACCTTGCCGCTCCAGCCAAGGGTCTGAAGCGCACTCCAGAAACCGTGGGTCAGGTGGAACCAGATGGCTGCCAGCCATATGATGTAGAGCACCACATAGAGCGGGTTGGAGAATGTCTCCATGATGTAGCCGAAACCATCGGAAGGCTCATACATCACACTCATGCCCGTCAGTTCGGCAAACATCATGTTGAACCAGAAATTGAAAAGATGGAGCAGCAGGCCGAGCAGCACGACGATGCCCAGCACAAGCATGTTCTGGGATGCCCACTCTACCTTGCACGGGGTGTCGGTCACCTGGTAACGCTCCTGGCCGCGCGCGCGGCGGTTCTGTGCCGTCAGGATGAAGGCATAGACAATGTGAAGCGCAGCCAGGGCTGCCAAGCCAAGTGTGGCCACTACGGCGTACCAGTTGGCACCCAGGAACTCACAAATCATGTTGTAGCCCTCTCCAGAGAAAAGTGCCACAAGGTTCATTGACATGTGGAATGTCAAGAATAGGATAAGCGCGACACCGGTAACCGACATCACAACCTTCCTACCAATAGAAGAATTGATTAACCACATAAATTGTAAATGATTGAATTTTGATTATTTAATGATTGGAATGATTTATCCTCGCAGACCTGTTGGCACGCCATGTCCGGGGCAAGAATCCCCGGCATACCGCGTTATGAGTATTCAACATTTTCCTTCTGTGTGCAAAAATACTATAATTTAATGATAATGCAAAACGTTTGCACGCAAAAAAAACGCGCACATCCGCAGGAAGACGGTTTTTAGCGGATATGCCGGGCCACACACAGCCCTTCTGAACCGGTCTCCGGCATGCCAGCAGCACAGCCCTCCCCCGTCCCGGCACCTGGCCAGGCCATCGCTGAACCATACACCAGCCTCCCCACAATACCATACACAGGGCGGAACATCTACACCTGCGTGCGATCAACGGCTCCGTACAAGCCACACATCAAGACAATTCTGTACACGCAGCTGCAGAAAACACTGTTTTTCAAAGTGTCAGAAATTTAACACTTTTGCTTACACTTTGATTTTTCGGCCTTTTCCGAAGAATCTGGCGAAAGAAGATTTTTGCGCGCCAGCGGAAATTTTGGGTTCTGGAGGCCTGTTTTGTAAACCGTTGATAATCAACTGGATAAATTTTTAACGGCACAAAGTGTTAACAAAAACCGCCCGATTTTAACCTAAAATGCGTTAAATTCATGCACAAAACGCCCGGTTTGTGCAGTTTTCAGCCCCCTTTTTCCGCACTTTTGGCCGGAAAATCGCGGTTTTGAGGCCGAAAAACATAGGTTTTTGCCCCGAAACAGTTAAGTTTTGCCTCAAAAATACTTAAGTGCCAGGACGAAAATAGTTAACTAATTTTCTGAAAACAGTTAAGTGTTTCCCCCCTAACACTTAACTGATTTTTCCGTTTTGTGCAAAAAACTGACTTTTTGCACTTATTAACATGAAAAACGCCTCAAAACCTTCTTTTTTTCAACGTCTCGAAAAATCAAAGTGTAAGCAAAAGTGTTAAATTTCTGACACTTTGCAAAAACGGCCCCCAATGGACTTTCCCTCAAAAAATCCATCTCAAGCAATTGTCCCCTCCCCCCGGGAAGGGTTAGTGCGGACCTTCTCTCTGTTTCTTTTGGAGAGAGGTTAGGTTGGTCTTCCTTTTTCCCTTAGAAGAATCAGGGTGAGCCTTTTCCTGCCCTCTCCCGGACAAGGCAAGAGATGCCACTGTATCAATATTTCAACAACTGCATTACACACATTTCAATCTTTTTTGTACTTTTGCAAAAAATACAATTCATGATTTTCAAATACGACATACTTGTTATCGGAGGTGGGCACGCCGGATGTGAAGCTGCCGCTGCCGCTGCCAACATGGGAGCCAAGACCTGTCTGATAACAATGGACATGAACAAGATAGCACAGATGAGCTGCAACCCCGCCGTCGGAGGCATTGCCAAAGGACAGATTGTACGGGAAATAGATGCACTCGGCGGACAGATGGGGCGTGTGACCGATGCCACAGCCATACAGTTCCGTATGCTCAACAGGGGCAAAGGACCAGCGGTGTGGAGCCCAAGAGCGCAGTGTGACCGGGGAAAGTTCATCTGGGAATGGAGAACCGTGCTCGACAATACACCGGGACTTGACATCTGGCAGGACCAGGCAGACCACATCCTGGTGGAAAACGGTGAAGTGACAGGGGTGAAGACCATCTGGGGCGTGGAATTCAGGGCAAAATGCACCATCATCACAGCAGGAACCTTCCTCAACGGACTCATGCACATAGGAAAATGCCAGATAGAAGGCGGAAGAATAGCCGAGCAGGCCGTGAAGAACCTGACGGAAAGCATCAGCACATGGGGAATAAGGCATGAACGCATGAAAACCGGAACACCCGTGCGCATAGATGCAAGAAGCGTACATTTCGAGGACATGGAAACACAACCGGGAGAAACCGACTTCCACCAGTTCAGCTTCTATGCACCTCATAGGAAACTGAAACAGCTGCCATGCTGGACCTGCTACACCAACCAAGAGGTTCACGAAATACTGAGAAACGGACTGCCAGACTCTCCCTTATACAACGGTCAGATACAAAGCACAGGACCAAGATACTGCCCTTCCATCGAGACAAAACTGGTGACCTTTCCCGACAAAGACCAACACCTGCTGTTCCTGGAGCCCGAAGGGGAGAACACCAACGAGATGTATCTGAACGGATTTTCCTCAAGCATGCCCATAGACATACAGCTCAACGCACTCAAAAGGATACCTGCATTGAGGGATGTCAAAGTCTACCGGCCTGGCTACGCCATAGAATATGACTACTTCGACCCCACACAGCTCCAGCCATCATTGGAATCAAAGATCATTAAAGGCTTGTTCTTCGCCGGACAGGTGAATGGCACCACCGGATATGAAGAAGCTGCCGGACAGGGACTCGTTGCAGGTATCAATGCTGCACTGAAATGCAGTGGAAGCGCACCATTTGTCATGAAACGGGACGAAAGCTATATCGGCGTTCTCATAGATGACCTGACCACCAAAGGCGTGGACGAACCCTACCGCATGTTCACCTCAAGGGCAGAATACCGCATCCTGCTCCGGCAGGACAATGCAGACGACCGACTCACACAGAAAGCATACAAACTGGGATTGGTGAAGACAGACCGTATGGAATGGTGGAAAGAAAAACATGAAAATATCGAAGGAATCATTGATTTCTGTAATTCTACACTGGTCAAAACCAAAGACATCAACGGCTATCTGGAAAGCATCGGGACAACACCGCTCCGAATGGGATGCAAAATCTCCGAACTCATCGCACGTCCGCAAATAAAAATCGACGATTTATCCGAACATATTGCCGAACTGAAAAACAGAATACAGCAACTTGAAAACAGAAAAGAAGAGATAGCAGAGTCCGTTGAAATCGGAATAAAATATAAAGGATATATAGAGCGCGAAAAACAGTTTGCAGAAAAAATGCACCGCCTTGAAAGCATACGCATTAAAGGATATTTCAAATACAGCGAACTCCACGAGATATCAACAGAAGGCAGACAAAAATTGGAGCGCATAAATCCGGAAACATTGGGACAGGCAAGCAGAATCCCAGGCGTTTCTCCAAGCGATATCAATGTAATGCTTGTTTTGTTGCACAGATAGTTCCACGTGAAACATTTTATCAAATAACCAATTATAACCCATTGAAAATGAACAACAAAATGCTGATTGACCACCTGCGTTGCATACCAGACTGGCCAAAAGAAGGAGTAAATTTCAGAGACGTAACCACCCTTTTCAAGAACCCCGAATGCCTGAAAGAAATGAACAGGGAAATGTACGAACTTTACAAAGACAAAGGCATAACGAAGATTGTAGGAATTGAATCGCGAGGATTTGTCATGTCCTCGGCATTGGCACTCCAATTAGGTGCCGGAGTCGTATTATGTAGGAAACCGGGCAAACTCCCATGCGACACAGTGCAACAAAGCTATGCAAAAGAATACGGCAAAGACACCATTGAAATACACAAGGATGCCATTGAAGAAAACGATATCGTACTGCTTCATGACGACCTGCTGGCCACCGGTGGAACAATGAAGGCAGCATGCGACCTTGTGAAGAAATTCCACCCGAAGAAAGTATATTGCAACTTCATCATCGAACTGGTGAATGAAGGGCTTAACGGCCGTGATGCTTTTGACAAGGATATTGAGATTACATCATTATTGCAAGTATAACAAACAAACCCAAAAAGGTCTTTTGTCCCTTTGCTTTATGGACAGAAGACCTTTCTGTTTTTTGTTTCACGTGAAACAAACAATCACTAAACAACATTATAACAAGGAGTTAGGAAACAGAATGGACCAAAAAAAAGATTCAAGAACAGAGCGACTGAAAGCCATCGTGCTGAGCATGCCTGAAAAACCCGGCAGTTATCAGTTCTATGATGGAAACCACACCATTATATATGTAGGAAAAGCAAAGAATCTAAGAAGAAGGGTTGCATCCTATTTCCATAAAGAAGTAGACCGCTACAAGACAAAACTTCTTGTGTCGAAAATCCAGGACATCAGCTACACGGTAGTCAATACAGAGGAAGATGCACTGCTGTTGGAAAACAGCCTGATCAAGAAATACAATCCCAAATACAATGTTCTGCTGAAAGACGGGAAGACCTACCCCAGCATCTGCATTACAAACGAATATGTACCGAGAATATTCAAAACAAGGAACATCAACAGGAAATACGGAACATTCTTCGGACCATACAGTCATCTGGGAACAATGTACACCTTACTGGAACTTATCGGAAAACTATACAGGCCAAGAAGATGCCACCTGACACTGACAGAAGAGTCCATAGCACAGAACAAATTCAAGCCATGCCTGGAATATCACATCCACAACTGTGACGGCATTTGTATAGGGAAGCAAACCATTGAGGAATACAGAGAGAACATAAAACAGGCCAAGGAAATACTGAAAGGCAATACGAGAGAACTATGCAGAATACTATACAAGGAAATGCAGCAAAAGGCAGAACGCCTGGAATTTGAGGAAGCCGAGAAGATAAAACAACGATACCTGCTGATGGATAATTTCTGCGCGAAGAGCGAGGTCGTAAGCTATACAATTGCAGATGTTGATGTATTCTCTATTGTCGATGATGAAGCGGACAAAAACGCTTATATCAATTACATACACGTAAAGAACGGAACAATCAACCAGAGCTTTACATTTGAATATCGTCGTAAACTTGATGAGACAGATGCGGAGCTGCTGTCAACCGCCATTCTGGACATCAGGAAGAAATTCTGCAGCAGGGCAAAAGAAATCATTGTTCCATTTGAAATGGAATGGAAAATTGCAGAAACCACATACACAATACCACAAAGAGGTGACAAAAAGCATCTCCTGGAACTGTCGGAGATGAACGGCAAGCAATATAAATTCGACAGACTGAAACAGGCAGAGAAGCTCAATCCACAACAGAAGACAACACGATTGCTCAAGGAACTACAACAGAAACTGGGACTGGACAAACTGCCCTTCCACATCGAATGTTTTGACAATTCCAACATTTCCGGCACAGACGCAGTGGCCGGATGTGTGGTCTTTAAAGGTCTTAAACCATCAAAAAAAGACTACCGAAAATACAACATCAAGACCGTGTGCGGACCCGATGACTACGCCTCTATGCAAGAGGTCGTGCGCCGTCGCTATACACGAATGACAGGTGAAAATACTCCCCTCCCCGACCTCATCATTACCGATGGTGGAAAAGGTCAGATGGAAGTGGTAAGAAAGGTGGTGGAAGACGAACTTCACCTTAATATAGCCATTGCCGGACTGGCCAAGAACGACAGGCATCGCACAAATGAACTGCTGTTCGGCAATCCACCGCAAACCGTTGGCATGCCTACCAACAGCGAACTGTTCCATGCACTTGCCAAAATACAGGATGAAGTCCATCGCTATGCCATCACCTTCCATCGCGACAAACGCTCAAAACATGCACTTCAAAGTGAACTCGATGACATCAAGGGCATTGGCCAAAAGACCATAGCCAGCCTATTGGAGCATCTAAAAAATGTAAGAAACATAAAAGGTGCTGATTTACAATTACTTACAGAAATCATTGGAAAAAGCAAAGCCGAAACCATCTACAATTATTTCCATCCAGAAGAACCATAACCCATTCATCAGGATAAGCTGTTTCGCAAAATATCCTGTCAAAGCAAACTTGTCATAAGGAAATAAAAACGCCTCAATCTCACGATTAAGGCGTAATCCACAGAGAAGATAATTAAATCTTCAAAATAAAAACTTGAATGACCTTCTCAGGCAATTTCAAGTCAATCCTTATATCAAATTAAACTAAAAACTAAAAGTCATTTTTTGTTAGATATCCTATCGGTTTACCAGTTCATTTGCTGTAACCTAAAACCTCTACCTAGGATTTTCGCTGCAAATTTATGAAATAAAAATGATTAACAAAGCGTTTTCCCAAAAAAAATGGTAAAATCTGACTAAAAGTTGACCAAAAAGCGCGAAAACGAAGGATTTTCAACAAAAACAGCATCATTTACAACAAAAATACCATTAAACATCCTGTCCGTCAACACACGAGAAAACAGACAAGACAAATACCTGCCAAAACCCATTCTAATGGATTTTCAAATAAAACAAGAGCCTGTATGAAAAAAAAATAGTAAGTTTGCACACCTTAACAAACAATCTGTTCATGCGTACAGTCATCCAAAGAGTAAAAGAAGCCAGCGTCACCATCAACGGAACCGTTAAATCAAGTATCCATAACGGACTACTGATTCTTCTGGGCATAGAATCGGAAGATACGTCAGAAGACATAGAATGGCTTACGAAAAAGATTGTCTCATTGCGCGTTTTCAACGATGAAAACGGGGTGATGAACCGTTCCGTACTCGATACCAGCGGACAAATCATGGTCATCAGCCAGTTCACACTTTACGCCAGCTACAAGAAAGGCAACAGACCCTCATGGCTACGTGCAGCTAAACACGAAATATCCATTCCGCTATACGAGGAATTCTGCCGCCAGATTTCCATGAAATCCGGCCAACCCATTGCCACAGGCGAGTTCGGGGCAGACATGAAAGTCAGTCTTGTCAATGACGGTCCTGTCACCATCTGCATGGACACCAAGAACAAGGAATAATATATCATGGAAGAAGTAACAATCAGAGAAGCACAGAAGAAGGTGGACGACTGGATAAAGACATACGGCGTACGCTATTTTTCCGAACTTACCAATATGGCCTGCCTCACGGAAGAAGTGGGCGAACTCGCACGTGTCATGGCACGTACATACGGAGACCAAAGCTTCAAGGCTGGCGAAAAGAGCAATATCGGTGAAGAAATGGCTGATGTGCTGTGGGTACTCATCTGCCTGGCCAACCAGACTGGCATAGACCTGACAGAAGAGTTCTGCAAAACGATGCAGAAAAAGACCCTGCGCGACAGCGAACGCCATAAAAACAACACCAAACTTACCTGTCAGGAACAATCGGAAAGCGACCAATAAAGCAAATTAGTATCAAAAAAACATATAATCATTATGGAAAAAGGACACAATTGTACATGCGGCCATCATCATGACCACAGCGATAAAACAGACAAGTACCTGGACACACTCGCACAGTACGAAACCCAGCTTGACGATGCACAGATAAAAGATGCAGTAAGGGAAATCATAGAGAAACATGTACCGGAAAACGACACCCCAGAAGTGAAACGCTTCCTCATGGGCAGCATAGAACTAACCACACTCAAGACCACTGACTCAGACACCAGTGTCCTGGCCTTCACCGAGCGTGTCAACCAATTCGACGCCACCTACCCCGACCTGCCCCACGTGGCCACCATCTGCGTCTATCCATGCTTCGCCTCCGTTGTCAGCCAGGCACTCGAAATCGACGGTGTCGAGGTAGCATGTGTTTCCGGCAGCTTCCCCTCTTCCCAGGCACTACTGGAAGTCAAGGTCGCAGAAACCGCACTGGCAGTAAAGGACGGAGCAACGGAAATAGACATCGTGATGCCAATAGGCAAGTTTCTCAGCGGCGACCTTGAAGGCGTAGCCGATGAAATCAGCGAACTCAAGGCCGTCTGCGGTGAAGTGCCCATGAAAGTCATCCTGGAAACCGGATGTCTTGGTACAGCATCCAACATCAAGAAAGCCAGCCTCATTGCCATGTATGCCGGTGCCGATTACATCAAGACCAGCACAGGAAAGGAAAAAATAGCCGCTACACCCGAAGCAGCCTACATCATGTGCCAAGCCATCAAGGAATACCACAAGAAAACAGGCATACAGATAGGTTTTAAGCCCGCTGGAGGCATCAATACGGTCATGGACGCCATTATATACTACACCATCGTAAAAGAGGTTCTAGGCGAAAAATGGCTTACCAACAAGTGGTTTCGCATTGGTACAAGCCGCCTGGCTAATCTCCTGCTGAGCGAAATCCTCGGAGAAGAGACCAAATTCTTCTAAAACCAGCCAGAAGCCGCAAAACAGTAAAGGCAGCACACAGAAGAAACGACATTAACGACCCTGCATGCGCCATACCTTTCACCACACGTGTCATGGTACGGCGCATTTCTGTATGCAACAAGCCCATATCATGTCCACCCTGAAGAAAACCTACACACAAATGAATCCTTCAGAAAACCCACTGTAAAGTCCTGAACACCAGACTGCAAAGTTGCAAAAAGCAAAGAAATAAAACCGCATTATCAAAGTCAAATCTGTCTTTCACGCCGTGAACATTGGTTTTCACACCGTGAATATTAGTTTTCACAGCGTGGACATTAGTTTTCACGGCGTGGAATACAGATTATACTTAAGTCTCAGGAAAACAAAAGCTTGCAATTCCAGACTTCAGGGTTAACTGTTTCCAACCTGTTCCCCACCCTGCCAGTCCGTCTTATCAGACAGCAAAACCATCCCGACAAAAAATTCCTGAACAATGGTCCAGGAATCAGTTATTGCGTTCTATCACAAAATCCAGATAGGCCTGCAATGCAGTCTTTATGTCAGGCTGCCGTATGTATGTATCAATGAAAGCCCTGGCCTCAGCATGAAATTCCCACATGCGCTTCTCGGCATACTCTATTCCTCCATGCGTCTTGGCATAATCCACAAGCACAGCGATTTCATCGTTATTGATGGTCTGGTCTTTCACCTTATAAGCCAGCCGCTTAATGGATTCCAGGTCAGAATGGTTCACAGCATAGATCGCCGGCAAGGTCAACTTCCCTTCCAACATGTCATTGCCAGTGGGCTTGCCTATTTCCGGTGAATCATAGTAGTCGAATATATCATCCCTGATCTGGAAGATAATGCCCAGATTCTGACCGAACCTCTTTGCCGCCTCTACCGTTGCTTCATCGGCTCCCGATGACAGTGCACCAATGCCCGCACAGGCCTCAAAGAGTGCCGCAGTCTTCTGCCTGATGACATCATAATACACCTGTTCCGATATGTCAGTCCTACTGATGTTGGTCAGCTGCAGGATCTCGCCATTGCTGAGCGTCCTTCCAAGCTCTGCCAGATAGCGCACAATGGCCTCGCTGTGGGTTCTCGATACGTTCAGCAGCGCAGTGGAAAGAATGAAGTCACCCACCAGCACAGCCACCTTATTGTCATAAGTGGCATTGACCGAAGCCTGCCCCCTTCGCTCCCCACTCTCGTCCACCACGTCATCATGCACAAGCGATGCCGTGTGGAGCAGCTCAAGCCCAACAGCAGCATGCTGGGTGGTATCGGTTATCTCCCCGAAAGCCTTGGCCGTGAGCAGGATAAGCATGGGACGCATACGCTTTCCCGCCCTGTTCCGTATATGGGCCAGTGCCTGCCCGAGCATACCGTCATCGTGGGTGAGCGACTGGTTGAATAGGGCGACAAAATCGTCGAGTTCCTTTGCTATAGGCTGCTTTATCAATGATAACTGCTGCATGGTGTGTCGTATTTTTGTGACAAAATTACTGATTTTATCGGGATTAAAGTGTTTTTTTAGTAATTTTACCGCAAATATACATTCAATCTCATGAATAAACTTTTCCTTTTCGATGCCTACGCATTGATTTACCGTTCCTACTACGCATTCATCAAAAACCCACGCATCAACTCCAAAGGCCTGAACACCTCAGCCATCATGGGCTTTGTCAATACCCTCAACGAAATCATCACAAAGGAACAGCCCACCCACATCGGCGTGGCGTTCGACCATGGCAAGACCTTCCGCGAAGAGGCCTTCCCGCAATACAAGGCACAGCGCGAGGAAACACCGGAGGATATCAGGAAGTCTATCCCCATCATCAAGGATATCCTGTCGGCCTACAACATACCCATCCTGCAAATCGACGGCTTCGAGGCCGATGATGTCATAGGCACGCTGGCCAAGAAGGCTTCCACAACCGACACCCAGACTTTCATGCTCACACCCGACAAGGACTATGGACAGTTGGTGGGCCCCAACGTCTTCATCTTCCGGCCACGCCATGGTGGCGGCTACGAAACACTGGGCACGGAAGAAGTAAAGGCAAAGTACGGTATCAGCTCTCCCCTACTCGTCATCGACCTTCTTGCACTCATGGGCGACTCGGCCGACAATTTCCCTGGATGCCCGGGTGTGGGTGAGAAAACGGCAGTGAAGCTCATCAACGAGTTCGGAAGCGTTGAGCAACTGATTGAACATTCAGCCGACATCAAGGGCAAGTTGCGCGAGAAAGTGGAAAACGCCGTCGAGGACATCCGCATGTCAAAATTCCTGGCAACCATCAGAACCGATGTGCCGATTGAACTCAGGCTCGACCAACTTGAACTCCATGAACCCGACGAGCAAAAACTCGGTGAAATTTTCGCCGAACTGGAATTCAAGACACTTGCCGAGAAGATTATTAAGAAAACTAAAAATAATGTAAAGAAAGTTGAAACTCAACTCAATTTATTTGCCGAAAATTCGACCAACGGGAAAGATTTGACTGAAAAAACGGGATTTGAGACACTTAATTCATGGCCACATGAATACCAACTCATTGAAAATCAGGATAAAATGCGCCAGATTTGTGAACAGTTCTTGACAATGGGAAAAGTGTCTCTTGACACGGAGACCACCTCAACCGTAGCCATTGAGGCCGAATTGGTAGGTCTGAGCTTCAGCACTGCACCTGGCAAGGCCTGGTACATCCCTGTCCCAGCCGACCGCGAGAAAGCACAGGCTGTCATCGACATTTTCCGTCCACTCTACGAAAATCCCTCCATACTGAAAATCGGCCAGAACATCAAATACGACATGGAAGTGCTGGCCCGCTACGGCGTACACCTCGAAGGCCCGCTCTTCGACACCATGATTGCCCACTACCTGCTCCAGCCAGAACTCTACCACAACATGGACTACATGGCTGAAGTCTATCTGAACTATCAGACCATACACATAGAGGAACTCATCGGCCCGCGCGGAAAAGGACAACGCTCCATGCGCGATGTAGCCATTTCCCAGGTGTGCGACTATGCAGCCGAGGATGCCGATGTCACCTTCCGGCTCTACGAAACACTGGCACCCCAGCTGAGTGAGGCACAGGTCGAGCGGCTGTTCAATGAAGTGGAGATGCCACTCATCCATGTCCTGGCCGATATGGAAATGAACGGTGTACGCATAGACACCAATGCACTGAAGGACACGTCCGCACTCTTCACCTCACGCATGCATGAACTGGAACAGCACATCTACGAACAGGCCGGGGAAACCTTCAACATCGCTTCACCCAAACAGGTGGGCGACATCCTTTTCGGCAAACTCAAGATTGTGGAAAAGCCCAAGAAAACCAAGACCGGACAGTATGTCACCTCGGAGGAAGTGCTCCAGCAACTCAAGCCGAAAGCACCCATCATCGCCGATATCCTCGCCCACCGCGGGCTGAAGAAACTCCTGGGAACCTATGTCGATGCACTGCCAAAACTCATCAACCCCACAACCGGACACATCCATACGTCTTTCAACCAGGCCGTCACTGCTACAGGACGACTGTCGAGCAGCGACCCCAACCTGCAGAACATCCCCGTGCGGGGAGAAGACGGCAAGGAAATACGGCGTTGCTTCATACCCGAAGACGGATGCCTGTTCTTCTCTGCCGACTACAGCCAGATAGAACTGCGTGTCATGGCACACCTCTCCGACGACGAGAACATGAAGGAAGCCTTCAGGGAAGGATATGACATCCATGCCGCAACGGCCGCAAAAATATACAAGGAAGACATAGAAGCCGTGTCGCGCGACCAGCGCACAAAGGCCAAGCGCGCCAATTTCGGCATCATCTACGGCATCACCGTCTTCGGACTTGCAGAACGGCTTGACATCCCCAGGGCCGAGGCCAAGCTGCTGATAGACGGCTACTTTGAAACGTTCCCGAAGGTGAAGGAATACATGGAAGAAGCCAAGCAGAAAGCGCGTGAGAAAGGTTATGCGGAAACGTTCTTCCGCCGCCGTCGATATCTGCCCGACATCAACTCCCACAACGCCGTTGTGCGCAACTTTGCAGAGCGCAACGCCATCAACGCTCCCATCCAAGGCTCGGCTGCCGACATCATCAAGGTGGCCATGGTGCGCATACACCGCAGGTTCCGCAAGGAAGGCCTGCGCTCAAAGATGATCCTTCAAGTGCACGATGAACTTAATTTCTCGGTTGTTCCAGAAGAAAAGGAACTGGTGGAGCGCATTGTCATCGAAGAAATGCAAGGCGCATTCCCGCTGAATGTGCCGCTTGTGGCCGACTGCGGATGGGGCACCAACTGGCTGGAGGCACACTGACGGAGCAACCTTTCCGAAGCCACTCCCCCACTCCACCTAACAGTCTGTGCGACAACACTTTAACCATAGGGAAAAACACCACACACATAGAAAAAGGAGAGCATACAGCATTTTCATGCAGATGCCCTCCTTTTTCTGTTGTGCATAGGCCTTACTCAGCCTCAGTGAAGTGCTGTTGCGGTCAGAACGAATTGTCCATCAGCTCCTGTTCATCAACTGTCCACAAAGACTCTTCCCCGTTGCTGTCCCAGCCTTCAGCATCTTCAACCCAACCATTGTCCTTACCGTCTGCCCATGGCCCCTGTGAGCCACTGAGCAACGGACAAACGGTTTCTATAGTCACTACCGTGGAAACGGGTGCAATATATGTCTTCTTCATTTTAGCTTCTCCTTATTAATTGATTCATTTCCAGATGGCTCCGGCCATTATTTCACCAGAACCTTCTCTCCGTTCACTAAATATACACCTGCCGGCAGGTCTATAGCCCTCTGCTCTCCGGCATTGAGGTGCAAGGTGCAGACACGCTGTCCGCTCAGGCTATGCACTTCCACACAAACATCGGCATAAGCGCGCACATAAAGAGTGTGCGTAGCCGTTGCGAAAGCCAGCTGACGGCTGTCCGCTGCAGTTTCCACACCGGTTGTCTCACCGTTGTTAGGCAGCAAGGAAATATTGAGCATTCTGAGCGACCCGGTTCCGGCATAGTCATAGTAAGTACGGAAAGGCAGAACATAGACGTGCGAGTAGGCACTGCCCAGATTGAGCGATGACACGAAACGGTCTTTCGAGAAGTAGAAATAGCCGTCCTGCTTGGGTAGCTGTATGCCGCTGAACGTTCCGTGCTGGGTGAAAGAAGCCGAAGTACCGTTGAGTGTACCTGTAGCCGACTCACCATCAATCGAAGCCGGAGTGGCCAGGATATCCGAACCGTACTGCCGGGCCACGAAGAGCACCTTCGACCCTTCCTCACTGTTTTCATAGGAATCTATGCCCACCAGATAAGGCGTGTTCGCCGTGGTCTGCATCTGTCCGCTCACCGGCTGGAAATGGGCATCGGCCTGATAGTCCTCGTTTTCGTTACCCTCAGGATTGGAGAGAGCGGGGCTTTGCATGGAATAGAAGGTAATCCTGCTGGTGCCGTCGTTATTGGCATGCTGCCCATTCTCATCTATGGCCACCGTGAAGGGCAGCACCACAGAAACGAACTGCACCCTGCCATTGGTATTGGTGACGTTGCGTGTGTATTGCACATAGTTGTCGGCACTTACGCGGATGTCATAGGGTGCATAGAACGGCTGCTGGTCGGCCAGGACAATGTTGTTTGTAGCCACGAAGTCGCCACTCTCGCTCTTTGAAGCAAAGTTCTCCAGACCATAGGATGTGTTCTCAGGCAGGTAAACCAGTGCATTGGGGGCAATCATGCCCTTCAGCATCTCCAGCTTGCCGTAGGGCGAATCGTCCCTCACTCCATAGATGATGGAGTTCAGCCGGCTTCCGTCCAGATAGAGAATGTGAGCAGCATCCACGGGCGCATTTTCCACCCCTGCGGCAATGTCTGCCTCGATCTTTTCCTTCACCTGCTGGGCATAGAGATACCCTTCGCCATCGGGCAAGAGTGTCCCGCCGTTTGCCGCACTGAGTTCCACACCCACATACGGATTCGTGTCGAGCGCGTTATTGTGCATGGTTGTGGCATATACAGGCTTGTAGGTGAACACCGGGTCATAGTCGGCAGTCCGGAGCGTGATTCCCATGTGGTAGTAGGCGTAAGCCATGTGTCTGGGCACTGTTGTCGGTGCCAGGTTGTAGCGTGTCTCGTCAGAAATGTACAGATAGCAGTCCGTGCTTTCCCCGTTGCCCAGCTCAATGGTGTTCAGGGCACCGCCAGCAGCCTGATAGTCACTGAGCGCGAAGAGGTTCTCCTTGTAGTAGGTGGTATAGTCGGCATCGTGTATGGCATCTGCCACCAGTTCCGAAGAGTTGTTGTATTCAAACGCCTTGTTGCCGGCCACATCCACGTTCACCTTCTTCCTGTAGTCATAGTCGGCAGCCTCCGTGCGATGTGCCTGGAGGTTCTCGTTGATAAGCGTATAGTATTCCGAACCCACATATGCAAAGCGTGCATTGCCCGTTCCCTGCCCACTGAAATAGGTATTGTCGAAATGGGCGTTGTAGAGGTTCTGGAAGGAAATCTTCAGTTTCTGGTCAGAGGAAATGAAGTTGGTAGGCACGAAGAAATCCACGTTTCCGCCACCCACAGCAAAATCGTCGCTGGTGAACTGCTGCGAAAGCGACCTTTGCTCACCGGAAATCTGTGTGGCCACCACATCGGTCTTCACCATGAAAGGATTGAGCACCTCCAGCAGAAGCTGCACATTGACCAGTGCAGCATTGCCTTCTGCATCGGTGATGCTGAACTTGATGGCATCGTTGTTCAAGCCTGTCAGCTCCAGCGTCCCTTCCGTGTTACCGGCGTTCACAGCCACCGTTTCCACGATATTGCTGCCCGTCTTGTCATAGAGGTTCAGCGTGAAAGGAAACGTTGTCTTGTATTCCAGTACTGGCGACAATTCCGCATTTGTAGTCAGACTACCTGTTGCAGTGTTAATATATGCAATGTCCGATGTATTAAATGTAAAGTATATCCTGTTTTCTCCGTCAATCTTGAAAAGGAAATTTGTTAGGATGCTGCTCTTGTCGGTTGTGGTTGACAACGAAAGATAATGTTTATTATCCGTTTCGTCAAGTTCTCTTAGCACACAAAGATAAGTGTCTCCGGAAGAAATGTATCCCTCTGCATCAATGGTCCATATTGTCCTTGATTCCACAAAATTCCGGCTGGTATTCATGTATTTTCCGCTGCCGTCAACAATGCAGAACGATGTGGTCGTCGCGTCGTTGTACTTATAGTTTACCTTTGCGCCAGTTATCCTGTAGCCCACCGGGGTCTCCGTTCCCCCCTCTCCTATTGCTGTTGTGGGCACCTCCATATAGTAGGTGTTGTTCCTCAGCAGGAAGTAGTTGCCATTGCTCTGGATGTCGCCGTTCACAACCTGCTCCGGCTCATACATGCCATCCTTTATACCGTTTTCGTTGTATAGTCCCACGTTGGCCGTGAGGCTCTTCACGTTTCCATAGTTGTAGCTGAAGAATGTGCGTTCGTTTTTCGTGTTATACGACAAGATTCCCAGGTCAGACCTTCCCGTCTCAAACGAAACAAGTGCGCAATCTACCCCCCCCGATATGGCTGTGGCGGGCATCACGTTTACGGTAAACGGGTCATCAGTCTCGAAGGTGATTTCGTAGTATTTCACGTAGATATAGGCCAGGTCATTGCTGCCGTTGCCATAGAAATCGAAATAGATGATGTTTCCCATATCATCGGCCGATGTAGCTGTCCTGGCAAAGGATATTTCCCTGTCACTGGCCTCCTGTCCCAGATCCACGCTCTGTATGACCGTGGTGTAGTCGCTCTGTGTCTCGCTGAACGTGAAACTGTTGCTTCTCGACATTTCGTTGCCGGAGGTGATGAACTCGTCCGCGTTGGTCGCATTGTTCACGATGACCATCTTGTAGCTGGTTATCCTGTATCCGTTGGGCATGGCCAGCGTCATGTAGCTGTGGCCGGTGCTGGCCAGTACCAGGCTCTCGTCCGTGGCGGAAATGTTGTTGGCATGCTCCTTGAGCAGTCCGTTTTCGAGCAGCGTAGACTCGTCGGAAGAGGTGAATGTGAGTGCCACCTGATTGTGTATCCACATGCCTCCGAATCCCGGTATGTGCCGTTCGTTGTCGTAGCTCAATGCGGTAATGATGTTACCTGTGTTAGGCTTGATTTTTACGGTCTGTGCATTCACCCATAGTGAGCACATCCAGAGCAGCACGAAGCCCATAAGCCGCGCTGCAGAATTGATCCTGTGCGTTGTTTTCATTTGTTGAATTTTGAAATAAGCTGTACTGTCGCTGCGTCCTTTCCTTTATGGGCGCAGATGGCATAAATCCGGCCTTTCCGGCCTTCCTTGCAGAGAAAGACAATAAAGAATGAGCAAGTGTTCTACTGACCTGGTGTCCTTTGTTGTTGTGAGGTGCAACCTGTTCCTAAAAACATCATGCAGTGCTGCCAATACGGCTGTGTTATTACTGTTTCAGTAAAGAATGAATAATGGTCAAATCTGCTCAAGTCTCATTTGTTGTCATGTGGTTTACCTGTCTGCGGATCCGTCAACCTGGTTGACGGCATTCCCTCTCCTTGTCATTTCCTTGTCCTATGGTCTGTATGGATATTTATAAGTTTGTATTTGTGAATTCATTATTTCCGGCAATAAGCAGAGATCACTTTCCCGAATAAGCATTTTCCTAATGAGCTGCAAATATAGGCATTTTTTCCGAAAGAACATGAAAATATGGAAAAAATGACAAATTATATTTCCAGAGTGATGGTTCCTGAATGACGTACCGTGAAAATCGGCACATCCTGCCCTTCCCATACTGTGCAACCGTCTGCTGCATGCGCAACACCGGGGGTGCAGACAGGAAGGCCTTGACCGTAAAGTCCGGAAAAGCAAAGTGAGAACTTCGGAAATGCGAAGTATAAAATTCCGGAAGGCAAAGTGCAATCTCTGTTTCACGGCGTGAACACTATATTCCACGGCGTGAACACTATATTTCACGGCGTGAACACTATATTTCACGCCGTGAACTACAGTTTTCAGTACAGACAATCCGATTTTCCAGTTCGCTTTCCGGAACATTCCGGTTCACTGTTCCTGATTTTCCCCTTCAGACAGCGGAATACGGTTTCCTGACGGGCGGAGAATGTCCCGGAGAGTATGTGTATCGCTGTTGCTTTCGGAAATCGTGCAGGACCACAGTACCTGCTTTATTTCCACATTTTACGCATTTTCATGACAGGAAATCCCAAAAATGTGTAAATTTGCATCAGATATTATCCCGTAGTGCACCACTCCCAATCCGGGAGCTGCACCACTCGCCATAATTAACTCAACCTCCGGAAGTAAGGTAGATTGTTGGGGGTTAAGGAGTTAAGGAGCCAAGCCAGATGCATTTGCGCTAATATCCTGTGCCCAGGACCAATGGCTTCTTTGGCAAAGCCCAAGGGAACTCCTCCCAGTGACCACAGGGAGCGATAAATCCCTGACTCCCAAAACATTGAGAACTTCAGAAACCTGAATAATAAATAATAAGAATAATAAAATAGAAACAGACTTTAGACCATGGCATTAAAATGCGGAATCGTAGGACTGCCCAACGTGGGCAAGTCAACCCTCTTCAACTGCCTCTCCAGCGCAAAGGCACAGGCTGCCAACTTCCCCTTCTGTACCATTGAACCCAACGTGGGTGTCATCACCGTGCCCGATGAACGGCTCACCCGGCTGGCCGAACTGGTACACCCGGGGCGAATCGTGCCGGCCACCTGCGAGATTGTAGATATAGCCGGACTGGTGAAGGGCGCCAGCAAGGGCGAAGGACTGGGCAACAAGTTCCTGGGCAACATCCGGGAGACCGATGCCATCATCCATGTGCTGCGCTGCTTTGAAGACGAGAACATCACCCACGTGGACGGCACCATCGACCCCATACGCGACAAGGAAATCATAGATACCGAACTGCAGCTCAAGGACCTCGAGACCATAGAGTCCCGGCTGGCCAGACAGCAGAAGGTCGCGGCAGCAGGCAACAAGGACGCAAAGACCGAGGTGGCCGTGCTGGAAGCCTACAAGAACGTGCTGGAACAAGGCAAGAACGCACGCACCGTGGAATTCGAGTCGAAGGAAGAACAGGATGCCGCGCGCAACCTCTTCCTGCTCACGGCCAAGCCAGTGCTCTACGTGTGCAACGTGGATGAGAACAGTGCCAAGAGCGGCAACAGCTTCACCCGGCGCATAGAGCAGCTGGCACAGGAAGAAGGCGCAGAGGCCATGGTCATAGCCGCCAAGACCGAAGAAGACATCGCCGAACTGGAATCCTACGAGGACAAGATGCTCTTCCTCGAAGAACTGGGGCTGGAAGAAAGCGGCGTGAACCGCCTCATCAAGAAGGCCTACTCACTGCTCGACCTCGAGACCTTCATCACGGCCGGCGAAATGGAAGTGAAGGCATGGACCTACCGCAAAGGATGGAAGGCCCCACAGTGTGCCGGAGTGATACACACCGACTTCGAGAAGGGATTCATCCGCGCCGAGGTCATCAAGTATGCCGACTACATACAATATGGCTCGGAAGCCGCCGTCCGCGAAGCCGGAAAACTGGGCATAGAAGGCAAGGACTATGTGGTGCAGGACGGCGATATCATGCACTTCAGGTTTAACGTATAGACCTACGGACAACATCAACACACACACATCACCATGACAGAACTGCTTTACATTGTCTGGAATCCTGACCTCGTGGCCTTCCACCTGGGTCCGCTCGTCATACGCTGGTACTCGCTGTGCTGGCTCATCGGCCTGGCTATGGCCTTCTACATCGTGCGATGGCTCTGCATGGACCAGAAAGTGAGCGAGGAAAAGTTCGACCCTATGTTCATCTACTGCTTTGTAGGCATCATCGTGGGTGCACGCCTGGGCCACTGCCTGTTCTACGAGCCACAATACTACCTGTCGGGCTGGAAAGAGATGGTGGAAATGGTGCTGCCCGTCAAGGCCGGATCCAACGGATGGCACTTCACGGGCTACGAGGGGCTGGCCTCGCACGGAGGAACGCTCGGACTGATGATAGGCTTGTGGCTCTACCACAGGCACTCACAACTGAACCTGTGGCAGATACTTGACAATGTGGCCATAGCCACCCCTGCCACAGCATGCATGATCAGGCTGGGCAACCTGATGAACTCCGAAATCATAGGCCGTGTGACCGATGTGCCATGGGCCTTCATCTTCGAGCGCGTGGACCATGTGCCACGCCATCCCGGACAGCTCTATGAGGCACTGGCCTATGCCATCTTCTTCTTCATAGGCTGGCATCTCTACAAACGCCACAAGGAACGCGTGGGCACCGGTTTCTTCTTCGGACTGTGCCTCACACTCATCTTCACGTCACGCTTCTTCATAGAATTCACCAAGGACATACAGGTGGACTTTGAAGCCGCCATGCCACTTGACATGGGCCAGCTGCTCAGCCTTCCGTTCGTGGTATTGGGCATAGCCTGCATGGCCGGTGGAAAATGGATGAAACGCTTAGGCGCAAAATGACGCATCCACAAGAAAACGTACGCACTTTCACCTGATAACAAACTAAAAACAAGACCATGAACGAAGAACAGATGAACAGGAGGGACTTCCTGAAAGGACTGGGCGGACTGGGGCTGGGTGTGCTGGCTGCTACCAGTCCGTGGCTGTCGGCCTTCTCAGAAGCAGGACATACCGGGAAAGAACGCTGCAGGATCGGACTGATTGGACCGGGGTCGCGCGGACGCTTCCTGCTCAGCTTCCTGCTGCAGAACCCTAAGGCCGAGGTGGTGGCCATTGCCGACATCTACCAGCCTTCCATAGACGAGGCACTGAAAATGGTGCCCAAGGCCAAGGTGTACCGTGACTACCGAAAGCTGCTGGATGACAAGAGCATAGAGGCCGTTGTCATTGCCACACCGCTCAACACGCACTGCCGCATCGTACTCGATGCCTTTGACGCAGGAAAGCACGTGTATTGCGAGAAGACAATAGGCTACAACATGCAGGAATGCTATGACATGTACAACAGACACCTGACCTCAGGACGCATCTTCTTCAGCGGGCAGCAACGGCTTTTCGACCCACGATACATCAAAGCCATGGACCTCGTCCACCAAGGACTCTTCGGACAAATCACGTCCGTACAGGCCTACTGGAACCGCAACGGCGACTGGCGGAGAGAGGTGCCATCACCCGAACTGGAAAAATTCATCAACTGGAGACTTTACAAGGAATCGTCAAAAGGCCTGATGACCGAACTGGCCTGCCATCAGCTGCAAGTGGGCACATGGGCACTCGGGAAACTTCCTATGAAGGTCATGGGACACGGTGCCATAACCTACTGGAAAGACGGACGGGAAGTCTATGACAACATCAACTGCATATATGTCTTCGATGACGGTGTGAAAATGACCTACGGCTCAGACATCGCCAACAAATTCTACGGACTTGAGGAGAAAATACTGGGCCATCTGGGTACCGTCGAACCGGAGCGCGGAAAATACTACTTCGAGGATATAGATCCGGCACCGGCATTCATGCAGATGGTGAACGACTGGGAAAACAAGGTGTTCGGAAGCCTTCCCTTTGCCGGAACAAGCTGGGCACCGGAAACGGCCAACGAGAATCATGGAGAGTATATACTCGGGAAACGGCCCGACAACGACGGCACATCACTGCTGGTGGACGGATTCGTCGAGGCTGTCATCACCGGGAAACAGCCACCACGCATTGCCGAAGAAGGCTATTATGCCAGTCTGCTGTGCCTGTGGGGGCACGAAGCACTCGAAAGGGAAGAAGTGCTCGAATTCCCCGAGGAATACCTCATAGACTATGATGTATATAAAACAAAATCAGCTAAGAACGTATGAAAGATATCCTCATCACCCGGCGCCGGCAACTGAGCGAAATACTGATCTTCGTGTGCTGTTTCATCATCGGCTTCGCACTCAATGTCTATGCCGTCATCGCCTACAACGCACCGTGGACGGAACTGTTCACATCGCTGCTCTATGTCCTTTGCTTTGCCGTGGCACTCTATGCATGCCTGCTGTTCATCAGAATCGTCTGGGCATTGGCCACGGTATTCCTGGCCGGGAAGTTCCGGAAAGCAAAAGACAAGCATACCACTACTGAAAACTGAAAACTCCATAACCTAAAAACAAACACTACTACACTATGAAAAGAAGAGATTTCCTGAAACAGATGGGTATCGGTGCAGCCGGTATTGCCATCAGTTCGCTGGACAAGGTGACAGCCGCACCGCTCGGCTCAATGAACCTGGCAGATCCTGCCGACAAGGTGAAAATCGCCTATATCGGAATAGGAAACAGGGGTGAACAGAACATCGAGGAATTTGCACGCACCGGCATGATCGATGTGGTGGCACTCTGCGATGTAGATCTCGACGGAAAGCAATGCCAGAAGGCACTCAACAAATATCCCAAGGCAAAACGGTTCCGCAACTTCCGCGAAATGTTCGAAAAATACAGTTCGCATTTCGATGCCGTAGTAGCCTCGGTTCCCGACCACATACATTTCCCCATTGCCATGATGGCACTCGACTACGGGAAACACATCTATCTGGAAAAACCCATGACCAGGACCTTCATCGAAGCAGAACTGCTCATGGAGAAAGCACGCCGCTGCCCGAACGTAGTCACACAGGTGGGCAACCAAGGACATTCGGAAGCCAACTATTTCCAGTTCAAAGCCTGGAAAGAGGCCGGTATCATCAAGGACGTGACCGCCGTCACCGCCCACATGAACAACCCACGCCGCTGGCACGGCTATGACGCCAATATGCAGCACATGCCAGATGCACAGCCACTTCCTGCAAATATGGACTGGGACACTTGGCTGGGCGCATGCTCATGGCACGGATTCTCCGACAAATACCATCAGGGCAACTGGCGGTGCTGGTATGATTTCGGCATGGGAGCATTGGGCGACTGGGGTGCGCACATTCTCGATGCAGTACATGAGTTCATGGACCTGGGACTTCCCTACGAGATATCACTCACACATGAGAAAGGACACAACGATTTCTTCTATCCCTTCTCATCTACCATTCTCTTCCGGTTCGGGGCAAGAGGAAACATGCCGCCATGCGACATAACATGGTATGACGGACTGGACAACCTGCCCCCACTGCCCAAGGGATACGGAGGTTCGGAATATAACGCCGACATCCCGTCAACCAATCAAGGAGAAACACCGAAAGCAAACCTTAACCCGGGAAAAATCATATATACCCGTGACCTCATCTTCAAAGGTGGAAGCCATGGCAGCACATTGTCCATCATACCATCAGACAAGGCCAAGGAAATGGAAAGCAAATTGCCCGAAGTGCCTAAAAGCCCGTCCAACCACTACCAGAACTTCCTGATGGCCTGTCAGGGGCGCGAAAAGACACGCTCACCCTTTGAAATCAACGGTGTGCTCAGCCAGGTGTTCTGCCTCGGTGTCATCGCCCAGAGAATGAACACGCAGCTGTTCTTCGACCCACGCACCAAGCAATTCACCAACAACCATTTCGCCAACGCCATGCTCTCCGGCATGCCGCCAAGAAAAGGCTGGGAGGATTTCTACAAAGTGTAAACCATTTATCTTCATACCCATATTAATATCACACAAGCAACATGAAAAAAATCATCATGCTCCTGGTGGCTGCCGTGTTCACCCTTTCCGCAGCCGCACAGAACCAGAGCAAAACCGACAACACACTCACTGCCAAGGAAAAAGCCAACGGATGGAAACTGCTGTGGGACGGCAAGACCACCAACGGATGGAGGGGAGCCAAACTCTCTGCTTTTCCGGAAAAGGGATGGGTCATCGAAGACGGCATACTCAAGGTAATGCCCGGAAACGGAGGAGAATCGACCAACGGAGGAGACATTGTCACCACCAAGCCATACAAGAACTTCATACTCAAAGTGGATTTCAAGATCACGGAGGGTGCAAACAGTGGAATCAAATACTTCGTGGATCCTGACCTTAACAAGGGTGAAGGATCGGCCATAGGCTGCGAATTCCAGATTCTCGACGACCTTCGCCATCCTGATGCCAAGCTCGGCGTGAAAGGCAACCGGACCCTGGGTTCCCTCTACGACCTCATTCCCGCACCTGAAGACAAGCCGTTCGACATCAACACCTGGAACACCGCTACCGTTGTAGTACAGGGCAACCACGTGGAGCACTGGCTCAACGGAAAGAAACTGCTGCAATACGACAGGAACAACCAGATGTGGAACGCGCTCGTGGCCTACAGCAAATACAAGAACTGGCCCAACTTCGGCAACCGTACAGAAGGGAACATCCTGCTGCAGGACCACGGCAATGAAGTGTGGTTCAAGAACATCAAGATCAAGGAACTCTGACACGAAAGTCTGCGTGGACATGCCGCACATCTACCGGACACGGGGTGGGGGAGAAGCTCTCTTCTACACGTGGTTCAGTGCCATGCACACCAGAATAGACATGGCTTTCACCGGCAAACGCACAGAACAGCAATTTGCAGACACCGCACAGTCAGTCAGACAACGTATCATCGACATTGAGCACATGGGCAACTGCTTCGATGCAGACAGTGAACTGGCCCGTCTCAATGCCGCCACTGAACACGAAAACATTCCCGTGAGCCAGGAACTGCACGGTCTGCTTTCTGTCTGCATACAGTTCAACAGACTCACACTGCAGCTCTTCGACATCACAGCTACCTCAAAGCCTTTTCTGCCCGGAACCATTGATTCGCTAAGGGCAGAAAAGGGCTTTACCATCAGAAAAGAATGCACCGGGATAAGCATCAACTTATCCGGCATCCTCAAAGGCTATGCACTCGAACAGATCCGCCCACTGCTGACCGAAAGACAGATAGACAACGCGCTGGTCAACATGGGCAACAGTTCCGTCATGGCCATCGGGAACATGAAAGGAACTGATGGATGGAACGTTTCCTTTCCCGGCTCCGACCGCATTTTCTGCCTGCACGACCAGTGTCTCACCACTTCGGGCAATGAAACAACGGAACGCCGCCATATCATTGACCCCAGAAACGGGAAAATGGCAGAGGGAAGACGCTGTGTGGCCATAGTCAACAGGAACGCCACTGAAGGCGAAGCACTGTCCACAGCACTGTTCCTGGCCGATGACAAGGAAAGAGACACCATCATGCGCAATTTCCACATCGACACCATTGCCGATTTCCCCTGAATCCTCTTCACTGCCATACCTTCCCCCATGCAATGACGCGCCGCTTCCGGCAGCAGAGGTTCCGGATGCGGCGCGTCTTCCCGTATCTATATGTGAAAAGGGTAGGGGACTGCTCAGAAATACACTCCGAACGAGAGTGTCTTGAACGTGAGACCGTATTGCGGGGCTATCAGGCTGACCGGTGAATACTTTACATAGAACGACAGCAAGTCCACACAGACCTTGGCCATCAGGTCAACGGTCACCGGCCTCACATGAATATCCTTCTGCACATCCTTGTATTTCCTGTCGTCAAGTTTGTAGCGTGTCTTCACACTGCTGTAGGTATTGAAATTCAACACCGGGCCAAACGAGAAACCTATCTGCCTGCCCTCATAGCCATACTGCAAGGGGAAAGAGTGGCTGAACACCTTTATGCGGGAGAACTTCGGAATGCTGTTTTCAGGATAATCCTCTAACGACAGCATACCGTCTCCGCCCTTCAGGAACCGCTTGTTTTCAGTTATCCTGTAGTTGCGCCAGTCCAGACTCCACCCTACGGAAAACTCATGCCCATTGCCCCAAGGCCTGTATTCATATTCTATCACCGTCCACCACAACTCAAGCGACTTGTACATGCTGGTCTGGCTCCTCCCAGGCAGACCATTGGCACTGCAGAAGCCCAGTGCAAAATGCATGTTGGTGGAATTTGTCGCTCTTTCATACCTGTTGCTGCTGTCCTTGCTTTTCCTGTTCCTCCTGGTACTGAAGATATTGCCCAGGCTGAAAGACCAGTCGTCATTGATTTCGGTATTGCTTACATAGTTGCTGTCCACAATGTTGATTGTGTTCTCGTACTTCCATTGCGGATTGTCTTCCTGTCCCTCAATGATGATGGTCTGCAGGGAGTCCGTAGCCACCACCTTCACCACATTGGGCTTCTTCACGATGAGTGTGTCTATTTCGCAGGTTGTACAGGCCATGGAAACCAGAGTGGAAAACATGGCCATAATCAGGAGAATTGCTGTTTTCATTGTCTTTTTCATATTTTTTCTTTACGTTTCCTGTCATTTCAATAGTTTCCGGAGTTCATCCATGCTGTCCAGACTGCCCTCCATATAGACCATGGTGACCCTGTACTTGCGGTTGTCCTTGGCCGTGAGCATACACAGAAAGCGGTTGGTCTTGCCATTGGGCTTCAGAAAGAGGATGTGCGTACAGCGTTCACCCTTCTCACGCAGTTCCGATCCTATGGCCTCCCTGGCATCCTGATCCACCAACTGTTCCACACGCTTCAGCATGCCCTCGTCGGCCAGGAACTTCAGGCTGTGATAGTAGCTGAGCCGGTATTTGCTCACCGACTTCCCGCGTGCCTTTACCTCCACCATTCGGTCGCGCGGCACCACCTTGCCCTTGAACAAGTCGTCCACGCGCATCCCCGTCTGTGCCGTGCAGTCCATAAGGGCCACAAGCAAGAGAAACACCATAGATATCCATCTTTTCCTATTCATAGCCTTAAGCATATTCATATATATACACATTCTTAAATCATCACTGGAAACCGTCCAGAAGCACATCCTGCAGCTGGTCCTCCACAGCCATCTGACCCTCACCGCCTATCTGCTGCATGGTCTCGCCCAGCTCACGCACTATTTCCTGCCGGTCTGTCACACGTCTGCCATAGAAATAAGCCACGCAGTAGTTGTGCGAACGGTAATACAGGAAAGCAGCCGTACCGGACAGGACTATGCCCAGCACTACGGCAGAAGCCACACTGCGCCAACCCTGTCCAGCCATGGTGCGCATGGCCATGCGCGCCCGGCTCAGGCATTTGCGCACAGCCACCTCCGTCATGCCGGTAATCGAAGCTATCTCCGCATTGCCTTTTCCGTCAATATGCTTCATGCGCACCACCTGCCGCTGCGATTCAGACAAACGGTCCACCAGGTGCAGCACTTCCTCCACCTCATCCTCGTCAGGCGACCTCTCCACCAGCACTACGCCTTCCAGCCCCACCGTGGGCTTGCGGTCACGCAATGCATTGATGCAGAAATTGTGGGTCATGGTCATGGCCAACGCGTCCATAGGCAACCGCAGACTGTCACGCATCTGCCAGAGCCTGAGCAACACATCCTGCACCACATCCTCTGCGCAGTCATGGTCGCCGGTCCACCGCGCCGCCGCTGCCATGAGCCTGGGGCGCAGCTGTTCTGCTGCTGTCTGGAATTCCTTGTCGGTCATTGTTTCTCGGTTCGTCATACAATATTACACATAAAAAGGCAGTTTTGTGACACATCAGGAACGAAAAAAAAGAAAAGTCCGGAAAAGCAAAGAAAAAAGTCCGGAAAAGAGAACTGATAAAACAGAAAGGGTAAACAGCAAACTATAGTTCACGCCGTGAACACTATAGTTCACAGTGTGAACACTATATTTCACGGCGTGAACTATAGTGTTCACGGCGTGAAATGGAAAATGGACTTAAGAAACGGGGGAAAAAAAGTCAACCTTCCGGAATTTTTCAGTTAACCGTTCCAGACTTTCCCTACCGCACTCTGCTACACCATGCCAAAAAGAAAAAGGCACGGGGAAAACGGAGGTTACGCAAGATTCAGGAAATCACACCACACACATTGCAGAACGCTGCAAAATGCGTAAATTTGCAACGCGAAATAAAATCACCCACAATGACAGCTATCATCCATCACAGTCCCATGGTCCTGACCCTACTGACAGCCCTGCTGCTCACATGCTGCGGAGACAATAGGGAAGGGGAGGAGAAACCCATGCACTTCACCGAACAGCTGAGGCTGAAGACCACTCCCGTGAAAGACCAGGGACAGAGCAGCCTGTGCTGGATCTATGCCATGCTGGCCACCATGGAAACGGAGCACGCCATGATGGGCGACTCGGTGAACCTGTCGGCCGACTATGCCGCTGCCAACATGCTCATGGAACGCACCATAGACCGCTATTTCGACAACCACGCAGAGGAAGCGCCTGTGCCTGAAAGACCACGGAAACCCATTGAACAGCGGGGCATGATGACCATGACCCCAGACCTTGTGAGACGGAACGGACTGGTGGCCTATGATGCCTACCACACCAGGCAACCCGTGAACTACAACGCGCTATGCAGGAAACTGGCTCTGACGTGCAGACCGAAAAGGGGCATCAGCCATCTGAAACGACGGGCCGGAAGCATCCTGGAACAGACACTGGGCTACAGACCGGAACATGTGTTCATGCTCGGCGCACGATATACACCGGAGGAATTTGCACACAGCGTCTGCCGGAAGAACGAGTACATGGCACTGACCAGCTATACACACCATCCGTTCGGGCAACCCATGACACTGGAATGTCCCGACAACTTCCAGCACGACCGCTTCCTCAACCTGCCCATAGACACGCTCATGAAAACGGTGGAACAAGCCATAGAGAACGGACATGCCGTGTGCTGGGAGGGCGACATCAGCGAACCGGGATTCCGCTGGAAAGAAGGAGTAGCCACACTGCCGCCACTTAAACCCGGCGACAACGGACAGCACCTCAGGCAACAGATGTTCGAACGCCTTCAGACCACAGACGACCATTGCATGGCACTCATCGGAACGGCCACCGACCAGACAGGAAAACGCTATTTCATAGCCAAGAACTCCTGGGGAACAGACAATGCCCTTGAAGGCTACATATATCTTTCGGAAGACTACGTGAGACTGAAGACCATAGCCGTGATGCTCTCACGTGACTGGAAGAAAACAAACCGGAAAAGAATAAAGACAATCACCGAGAAGGAAAATGGAAATGACTGACGACATCAGACTGGTGGTGCTCGACTTCGACGGCACCATGGCCGACACGCGCCACATCATTGTGAAAACCATGCGGCAGACAATAGAACACATGCAGCTCGAACCGCGCACAGAGCAACAGCTGGCTTCCATGATAGGCCTGCCACTGAAAGAATCGTTCCTGAGACTACATCCCATCAGCGAACAGCAAGCCGAGGAATGCGCGACAGCCTACAGGCGCATATTCGAGACAAACAACACGGCCGGAGCCGTGACACTCTTCCCGCACGTCGAGAATACACTCCGGACACTCCATGCCGCCGGAAAGACACTGACCATAGCTTCGAGCCGGAACCACAGCTCACTGCGCGGATTTGTAGATAGCATGCACATCGACGACATCATCAGCTATATGCTCGGGGCAGACGATACAGCCATCCACAAGCCAGAACCCGAACCCGTGCTGCGCACGCTGCGCGACCTGGGATTCTGTGCCGGGCAAACCATCGTAGTGGGCGACACCGACTACGACATCTGCATGGGCAGAAACGCCGGCACACTGACCTGCGGAGTGACCTACGGCAACGGGACAAGGGAAAGCCTGCATCAGGCAGGTGCCGACTACATCATCGACGATTTCGCCCAACTGGCACACATCATCCTGAAATAAGGCCGAAAATGATACTTTCTTCCTACAAAATGCAAGGCTTTATACCATAAATTTGTACCTTTGCAAGGTTATCAGCTTACCGTAAACCAACTTTTCACGGGAAACGCATACACGGAAACAAAAGAAAAAAAGCATATACACAATGGAATACAATTTTAGAGAAATTGAGAAGAAATGGTTCAGCTACTGGGTGGAAAACAAGACCTACCGCGTGACAGAAGACAGCAGCAAAAAGAAATACTATGTGCTCAACATGTTCCCCTATCCATCGGGAGCAGGACTTCACGTGGGCCATCCACTGGGCTACATCGCCAGTGACATCTATGCACGCTACAAACGCCAGCAGGGATTCAATGTGCTCAACCCCATGGGCTATGATGCCTACGGACTGCCAGCAGAACAGTATGCCATACAGACCGGACAACACCCGGAAATAACCACCAAGGCCAACATCAACCGCTACAGGGAACAGCTCGACAAGATAGGGTTCTGTTTCGACTGGGACAGGGAAGTGCGCACCTGTGACCCCGCCTATTACAAATGGACGCAATGGGCCTTCCAGAAAATGTTCAATTCCTTCTACTGCAACAGCTGCCAGAAAGCACAACCCATAGAGAAACTCGTGGCATGGCTGGAGGAAAAGGGAACTGAAGGACTGGATGTGGCACAAAGCGAGGAACTCCACTTCACAGCCGAAGAATGGAAAGCCATGGACGAAAAGCAGCAACAACAGACACTGATGAACTACCGCATAGCCTATATGGGTGAAACGATGGTAAACTGGTGCGCCGGACTGGGCACCGTGCTGGCCAACGATGAGGTGGTGGATGGCGTGTCAGTGCGTGGCGGATTCCCTGTCGTCCAGAAGAAGATGCTGCAATGGTGTCTGCGTGTCTCAGCCTATGCACAGCGTCTGCTCGACGGACTGGACACAGTGGACTGGACCGATTCGCTCAAGGAAACACAACGCAACTGGATAGGCCGATCGGAAGGAACCGAAGTGGTGTTCGGCGTGAAGGACAGCGACGTGAAGTTCACCATCTTCACCACCCGCGCTGATACCATGTTCGGCGTTACATTCATGGTACTGGCTCCCGAAAGCGAATACGTGGAACTCGTGACAACCGACGAACAGCGGAAAGCCGTGGATGACTACATTGCCGCCACAAAGAAACGTACTGAAAGGGAACGCATTTCCGACCGCAAGGTAAGCGGTGTATTTTCCGGCTCATACGCCATCAACCCGTTCACCGATGAGTCCATACCCATCTGGATTTCCGACTACGTGCTGGCAGGCTACGGCACCGGTGCCATCATGGCTGTACCGGCCCATGACTCACGTGACTATGCCTTTGCCAAGCATTTCAACCTGCCCATCATTCCATTGATAGAAGGTGCTGACGTTTCAGAAGAAAGCTACGATGCAAAGGAAGGCATCGTGTGCAACTCCTCATCAAGCAAGTTCTCGCTCAACGGACTGACCGTAAAGGAAGCCATTGCAGCAACGAAGAAATATGTGGAAGAACACAAGCTGGGCAGGGTAAAGGTAAACTTCAGGCTAAGAGACGCCATTTTCTCACGCCAACGTTATTGGGGCGAGCCGTTCCCCGTTTACTACAAAGACGGCATGCCCTACATGATACCCGAAAAATGTCTGCCACTGGAGTTGCCGGAAATAAATGAATACAAACCCACGGAAACAGGTGAACCACCACTCGGAAGAGCCAGGAAATGGGCATGGGACACCGTGGAGAACAAGGTGGTGGAGAATGATCGCATAGACCATGAAACCGTGTTCCCGCTCGATCTTTATACCATGCCCGGATTTGCCGGTTCATCAGCCTACTACCTGCGGTATATGGACCCAAATGACAAAGAGGCACTTGTATCGGAAAAAGCCGACCAGTATTGGCAAAATGTGGACCTCTATGTGGGCGGAACAGAACACGCTACAGGACACCTTATTTACTCACGCTTCTGGAACAAGTTCCTTCATGACTATGGTGTTTCATGCAAGGAAGAACCTTTCCAGAAACTGGTGAATCAGGGAATGATCCAGGGACGCTCTAATTTCGTATATCGCGTAAACAGTGATGACCATTCGAAAGCCCCGGTATTCGTTTCGCTGGGATTGAAAGACCAGTATGAAGTAACACCTATACACGTGGACGTGAACATTGTCAATGCAGATGTACTTGATACTGAAGCCTTCAAGAACTGGCGTCCCGAATTTGCAAATGCAGAGTTCATTCTTGAAGACGGAAAATACATCTGTGGATGGGCCGTTGAGAAAATGTCGAAATCAATGTACAACGTTGTCAATCCCGACATGATAGTGGAACGCTACGGTGCCGACACGCTCAGGCTCTACGAAATGTTCCTCGGACCCGTGGAACAGTCGAAGCCATGGGACACCAACGGCATAGACGGATGTCACCGGTTCCTTAAAAGATTCTGGGCACTCTACCAGAATGGAATCGATGGAGAAGCCACGCCCGGAATGATGAAGAGCCTGCACAAGCTCATAAAGAAGGTGACACAGGACATTGAGCAGTTCTCATACAATACAAGCATTTCTGCCTTCATGATCTGTGTTAACGAATTGTCACAACAGAAATGCAGAAACCGCGGGATTCTCTCCGATATGGTGGCACTCATCGCACCGTTCGCCCCGCACATTGCAGAAGAACTATGGCATCAGCTGGGACATGAAAGCAGCGTGTGCGATGCAGAATGGCCTAAATGGGAAGAAAAGTATCTGGTGGAAAACGAGATACAGCTGACTGTATCGTTCAATGGAAAGGCAAGGTTCCAGATGACCTTCCCCTGCAATGCTTCAAATGCTGACATCGAAAAGGCAGTGCTGGCCGATGAAAAAAGCGCAAGATACCTGGAAGGAAAGCAGGTAGTGAAAGTCATCGTGGTGCCCAAGCGCATTGTAAATATCGTAGTGAAATAATTCTTTTCTTATGACAACAAATAAACAACGCATCTGGCGTGAAACGAAAGACTATGCAGGAATAATCCTCGGACTTATCCTATATGCCATAGGATATACCTGCTTCATGCTTCCCTATCAGATTACTACGGGAGGACTGGCAGGTATATCAGCTATCATATTCTATGCTTCGGGCATACCTGTACAGTATTCTTACCTGTCTATCAATGCCATATTGCTTGTTGTAGCCGTCAAGGAACTTGGATTCCGTTTCTGTATGAAGACAATCATAGGCATCCTCATGTTGAGTTTTTTCATGGGTGCTTTTCAGGAACTCATCATGGACGAACAAGGCAAGTTGCCACAGATATTAGGTGACCAGGCATTCATGGCATGTGTTCTTGGCGCTTGTCTGGAAGGTTTCGGACTGGCCATCGTTTTCCTGAACAACGGCAGTACAGGTGGAACGGATATCATTGCAGCCATTGTTAATAAATACCGAGACATAACGCTTGGACGCATGCTTATGTACTGCGATATTATCATAGTATCTTCCTGTTATTTTGTTTTCTATGACGTACAGAAGGTGCTTTTCGGTTTCGCCACCCTTATTATCTCCATGCTGATGCTTGACTATTTCATGAACAGTGTGAGACGTTCTGTACAGTTCCTTATCTTCTCAACTAAATATGACCAGATAGCAGAAGAAGTGAACAAGAAAATAGGAAGAGGCGTTACTGTGCTGCACGGAGAAGGATGGTACAGCAAGGAACAACGCAATGTACTCGTCATTCTGGCAAAACGTCAGGAAAGTGTACAGATTTTCCGACTGATTAACGAAATAGACCCAAATGCATTCATTTCACAAAGCAATGTAGTAGGTGTCTATGGAGAAGGATTTGACCGCCTAAAAGTGAAATGATGAGAAGAATAGTATTTGCCACTAACAACAAACATAAACTGGAGGAAATCAGGAATATCATCGGTTCGTCTTTTGAAATTCTTTCACTTAACGACATCAATTGCCATGATGATATTCCTGAAACCGGCAGTACACTTCAGGAAAATGCCCTGCAAAAGGCTGAGTATATATTTACTCATTACGGACTGGAATGTTTTGCTGATGATACCGGTCTTGAAGTAGATGAACTCAATGGTGCACCCGGTGTACATTCAGCACGCTACGCTGAAGGAACAGACCATAACAGTGAAGCCAACATGCAGAAACTGCTTCATGAACTTGAAGGAAAAAAAATCCGTACAGCACGCTTCCGCACAGTCATTGCACTTATTCTTAAACAACAAGACAATAAAAAAAAAAACTTTTTCTTTGAGGGAAAAATAGAAGGAACCATAGCCCAGGAAAAAAGCGGAACCAGCGGATTCGGATATGACCCTGTATTTGTTCCTGATGGCTATGGACAATCGTTTGCTGAATTAGGAAACAATATAAAAAACAATATTTCCCATCGTGCCCGTGCTGTGGCCAAACTCGCAGAATTTCTGAAATCCATATAATTAAAAAAATATGAAAAAAATCATCTCCCTGCTCATGGTATTCCTCGTCTCAAATATGATGTGGTGCGGACTTTGCCATGCTTCAAAAATAGGAACATGGAATACTTTCCTTGCCTACAGTGAAATAACCAAGATAGAGCAAGCCGGAGATATGATTTTTGTTCTGGCTTCAAACGGGCTGTATTCCTACAATGAAAATGACGAAAGCATACAGACATACGACAAGCTGAATGGGCTGAGTGACTGCAATATTACTGACATTGCATGGTGTAAAGATGCTTCAAGACTTGTGATAGTATATAATAACTACAACATTGACTTGCTTGACAAGAATGGCAACATAACCAATATATCAGAATACTATACTAAAAACATGATTGGAGACAAGACCATCAATGCCATTACCATCAACGGCAATACGGCCTATCTTTCAACAGGATTCGGTATTGTATGCATCAATGTAAAGAAAGCCGAAATCAGCAGCACATACAATCTAGGCTACAAAGTAAGCGATTTGGCCATACTCGGAAAAAGAATAAACATAGCTACAGACAATGGCATTTGCTATTGTGATATGGATAACAATCCAGCAGACAAGAAAAACTGGACAGCTACAAATACTGAATACAGATTCAAGAACATAAGGAATGTAGGCGGAAATCTTATATTCAATGCCTATGGATGGGTAGGATACCTAAAAACCGACAAATATCTACGATATACACTTTTTGCCGGTGGATTCACATATATCAGTCAGACAGATGAAAAAATATTCTTCTTCGGACAAGAAAACACAACTGTTGTCGATAAAGAACTGAACAAGAAAATCATAGAAAAACCTTTTACCTATATTACGGCCGACAAATCAGCAGATAACAATTATATCATTGCCGATGGTGAATATGTTTCCTTCATTGAAATCAATGAACAGAATAACATCATCACAAAGAAAAGCAATATAAAACCCGACGGACCCCGATACAACTATTTCCATTTTCTTAAACCATATAATAATAAACTATATACCTCCGGCGGTGGAATTTTCTCCACTATAGAGCTTAACAGACCTGGAACCATACAGGTAATGGACAACAACAAGGACTGGACAGTCTTTCAAGATGACCTGCAATCTATCAATAACAATGTGAAGTATATAGACATACAATGTGTGGCGATAGATCCTAAAGACGAAAACCATGTATTTGCCGGTGGGCGCACAGGCTTGTATGAGTTCCAGAATGGTCAGTTCAAACAATATTTCGGATATGAGAACAGTCCGCTTGTACCAGCTATTGACCAAAACAACAACTACCTCTACGTTTTCGGACTGCTTTTTGACAATGAAGGCAATCTATGGTGCCTTAATTCAAATAACAATAAAAATTCAGGCATACTATGCTTTACATCCAATAGGGAATGGAAATCCTATCCACATACTGATCTTATATGTGATGTGGATGGAGAAAAGCGTGTATTCACACAAATGAAACGCCCCATTTTCGACAGCCGACAACTCATGTGGTTTGTCAATGATTACTGGATAAATCCTGCACTCATCTGTTATCAGCCCTCAACCGATGAAGTAAAAGTTTATGATTTCTTTGTCAATGAAGACGGAAAAACCGTGAATGTCAGCTATGTTACCTGTGTTGCTGAAGACCAAGACCATAATATATGGATAGGTACAGATGTAGGACCGCTGATGCTTACACAATCGTCCATTTCCTCGGATTACAGCACATTCACACAAGTGAAAGTGCCCCGCAATGATGGCACCAACCTGGCCGATTATCTGCTTTCAAATGTCTATATCACCAGTATTGCCATAGATGGAGCTGGACGCAAATGGTTCGGAACCGATAACAACGGTGTTTACCTGATCAGTGCAGACAATATGGAGGAAATAGAACATTTCACCACTTCTGATACACCACTTCTTTCAAACAATATAGAATCCATAGCCATAGATGGAAAGAAAGGTGAAGTATTCTTCGGTACCAACGAAGGCTTATGCTCATATATGAGCGATGCTACAGACATCAATGAAGAAATGACCAAAGACAATGTCTATGCCTATCCTAATCCTGTTAAACCCGACTACACCGGAATTATTACCGTTGTAGGACTTACATTCAATGCCGATGTGAAAATTGTTTCATCCAATGGAACACTTGTGGCAGAAGGAAGAAGCAATGGCGGAACATTCACATGGGACGGCAAAGACAAGAAAGGAAAACGGGTGGCATCGGGTGTCTATATGGTAGAGACTGCCACACAATATGGAGAAAAAGGCACTTTATGTAAAATTGCTATTGTAAAATAATAAATGTGTAAAAGGAGATACATACTTTTTTCTACCTTTTTCCTTATCGTATTTATGGTGATAGGCTTTCTTGTACTTATTGCAGGAGTATGTGCCATTCCCAGTAATAACATCAGTCAAAACGCATTGAAGTCCGTGAAAACAATGGAAGAGGAAGGGCTTAAACACAAGATAAGCGGTTTTTTCCTTTTCAGACTCGATAATTTCACAGATGCACTAATGATGGATATTGCCGTTGCCGTAGATGATGCCAAACCCATAGAATCAGCGCTTAGCAATACCTATTATTTGGAAGATGACCGTATGAGTGTGGCCAAAGCCACAGAAAAAGCATGTTATGGAGACATAAATAATCTACAACCCATAAAATACGAAAGATACTGGCACGGATATCTTGTTACACTTCGTCCCTTGTTGCTGATTACAGACTACCAAGGAATAAGGACACTCAACATCATTTTCCTGTCCACTATTTTTATATTGCTCTGTACATTACTCTACCACTACGGCGATAAATACCTTTGCTATGCCTTTGTCTTCACAATGGCTGTCTTCAATGTATGGATTATTCCTTTCTCCATGCAATTTTCCACTACCTTCTACATAGCCTTCATATCCAGTGTATTTTTGCTTATTATTCACCATAAGCAAAATTTTAAGCATACAGCCTTTCTTTTTACGGTTACAGGCGGATTTACTGCTTTTATGGATTTGCTTACCACACCACTCCTTACACTGGCCCTACCATTGACTTTCATGGTATATATATCCAAGGAAAAATATACATGCAATACCATACGCATTCTTGAATCCGTTTTTTTCTGGCTGGCCGGATATGTTATGATATGGGTAAGCAAATGGTTTATTGCACACTGGATGGTGGACTATGCCATCAGTGACGCTTTCAATCAGGCAGTTATGCGCACTTCCACTTCCTATGGCGATGTTGATATGTCCATTTCAGGCATATTCAAGTATATTAGCAATTATCCTTCCCTGCTTTATGCCATTATTTTCCTGATTCTTATTTTCCTGGCATTCAACCTTTACTTATTGAAGAAGAACAAAAACATCTACATCACCAATACTCCACTGCTGCTGATTGCCATTATGCCATTCCTATGGTGTCTTCTGCTCAGAAACCATTCCATCATCCATTACTGGTTTGTATGGCGCATTTTCATAGCCTCGCTGCTACCTTTTCTCCTGTTCCTTATAAAGTATTACAGAGAAAAAAAATCACTTCCTCTTCATCAATAGTTCATACATTTGCCTGTTCTTGTTGTTAATCACCTCAAGTATCAGTCCACATACATAGAAAAGCATGGACAAAAGCATCATGAAACAAGATACAATGAGTGTAGGGAAACGCATGACAAGTCCTGTGTGCAGATAGTCTATGAACACAGGTACAAACAGGACTATGGACAACATGAATATTACCAATGCTATAATAGAGAAGAACGTAAAAGGCCTATAGTCGCGGAAAAGGCGGAAAATGGTAAAAATCACATTGAATCCATCTTTAAAAGTATTCAGCTTGGAAATACTTCCTTCCGGTCTGTCCCTATAGGCAACAGGCACCTCGGTTATCCTGAAATTCTTGTCCAGGGCATGGATGGTCATTTCAGTCTCTATTTCAAAATTCTTTGATACCACAGGAACATTCTTTACAAAAAATCTGCTGAAAGCCCTGTATCCGGTCATTATATCTTTTATATTGCTGTTGAAAAAACGGTTAATCAGGTTTCTCACCATCAGGTTGCCCGCATTGTGGAAAGGCCTCTTGTTTTCCTGAAAATAGGTAGAAGAAAGACGGTCTCCTATAACCATGTCAAATCCCTCTTCCAATATTTTCCTGCACATCAGTCGGGCATCCTGTGCAGGATAGGTATCATCGCCATCTACAATGATGTAGCAGTCTGCATCTATTTCCCTGAACATTCTCCTTACCACATTGCCCTTTCCCTGACAGTATTCATAGCAAACCATCGCACCGGCCTCCTTGGCTCTCTCTACAGTGCGGTCAATGCTATTGTTGTCATATACATAGACAACAGCTTCCGGCAAAACACTCCTGAAGTCATTCACCACCTTGCCTATTGTCTTTTCCTCATTATAGCAAGGTATAAGTACAGCTATTTTTCCAGACAAATCCATTTCAATGGCAATCAACTCAGTTGCAGCATGCGGTTGATGGGCTTCACGGCTTCCCTGGCTACTTCTGGTTCCACTTCCACCGTAGGCCATTCGTACTTGAGCGTATTATATAGTTTCTGCAAAGTGTTCATTTTCATGAACTCACATTCGTTGCATGAACAGCCTATGCTGCCTTCCGAAACTTCGGGCGGAACAGGGATAAAATTCTTATGCGGACAAGTACGGCGCATTTCATGGAGTATTCCCGGTTCTGTGGCCACTATAAAGGTATTTTTTTCACTTTCTTTGGCATATTTAAGCAATACAGCTGTAGAACCTACAACATCAGCCAGTGCCACAACCGGACCCTTACACTCAGGATGTACCAGGACAATGGCTTCCGGATGCTCTTTCTTGAGTTTTACTATCTCCGCTACCGAAAAACGCTCATGTACATGGCAGCCACCATTCCATAGAAGCATTTCCCTGCCGGTGATGCTGTTGATGTAAGCACCGAGATTATGGTCAGGACCGAATATTATCTTTTCATCTTTAGGAAGACTTTCAACAATCTTCCTGGCATTTCCACTGGTCACAACCACATCGGTAAGTGCCTTCACAGCAGCCGTGGTATTCACATAACTCACCACCGTATAACCTGGATGTGCATCCTTGAAAGCCTTCAGGTCTTCTGCCTTACAGGAATCCGCCAAAGAGCATCCGGCATTCAGATCAGGAGCAAGCACCAGCTTATCCGGACTCAGTATCTTGCAGGTTTCAGCCATGAAGTGAACACCACACATCACTATGATATCTGCATCGGTTTCAGCCGCCTTACGGGCCAATGCCAAAGAATCGCCTATGAAATCAGCCACTTCCTGAATATCGGCCGTAGTATAGTAGTGCGCCAATATAACAGCATTCTTTTCTCTGCACATTGATATAATGGCAGCCTTTATATCAACACTCTCTGGCACAGGTTCGTCTATAAAACCTTTTTCCATCCAATTTTCCCTTATCATAACTTTATTATATATGGTTTTACTCATATTTTATAGGTCATTTACCTGTAATGGTTTTCAACATGAATTTATATTTATATATTTTTTCTTTTAATATAAAATTTAAAATAGTAGGATGATGTGGTGTGGATATGTTGAAAAAAATAGCTATATTAAAAGCAATGAAAGTTATCAATACTTTTTATTTTTTTTATCAACAATCAGCCATGATATTTATATATTGAATTTCAATGACTTCTAACCTTTTCCACAATTTCCTAAATATCTGCAAAGTTAATAAGTTTATATATTTTCCTCTTTTTTTTTGTTGAAAACTGACTAAAAAGCGGTTTATTTTTGCTTATTTTTAAACAATATACTTTTTTCTTTCATGCTGTTGTTAAAAAAATTGGGGTTATGAAAAATTTATAAGAAGGTTTTCAACAATAAATGTTGAAAAAAGCAGTGAATTAAAGAAAGTATGAAAATCAAAGTGTAAGTATTTTAATATTTTTTTACACTTTGATTTTTCTGCCATTTCCGAAGAATAAGGTGATAAAGAATTTTTTTCGCCAGCGGAAATTTCGGGTTCTGGATACTTGTTTTGTAAACCGTTGATAATAAATGCAATAAGTTTTTACAGCCGGAAAGTGTTAAAAAAACATTTTTATTTTAACCTAAAATTCTTTAAATTTATGCACAAAACTTGTTATTTGTGCAGTTTTCAGCCCTATTTTTCCGCACTTTTGGCCGGAAAATTGCAGTTTTGAAACAGAAAAATCCAAGTTTTTGCCCCAAAACAGTTAAGTTTTACCTCAAAAAAACTTAAGTGCCGGATCGAAAAAAGTTAAATAATTTTCTGGAAACAGTTAAGTGTTAGGGGGGAAACACTTAATTGATTTTTCCGTTTTGTGCAAAAAAACAGTAAATTACAATTATTAACATGAAAATAGGTAAAAAATCACCTTTTTCCTATACTCCAAAAATCAAAATGTAAGAAAAAACTTTAAATTTTTTACATTTTGTAAAATAGATAATAGATTAATGTGAGTTCGATGAAATATAAGTGTCTGTAAACTGCCCCTGTACACAGCCATTTAC
>JBJEHA010000028.1:0-15848 GCA_051875605.1 Prevotella sp. | reverse complement strand
ACTCAGGTTTTTCGGCCCCAAAACCGCGATTTTCCGGCCAAAAGTGCGGAAAATGAGGGCTGAAAACTGCACAAACCGGCTGTTTTGTGCACGAATTTAACGGATTTTAGGTTAAAATCGGGCGATTTCTGTTAACACTTTTTGTCTGAAAAAACTTATCCCGCTGATTATCAACGGTTTGCAAAACAGGCCTTCATAACCCCAAAAATCCGCTGGCGTGTAAAAATCCGTTCTCGCCCGATTCTTCAGAAATGGTCCGAAAATCAAAGTGTCACGAAAAAGCCCGTTTTCGTGACACTTTGATTTTTCAGGAGCAACCAGGAGCATAGCTGTTCAATTGGCCTCCTGCCTCATGCGGATCATCCGCACCACCCCACACATTGCCTCATATCTGGCCTGCAGCGAGTCGCGTTTCACACGGAGCATGTTGGCCTTGTACAGGTCCTTTTCCTGTTCTATTTTCTGCAATACCACCTGCAGCTCCGCATCCGTCTTGCCCACATCCTCCTGCGCCATTTTCAGCGATGCTTCCTGCCAGATGACCAGTGCACGCTTGCGCGCTTCGATGGCCTTGGGATGGTTTTCACGCAGCTTCATGATGGAATCGAGGGCTTCACGGTAACGGCCTTGCCTGTTCAGGCTTTCAATGGTGGAAAGCAACGGGGCGGCTTTCTGCTCTTCGTTCTCGGCGCAGCCAAACAGCAACGCCATGAACAAGGCCATGTAGATGTATTGCAATTTCATGACAGCAAATTTATAAAAAGGTGATGATAGGTGACAGGAAACGTTTAGCTTTTTTAGCATCTGTGCATAAGTTTTCAGTAATTTTCACAACTCATGGCCGTTTGTCCGCGGAAAATGCGCCGTAAATGCCACAAAGAGCCGTTCTGGAGGCCTGGGGCACCGTCTTTGTGGGCAAAACAGAATAAACAGCAGAAAATATGTGGGCGAATCGGATAATTTTTTGTAATTTTGCAGCAAATTAACGAGATTTTCCAGACCATTGACAGAGAAGCATATCGTGCTGGAGGACATTTCACCCGTATCGCTCTACGGCGTGAACAACGGACACCTCCAGATCATCAAGTCGCTGTTCCCCAAGCTCCGCATCGCTGCACGCGACAATGTGCTGCGCGTACTCGGCGATGAAGAGGAGATGGGCAAGTTCCAGGACAGCATCGAGGGCATGCGAAGGCATCTCCTGAAGTTCAACACCATCACCGAAGAGGCCATCCTTGACATCATACGGGGCAACAAGCCCCAGGCTGAGGCCGCAAAGGACGTGGTGGTGTACAACATTTCCGGGAAGCCCATCAAGGGCCGCACGGAAAACCAGCAGAAGCTCATCGATGCCTATGCCGCCAACGACATGGTGTTTGCCGTAGGGCCAGCCGGAACAGGAAAGACCTACCTCAGCATAGCCCTTGCCGTAAGGGCACTGAAGGACAAGGTGGCCAAGAAAATCATACTGAGCCGCCCGGCTGTGGAGGCCGGTGAAAAACTCGGGTTCCTGCCCGGCGACATGAAGGAGAAGATAGACCCCTACCTGCAGCCACTCTACGATGCGCTTGAGGACATGATCCCGGCACTCAAGCTGCAGGAAATGATGGACAAGCACATCATACAGATAGCACCGCTGGCCTTCATGCGCGGACGCACGCTCAACGATGCCGTGGTCATACTGGACGAGGCGCAGAACACCACGACCGCCCAGCTGAAGATGTTCCTCACGCGCATGGGCATGAACACGAAGATGATTGTGACGGGAGACATGACCCAGGTGGACCTGCCCCACGACAGGCAAAGCGGACTGCGCACGGCACTGGCCATCCTGGACGGCGTGGAAGGGATAGGGTTCGTGGAAATGAACGCCAAGGACATCGTGCGCCACCGGCTGGTCACACGCATAGTGAAGGCCTATGAGCACTTCGAGAACAGGAACAGGGAAAAGACAGACACCGAAAAGACTCAATCAAAATAAAAACAGAACACAATGAAAGCATTGACAAGTACAGACTTCCACTTCAAAGGACAGAAAAGCGTGTATCACGGTAAGGTGCGCGACGTTTATGACATTGACGACGACCTGCTCGTGATGGTGGCCACAGACCGTATCTCGGCATTCGACGTGGTACTGCCCAAAGGCATACCCTTCAAGGGACAGGTGCTCAACCAGATAGCGGCCAAGTTCCTGGACCACACCACGGACATCTGCCCCAACTGGAAACTGGCCACACCCGACCCCATGGTGACGGTGGGACTGAAATGCGAAGGATTCAGGGTGGAGATGATCATCCGCTCCATACTCACAGGAAGCGCATGGCGCGAATACAAGAACGGATGCCGTGAACTCTGCGGCGTGAAGCTGCCTGACGGCATGCGCGAGAACGAACGCTTTCCCGAGCCCATCATCACGCCCACGACCAAGGCCGACGAAGGACATGACATGAACATCTCCAAGGAGGAAATCATCAGTCAGGGCATTGTCAGTGCAGAAGACTACGCGGTCATGGAAGACTACACACGGCGCATCTTCGCACGCGGACAGGAAATAGCCGCCAGGCACGGACTGATACTCGTGGACACCAAATACGAGTTCGGCAAACGCAACGGACAGGTCTATCTCATAGACGAGATACATACGCCAGACTCCAGCCGCTACTTCTATGCTGACGGCTACGAGGAGAAACTGGCCAAGGGGGAACCGCAGAAACAGCTGTCCAAGGAATTCGTAAGGCAATGGCTCATAGAACACGACTTCATGAACGAGCCGGGACAGACCATGCCGGAAATCACCGACGAGTATGCCGAAAGCGTGAGCGAACGCTACATAGAGCTCTATGAGCACATCACGGGAGAGAAGTTCGTCAAGGCCGACACGGACACGGACATTGCAGCACGCATTGAAAGCAACGTGAACAACTACCTGAACAACAGATAACCCGGAACAAGCACCCGCACGGCCATGCCCTGCGGGCACATTCATACAGGACGGATGTACGGACAGGAACAGATAAAACCCTACGACAGGCAGGGGGAAAAGGGGGAACAGGTGGAGCTGATGTTCGACCGCATTGCCCATTCATACGACACGCTGAACCACAGACTGTCGTGGAACATAGACAAGGGCTGGAGACGGAAAGCGATAGGTCAGCTGGCACCTTTCACACCCAAGACTATGCTCGACATAGCGACGGGGACGGGGGATTTCGCCATCCTCGCCGCCCGAATGCTGACACCGGACAGCATCGTCGGCGCAGACATCAGCGAAGGGATGATGCGCATAGGACAGCAAAAGGTGGAAAAGGAGGGGCTGGGCAGCATCATATCGTTTTCAAAAGAAGACTGCATGGCCCTATCCTTCCCGGACAACACGTTCGATGCCATCACAGCCGCATTCGGCATCAGGAACTTTGCCGACCTGGACAAGGGACTGCGCGAAATGCACCGGGTACTGAAGCCCGGCGGCCACGTGAGCATAGTGGAACTCACTACGCCCGTCTGCTTTCCCATGAAACAGCTGTTCAAGGTCTATTCGCACACTTTCCTGCCGCTCTATGGGCGGATAGTGTCTCGCGACAAGGAGGCATACAGCTATCTTACAGCTACGATTGAGGCGTTTCCGCAAGGTGAACGCATGGTGGAAATACTGAAAAGAGCCGGATTCAGCAGTGCATGGTTCAAACGGCTTACCTTCGGCGTATGTACAATGTATATCGCTGAAAAACAGAAAGATATGGACATCGCCTCAAGAAGACATTGACATTTCCTGAACAACAACAACTTCAAAACAATCATGGACAAATACGGTTTGATAGGCTTCCCGCTGGGACACTCCTTCTCCATCAGCTACTTCAATGAGAAGTTTGCCAACGAGAACATCGATGCACAGTATCTCAACTTTGAGATTCCGGAAATAGGAAACCTGCCGGAAATCCTGGCATCCAACCCTGAGCTGAAGGGCCTGAACGTCACAATCCCCTACAAGCAGAAGGTCATCAGCTATCTGGATGCCATTAGCCCGGAAGCCAGAGCCATTGGCGCGGTGAATGTAATCAAAGTGGAGCACAAAGGCACCAGGACGGTGCTGAAAGGATATAACAGCGATGTCATCGGGTTCACCAAAAGCATAGAGCCAATGCTTGAAAGCTGTCACAGGAAAGCACTCATACTGGGAACAGGCGGAGCTTCAAAGGCCATAGACTTCGGACTTAAGTCACTGGGACTGGAAACAAGGTTCGTGAGCCGGACAGGCAAGGACGGCGCCATGAAATATACGGACATTACAGATGAAACCATCAACACCTACAAGGTCATCGTCAACTGCACGCCCTGCGGCATGTATCCCCATGCCGAGGAATGTCCGGACCTGCCGTATGATGCCATGGACAGCCACACCATATTATACGACCTGATATACAACCCCGATGAAACGCTCTTCATGAAGAAAGGTGCACAGCAAGGCGCAACGACTAAGAACGGACTGGAGATGCTGCTCTTGCAGGCCTTCGCAAGCTGGAATTTCTGGCAAGGAAACGAAGACTGATACACATTATTATAAATACTACATTCATAAATACCACATCAAGAAAATGGAGAATAACCGCTATATGATGCGCGGCGTGAGTGCCGCAAAGGAAGATGTGCACAACGCCATCAAGAACATAGACAAGGGCTTATACCCACAAGCGTTCTGCAAGATTATTCCAGACATACTGGGGGGTGACCCTGCCTACTGCAACATCATGCATGCAGACGGTGCCGGCACGAAATCGTCACTGGCCTATATGTACTGGAAGGAAACCGGAGACCTGAGCGTATGGAAAGACATAGCACAGGACGCAGTTGTCATGAACACCGATGACCTGCTTTGTGTAGGCGCTGTTGACAATATTCTCGTATCCAGCACCATTGGCCGGAACAAGATGCTTGTGCCCGGTGAAGTGATATCTGCCATCATCAACGGTACGGACGAACTGCTTGCCGACATGCGTGACATGGGAGTGGGCATCTACCCTACCGGAGGCGAGACCGCAGACGTAGGCGACCTCGTACGCACCATCATTGTTGACTCCACTGTAACCTGCCGCATGAAGCGCAGTGATGTCATAGACAATGCAAACATCCGTCCGGGTGATGTGATTGTAGGGCTGTCATCATGCGGACAGGCCAGCTATGAGACAAGGTACAACGGCGGAATGGGAAGCAATGGGCTGACCAGTGCACGACACGATGTCTTCGCGAAGTATCTGTCAACAAAATACCCGGAAAGCTACGATCATGCTGTACCGGAAGAACTGGTTTACAGCGGAGGAAAAGAACTGACAGAACCGGTTGAAGGACTTCCGCTTACCGTAGGGCAGCTGGTGCTATCCCCTACCCGCACCTATGCTCCAATCATCAAACGCGTTCTTGACACATTACGCCCGGAAATCCACGGAATGGTACACTGTACGGGAGGTGCACAGACCAAGGTGCTTCACTTTGTAGGAGAAGAGTGCCGTGTCATCAAGGACAACATGTTCCCCATCCCCTCACTCTTCCGCATCATACAGGAACAAAGCGGTACAGACTGGAGGGAAATGTATCAGGTATTCAACATGGGACATCGCATGGAAATCTACGTAAGACCGGAAGTTGCCGATGAAGTCATTGCGATAAGCAAGAGCTTCAATGTCGATGCGCAAGTCATAGGAAGAATCGAGAAAGGAGAAAGAAGCCTGACCATTCGTTCGGAATATGGCGAGTTCTATTACAAATAAACTGGAGCACCAGTCAAATAACAGAAGAGACAAATGGCAGAAAACAACAGTTTGCTCGAGAAACTCGACGGCCTTGAATCCCGTTTCGAGGAAGTGTCCACACTGATAACCGACCCGGATGTAATTTCCGACCAAGAGAGGTATGTGAAACTCACCAGAGAATACAAGGAACTGGGAGATATCATGGATGCACGGAAAAGATACATTGCATGTCTGAATGCCATTAAGGAGGCCAAGGACATTCTGGCTCACGAGACAGATCCGGACATGAAAGAAATGGCAAGGGAAGAACTGGCCTCCAATACAGACCTGCAACCTCAAATAGAAGAAGAAATAAAAATAGCCCTCGTGCCCAAGGATCCGGAAGATGCCAAGAATGTACAGATGGAGATCAGAGCGGGAACGGGCGGGGACGAAGCCGCTCTGTTCGCCGGTGACCTGTTTGCCATGTATAAGAAGTTCTGCGACTCAAGAGGATGGTCCCTGTCAGTAACGAGCGAGAGTGAAGGTGCTGTAGGCGGATTCAAGGAAATAGACTTTGCCGTGAGTGGCGACAATGTATATGGCACACTGAAATATGAATCGGGCGTACATCGCGTGCAACGCGTTCCTGCAACAGAGACACAAGGCAGGATGCACACCAGTGCTGCCACTGTTGCAGTGCTTCCTGAAGCCGATAAATTTGAAGTAAACATCAACGAGGGCGACATAAAATGGGACACATTCCGCAGTTCAGGTGCCGGAGGACAGAATGTAAACAAGGTGGAATCCGGAGTTCGTCTGCGTTATCCATGGAAGAATCCAAATACAGGAGAGGTTGAAGAAATCCTGATTGAATGTACAGAAACAAGAGACCAGCCCAAGAACAAGGAAAGGGCCTTGTCACGATTGCGTACATTCATCTATGACAAAGAACACCAGAAGTATATTGACGACATAGCAAACAGAAGGAAAACATTGGTGTCAACAGGCGACAGAAGCGCAAAAATACGGACATATAATTTTCCACAAGGCAGAGTTACAGACCATAGAATAGGCTATACCACACATGACCTATCCGGTTTTTTGAGTGGAAACATACAAGATATGATAGACGCACTGACTGTTGCTGAAAATGCCGAGAGAATGAAAGAAAGCGAACTATAATCCAAAATATGTCTGACAGAAAACATTGAACCAATGAATAGAAAGGAACTGACAGAACAGATTTTCAATAAAAAGAGTTTCCTGTGCGTAGGGCTTGACACAGATATCAACAAGCTACCCAAACACCTATCAGGAAACGATAATCCTGTATTCGACTTCAATAAGGCCATCATTGATGCCACTGCCCCTTATTGTGTAGCCTACAAACCGAACCTGGCCTTTTATGAAAGCATGGGCGTGAAAGGATTGGCGGCTTTTGAACAGACAATAGCATACCTGAAGGCCAACTACCCGAATCATTTCATTATTGCCGACGCCAAACGAGGAGACATCGGAAACACATCTGCCATGTATGCACGTACTTTTTTCGATGTATATGATGTCGATTCCCTGACTATAGCTCCCTACATGGGAGAAGACAGCGTTGCTCCATTCCTGGGATACGAAGGGAAATGGATTATATTGCTGGCCTTGACCAGTAACAAGGGTAGCATGGATTTCCAGATGAATAAAGACAAAAACAATGTTCCCCTGTATGAACAAGTCATGCGTAAAGCCATGGAATGGGCAACAAATGAACAGATGATGTTTGTCGTTGGAGCCACTCAAGGAAAAATGTTTGAGGAAATAAGGAAAATAGCTCCAGACCATTTCCTGTTAGTGCCCGGAGTAGGAGCACAAGGAGGAAGCCTCCAGGAAGTATGTGAATATGGAATGACCAAAGACTGTGGACTGCTGGTCAACAGTTCCCGTGGAATAATCTATGCCAGCAATGGGACAGATTTCGCGGAAACTGCAGCTCAGAAAGCAAAAGAACTGCAGATGCAGATGGAACTGGAACTGGAAAGAATCCGATGATTATTCATCTTATATATAATGGATAACGGAAAAATAATCAACGACCCTGTATTCGGTTTCATAAAGATTCCCCACGGATTGCCCCTGTCCATAATCCGGCATCCCTTGGTACAAAGGCTCACACGTATCAATCAACTTGGATTGGCTTCTATTGTTTACCCAGGAGCAAGGCACACCCGTTTCCAGCATTCCATTGGAGCTTTTCATCTCATGACAGAAGCCATCAATAGTCTGCTTCAAAAAGGAAACTTCATTTTTGACAGTGAAGCCGAAGCGGTAGGAGCGGCAATCCTCATGCATGACATAGGACATGGACCATTTAGCCATGTTCTTGAAAATACACTTATTAAAGGCATCTCCCACGAAGACATATCGCTGATGCTGATGGAAGAGGTCAATAAGGACCTGGGGCAATCATTGAATCTTGCTTTGAGCATTTTCAGAGACGAATATCCCAAGAAATTCCTGCATCAGCTGATTAGCAGCCAGCTTGACATGGATAGGCTTGATTATCTGCGAAGGGATTCCTTCTATACAGGTGTTACTGAAGGCAACATTGGCAGTGCACGAATCATTAAAATGCTCAATGTGGTCAATGACCAACTTGTAGTAGAGTCAAAAGGCATCTACTCAATAGAAAACTACCTGACATCAAGACGCCTTATGTATTGGCAGGTTTACCTGCACAAGACAGCTGTAGCTGGTGAAAAGGTAATGATAAACACACTGAATAGAGCCAAGGCATTGAAAGCTATGGGAATGGATTTGTTTGCCCCTCCGGCATTAATGTATTTCCTCAAGCATGATGTTGATGCTAAATGGTTCATGAATCATCCTGAAGCATTGAACATGTACAAAGAGCTGGATGACAATGATATCTGGAGTGCAATAAAAGTCTGGATGCACCACGAAGACAGAATACTATCCACACTCAGTCGTGACTTGATAGAACGCAATATATTTAAAGTAGAAGTGTATGAGAAGCCAATAGAAGAGGCTCGAATTCATGAGATAAGAGAAAAACTATGCAAGGACATGAACATATCACATGAGGAGGCTGAATATATGATGAGTTTTGATACAATTCAGAAAGATATGTATGATATCCAAGACGACCGTATAGGCATTCTCTACAAAGACGGTACGGTAAAAGACATATCCGAAGCTTCGGAGTTATTGAACGTACAATTGCTTTCCAAAAAAATAAGAAAATATTACCTGTGTTATCAGCGAATATAAATTTTATTTACTATATTTGCAAAATTAATGTAATCTAAGGACACTTAATAATGGAATTTAAAGCCAAACAAATTGCCGATTTTCTTGGCGGACAAGTTGAAGGTGATGAGAATGCGAAAGTAAATACTTTTTCAAAAATTGAAGAAGGCGTTTCTGGAGCGATATCTTTCTTAGCAAACCCGAAATATTTACATTATATATATGAAACAAAAGCATCTATCGTTTTAATCAACAAGGATGTTAAACTTGAAAAGCCTGTTTCAACAACCCTCATCAGGGTTGACAATGCTTATGAATGTGTTGCAAAATTACTTCAATTATATGAAGCCAGCAAACCTCGCAAGAAAGGCATTGACTCTTTAGCTTTTGTTTCACCAAGCGCAAATATAGGGAAAGATTGCTATATCGGTGCCTTTGCCTACATTGGAGAAGGTGTTATTATTGGTAATAACGTACAGATTTACCCTCATGCCGTTATTGGAGACCATGTAACGATTGGAGATGGAAGTATTATATATCCAACCGTTTCTGTTTACCATGGATGTAAAATAGGACAAAATGTTACCATACATTCAGGTTCTGTAATAGGAGCGGATGGATTTGGATTTGCTCCCAACTCAGAAGGGTATGACAAGATACCACAAATAGGTATAGTAACAATTGAAGATAATGTCGAAATTGGTGCCAACACATGTATCGACCGTTCGACAATGGGCTCCACACTCATACATAAAGGAGTGAAACTAGACAACTTAGTACAAATTGCACACAACGTTGAAGTGGGGGAAAATACGGTCATGTCTGCACAAGTTGGAATTGCCGGAAGCACTAAAGTAGGACAATGGTGCATGTTTGGTGGGCAGGTCGGGTTGGCCGGACATATTAACATTGGTGACAAGACATTCCTTGGAGCTCAATCCGGTGTTCCCGGAAACATTAAAGGAAATGAAACCCTTATTGGAACTCCACCAATGGAACCTAAAGCCTATTTCAGGTCTCAGGCACTATTCCGCAGACTTCCTGAGATATACAAACAGATTAATGAGCTTCAAAAACAGGTTGAAGAACTGAAAAACAAATAATAAAAGAATATATTATGCTGAAACAAATGTCACTTAAAGGCAGTTTTTCTCTTTGTGGGAAAGGACTGCATACTGGCCTAAGTTTAACTGTTACATTCAATCCTGCACCGGAAAATACTGGTTATAAAATCCAACGTATTGATTTGGAAGGGATGCCGACAATAGATGCAATTGCAGAAAACGTTGTTGACACCCAAAGAGGGACCGTGCTTGGAAAAGGGGATATTCGTGTATCAACCGTTGAACATGGTTTAGCTGCTTTGTACGCAATGGGAATTGATAACTGTCTCATTCAAGTTAACGGTCCTGAATTCCCAATTTTGGACGGGAGTGCAGCTATATATATCCAGAAAATCAATGAAGTTGGAATAGAAGAGCTGAACACTCCAAAAGATTGGTATATCATTAGGCACAAGATAGAAATTAAAGATGCTACAACAGGCTCAAGCATTACTATTTTACCAGATGAAGAGTTTAGTCTCACAGCAATGTGTTCATTCAACTCAAAATTCATCAATAGTCAGTTTGCAACCTTAGATAGAATTGAAGATTTTTCAACAGAAATAGCCCCGGCTCGTACCTTTGTATTTGTTAGGGACATTGAACCTCTTTTGAATGCTAACCTTATAAAAGGAGGTGACATGGACAATGCCATAGTTATCTATGAACAACAAACCACTCAAGAAAGATTGGACAAATTAGCCGATATGCTTAAGGTTGAGCACCGCGATGCTACAGAACTTGGTTATATTCAGCATAAACCTCTTGTTTGGGAGAACGAATGTACACGCCATAAACTTCTTGATATCATTGGTGATATGGCTTTGATTGGCAAACCAATAAAGGGACGTATCATTGCGACCCGTCCTGGACACACTATCAATAATAAGTTTGCCCGTCAGATGCGTAAGGAAATTCGCAAACATGAGATCCAAGCTCCAATATACGATCCGAACGATCCACCAATCATGGACAATAATCGCATTCGCGAGCTACTTCCACATAGGTATCCGATGCAACTTGTCGATAAAGTCATATCAATTGGTGCAACAAGTATTGTCGGGGTTAAGAATGTTACGAGCAACGAACCATTCTTCACAGGACATTTTCCTCAGGAACCTGTTATGCCAGGTGTTCTACAGGTTGAAGCAATGGCTCAATGTGGTGGTTTATTAGTGCTTAATACAGTTGAAGAACCTGAAAGATGGTCAACGTATTTCATGAAAATAGATAATGTGAAATTCCGTCAGAAAGTTGTTCCGGGTGACACTTTGATTTTTAAGGTTGACCTGCTTGCCCCTGTTCGACACGGTGTTTCATCCATGAAAGGTTACGTTTTTGTTGGAGACCAGGTTGTGTCTGAGGCTACATTTACAGCACAAATAGTAAAGAACAAATGATTATAACAGTATCATTTATTGTGTTTTAGTTATGAATCAAATCAGCCCATTAGCATACGTTCATCCAGAAGCAAAATTAGGAGAAAATAATATTATCGGTCCTTTTTGCTATATTGACAAAGATACTGTAATTGGTGACAACAATGTTCTACAGAACAGTGTAACTATCAGTGTAGGAGCAAGAATTGGCAACAACAATGAATTTTTCCCGGGCTGTAGTATCTCCACGAAACCACAGGATTTGAAGTTCAAGGGAGAAATAACGACCTGTCAGATTGGTAGCAACAACAGCATTCGCGAAAATGTTACCATATCTCGCGGAACATCAGCAAGCGGCACGACAATTGTCGGTGACAACAACCTGTTGATGGAAAGCATGCACATTGCCCATGACTGTATAGTTGGCAGTGGCATTATTGTTGCTAATTCTACAAAATTTGGCGGTGAAGTTAAAGTTGATGATAACGCTATTATCAGTTCATCCGTCCTATGCCATCAGTTCTGCCATATTGGTGGATATGTCATGATTCAGGGTGGAAGTCGATTTAGCCAGGACATACCACCTTTTATCATAGCGGGCAAGGAGCCCATCAGGTATGCAGGTTTAAATCTAATAGGTTTAAGAAGGCGTGGGTTCTCAAATGAACTTATAGATCTCATCCACAACGCATATCGGCTGCTGTATTCTAAAGGTGTTTTAGCAGAAGGCATTCTGGAAATCAAAAAGAATCTCCAGATTACTAAAGAAATCCAGTATATCATAGATTTCGTAGAATCCTCAAAACGCGGAATTATCCGTTAATGAAAAAACTCATTGTCATATTGGGTCCGACAGCTGTCGGGAAGACCGATCTTTGCATTAAAGTTGCCCAACATTATGGCATACCTATTATCAATGCGGATTCCCGGCAAATCTATAAAGAAATACCCATTGGAACTGCTGCCCCCACAATAGAACAACAACAATGTGTGTTTCATTATTTCGTGGGCACCCATCACATCTGCGATTACTATAATGCCTCATTATATGAATCAGATGTGATGGGATTGCTTAATACATTGTTTTTGAAACATGATACAGCATTGATGACCGGTGGGTCCGGAATGTACATTGATGCTGTCTGCAATGGTATTGACGATATTCCGACAATTGACGATCATACACGAGGACTTATGAAAAAAAAGCTTGATACAGAGGGACTTACGGCCTTGGTAGAAGAACTCAAGCTTTTAGATCCGGAACACTGGAATATCGTTGACAAAAACAATCCCAGAAGAGTTGTGCATGCACTTGAAATCTGCCATGCTACCGGAAAGCCCTATACGTCATTCAGGAAAAACAATATCAAGAAACGTCCATTCCAGATAGTCAAAGTAGGACTTACACGCGACCGTAAGTTATTGTATGAAAGAATCAATGCACGCGTATTGGACATGATGGAGACCGGTCTGCTTGATGAAGCCAGGAAAATGTATCCATATAGGCAGCTGAATGCCCTGAATACCGTTGGCTATAAGGAACTTTTTGAACATTTTGACGGCCATATATCCTTGGACGAAGCCATTGAACGCATTCAAGGAAACACCCGCAAATATTGCAGGAAACAACTCACATGGTTCAAACGAGACCAGAAAACCCAATGGTTTTCACCTGACGATGTTAAAGAAATCATAATTTTTACAGAAACACTTTGAAGAATAACAAACAAAATTGAGTACATTTGTGCCCAATAAAAACTTACAGACATGGTTAGAATCAAGTTTTTTCTTGACTGGTGCAAGGAAAAGTCAATCGCTTTATGGAATTGGTACAAAAGACTTTATGCAGGGCGTGCATGGTATGTTAAAACGGCTACAGGCATTCTGTCCTTCATTATTGCTGTGACGGTTTACCTTGGAATGGTAGATATCAATTTCCTATGGTTGTTCGGTAAATCCCCTGGATTTTCCCAGATAAAGAATCCCATCACCAGTCAAGCATCAGAAATCTACAGTGCAGATAATGTACTCATTGGAAAGTTCTTCAATGAAAACAGGACCCCGATTAAATATGAAGATGTCAACCCAGCATTCTGGAGAGCCTTGATTGATACGGAAGATGAACGTTTCTACCGTCATCATGGCATTGACATTACCGGCATGTTCGGAGCTATCAAAGATGCCATTTTCCATCACGATGCCCGTGGTGCCTCTACTATCACACAACAGCTGGCCAAGAACATGTTCCGTGTCCGCACGCAATATTCAACCGGATTGCTGGGTGCAATTCCTGGTGTACGATTACTGATTATGAAAAACAAGGAATGGATCATTGCCACCAAACTTGAAATGCTTTATGACAAGAAGGAAATTCTGACCATGTACGCCAATACGGTTGACTTTGGCGCAAATTCCTTTGGCATCAAGACTGCCTGCAAGAACTATTTCAACACCACACCGGCAAACATAACAACCGACCAGGCTGCCATACTTGTTGGAATGCTCAAGGCCACCACCTTCTACAATCCTATCTCCCATCCTGAGAACAGCCTGAAACGTCGCAATACTGTATTGTTGAACATGGTCAGCCATGGTGACCTTTCCCGAGATGAATATGACAAGCTCAAGGAAAAGCCCATCAAACTGAACTACAGTGTCGAAAGCAATTATGACGGACAGGCCCTTTACTTCAGAGAGGCCGTAGCCGACGAGCTGAAAGACTGGTGCAAGGACAACGGCTATGACCTTTATTCCTCCGGACTGAAAATATACACGACCATTGACACCCGTCTACAAAAGTATGCAGAAGCAGCTGCCATCAGGCAAATGAAGCAGGTACAGCGTAATTTCAACAATCACTGGGGGAAGGAAGAACCATGGCAAGATGAACGCCACCAGGTAATTCCCCAATTCATTGAGGGCATCGCCAAGAAGCTGCCGATCTATAAGTATCTCACTGCAAAATACCCCAACCATCCGGATTCCATAGAGTTCTATCTGAACAAGCCACACACCGTAAAGCTTTTCGACTACGAAAAAGGAAAGGTCGAAAAGGAAATATCCACCATGGATTCCATACGCTACATGGTACGCTTCATGCACTGTGCATTTGTAGCCATGGAACCAAAGACCGGAGAAGTAAAGGCCTGGGTGGGCGACATTGATTTCAATTCATGGAAATATGACAAGGTGACAGCCATGCGTCAACCCGGTTCCACGTTTAAGCTGTTTGTATATACAGAAGCCATGAACCAGGGACTCACTCCGTGTGACAAACGACGCGATGAATATTTCAGCATGAAAGTATTCGACAAGGAAAAGAACCAGGAGGTCACATGGGCACCGACAAATGCAAACGGATATTTCACCAATGACTCCATGCCACTGAAAAGCGCCTTTGCACGCAGCATCAATTCCATTGCCGTAAGGATCGGACAGGAAATGGGCATCCGAAGTATTGCAGAAACAGCCCACAAGATGGGTATCAACAGTCCGCTCGACCCTACTCCGGCCTTGGCCCTCGGTTCCAGCGATGTCAACCTGCTTGAACTGGCCAATGCCTACTGTACTGTAGCCAATGACGGGAAAAGACACAAGCCCCTTCTGGTTACACGCATTGAAGACCGCAACGGCAAGGAAATCTATACTGCACCGGCAGAAGAGGAACAGGTCATACCATACAAGAGCGCATATCTCGCACAACAGCTCCTGCTGGGCGGTCTGCGCGAACCCGGTGGCACATCGCAGAGCCTATGGGGATATGTCGGACAATACCCAGATACCGAATGGGGCGGCAAGACCGGTACATCCAACAACCACTCAGATGCATGGTTCATGGGTGTCAGCCCCAATCTCGTTGTCGGCGCGTGGGTAGGAGGTGAATACCGAAGCATACACTTCCGCACCGGTGCACTGGGACAAGGCAGCCGCACCGCCCTTCCCATCTGCGGCTACTTTCTTGATGCCGTCCTCAAAGACCCGGCATTCAAGAAATACCATGGCAAGTTCGGGAAGCCCAAGGACAACGACATATCCTATGGCATGTACAACTGCGACAGCTACTATATGCGTGAGCAAAGCGACACACTCGATACGGACAGTTTGGACATCGAAGAGGAAATCGTCCTCGACGAAAACGGAACACCTATAGAAAACAGTCCGGAGCGTGACGTGGACATACGGCTCAATACCGATCCTGCCACCAGCCAGCTACCAGCGGCAAAGAAAACCGAGCAGACCGTCAACCTTGACGACATGTAAACGACATCCCATTCAAGACAGAATTACCGGTAAGGGACCTGCAAGGTCTTCCTTTACCGGTATTTTTTTATTACTGTCCGCTAAACCATAAAGATGTGAGTCCAACTTCTTGAAAACTGGAA
>JBJEHA010000027.1:0-16520 GCA_051875605.1 Prevotella sp. | reverse complement strand
AACAGTTAAGTTTTACCTCAAAAACACTTAAGTGCCAAGACGAAAATAGTTAACTGATTTTCTGGAAACAGTTAAGTGTTTCCCCCCTAACACTTAACTAATTTTTCCGTTTTGTGCAAAAAACCGACATTTTACACTTATTAACACGAAAATCAGCCCGAAACTGCCTGTTTTGAAAGACCCCGAAAAATCAAAGTGTAAGCAAAAGTGTTAAAAAACTGACACTTTGATTTTTGTGTCAATTCTGCTCCCGGAATCAGGAAACTGTCGGGAATGCCACTGGGGGTGTGGGCGTCCCGCCCGCACAACGCAAGTAATGTACTGTCGGCATGACATTTTATTACAAGAGGGTGCGAGAAGTGCGGGCGAGACGCCCACACCCCCAGTGGTGGCTGCGCCTGGACAGTCTCGCATAAAGTGATTAGTCCATAAACTGACGACAACATGGTCATATATGCAGAGAGACAGGTCATTACCGGAAGTTGAATAGCTTCTAATATAGACTCCCGATAAAACCCTCTCAAGCAATCGTTTCCTCCACCGGGGAGGGTTAGGGTGGCCCCATGCTATTGCCTGTGCTCACGAAAAAAATGAGGGAAATTCTATACCTCTGTGCAAGAGGTCTAACAACTTATTTGCTGCTGCAAAAGTAATACAAATTAGCCGACTGGCAAAAGTTTTCCGCGATTTTTTATTGATGGTGTATCTGTATAAAATGTTTTACATGCGTGCATGCGCGTATCGTACAATGTATTTAAGCTGTTGATACATAGCTGTTTAAGTACCTCTGCATACCTCTTGCACAGAGGTGAAAAGTTCTGTATTAGAAAAAATCCCCGGAAGGCCTGTTCTGAAGGTCGTAAAAGGGATGTGGAGCAAGGCATTTTATTATATAGCTCTGATGATGGTGCCTGCTCCGGAACCGACACACCACGCAAGACTGACAGACTGGCTCCAATTGAGAAAACTGCGGTTGCCCTGATCTCCGCTTGGGCAATTCGCGAATCACTTAAGAAAAGAGTTTTTACTTGTAGGAGGCATTGGTGTCGGGAGACAGTAATGCCTTTTGTAGAGAAAACCTGATGCCGGCCGCATTGAAGCCGATGCCCCTCTGAGGGCAGCTCTCTTCGGCAGAAGTCGGCCGGACTGCTACATAAACCCCAACAGGCCCTTGAGAACAGGACTGGCCTGGGAAAACGTGACTACACCACCGCAAGGCCACCGGCAGAGAGAGACGGGAGCCACGCGGCATTATACCGAACAAGAACAGTAATATCAAAAAAAACAATGGCAGAATGAAACAGAAAAAGAATCAGTACGAACAACCGGATGTCACTGTCGTGGAAGTGCTCATGGAGCATGGATACCTGACAGAAGCGTCCGTGGACCCGGGTGACGGAAACCAGGACATTTCAGGCGAAACACCTCCAGGCGACAATGAATACGGCGGAGATGAAGCCAAGGGCAACATGTGGGACAGCCTTGCCGACTGGGACTGAAACTAAGAACCAAAAACCAAAACAAAGGATCATGAAGAAGATTTTCTTACCCTTATTCTTGACGCTCCTCATGGCTATGACAGGCAACACAGGAGCAAAGGCCGACACCCCGATCACTGCGGTGGATTGGGCGAAATATGCGCAGAAGATCGCTGATGTGGTCACGACAACGTCCGACTCCACCCACGTGTTCTTCTATAACTATACGCAGAGGAAATTCATTTCCGTAGGAGGATGGATCGGCGTGAAGCTCGTGCTCGACGACTTCGGGTCGGCGTTCACCATCCATAAGCACGAAACCGATGGCAAGTACAAGATCAAGACAAGAAGCCTGCGCATTGCCTACGGTGAGGGTGACGCGATGTGCGACTATCTGGGAACGACCGGTCCATGGGAGAACATCTATGTGGACCGTAACTCGGTCAACGCAACGGAAGACCCATGGGAGTTCGTGGCCACTATGGTCAACGTGAACGGACAGAATGTCACCGGCTACAAGATGCGCTGTCATGACACCCACTATGTGGTGTCAGCAGATGTCACGGCTTCTGAAGGCTATACGTATAGGGATGTCAATTTCGGAGAGGAAGCTAATGCAGATGTCATCTTCCTTATCACGCGTGCGCAGTACATAGAGATGATAAAGGCCGTGAAGAGCGAGTTCATCGACATCACGCCGCTGCTCTACGACAGCCACTTCGACCGCAACAGCAAGGACCGCACACACTGGGTATGGGAAAAGCCCAACGACAGAGGCTGGCGGTGGAACAAGAACCAGCAGCCTGTGACAGACCGCTACTATCACCTGGTGGGTGTGTATGACCGCGAGAACCAGACATCCACTTTCTATGTGGACGGACAGCCCACTACGGTATCCGCTCCCGGTTATCTGTCATTGCCTTTCGAGGCCGCGCACTGGATTGCCATAGGAGGTGACCCGCAGGTGGGAACCGATGGTACAGTGAGGTGCGACCAGGTCATACCCGGCGATGTGGTCATGGCACGTATCTACGACAAGCCCCTCTCGGCCGCAGAGGTGCAGAAGCTCTGGAACGAGCAGAACCCTGCGGGCACCAGGACCGGCATGGACGGATTTGCCACCAATCTGGTGCAGAATGTGTCCATGCTCAGCAACGTGTCGGCTGTGGCAGGTGGAATATACCCCATATACGGAACGGGATTCCAGAGCACCGATGAGGTAACCTTCTCCAGCAACTCCTCGGCCAGCAAGTCAAGGGCCAAGGCCGCTGCCAGTCAGCTGTCCATGACCGTGGAGAACACCCGCGTACTCGTGACACTGCCACAGGACCTCGTTTCGGGCACCTACAATGTGCTGCTCAAGCGCGGAGGCAAGACGCAGCTGCTGGGCAGCGTGACGTTCAATGTGGTCAGTTCGCTGCGCCCGCTTGAACTCATCGCGCACAGAGGATACCACGAAGGCGGTGCGCCGGAAAACTCCATGGCATCGCTCAAGGGTGCACAGGAAAAGCAGTTCTGGGGGTCGGAAACAGACGTGTGGCTGACTTCCGACAACCAGCTCATCGTGAGCCATGACGGTACGACCAACCGCTGCACCGGGAACGGTACAAATCTGACAATATCGAGCAGCACATTTGCCCAGTGCCGCGCCAACAGGCTCCAGAACGGCGAGACCATGCCCTCGCTTGAAGAGTTCCTGACACAGGTCAAGAACTCGTCGGCTGCCACAAAGCTCGTCATAGAGATAAAGTATCCGGACGATGACAAGGCTGTGACCACTGCCACGAAAACCGTGGAACTGGTGAAGAGCATGGGTGTGCAGGACAAGGTGGAATACATCTCGTTCAGTTTCAACGCCTGCAAGGCTGTGCTCGATGCCGACCCGACAGCCAAGGTGGCCTATCTCAACGGCGACAAATATCCTGAGCAGATCCTCACCGAAAGCGGTGACAGGCGCATCATAAGCCTGGACTATCACCTCACGCCCATGCGCAACAACCCGCAATGGTTTGCTGAGGCACATGACCGCAGCCAGACGGTGAACGTATGGACCATCAACGCGCTTTCCGAGGCAGTGGAAATGGCAAACATGGGAGCTGACTATCTCACCACCAACATTCTGCCCACGGAACTGGTGAGACTGAAGGAATACTTCGACTTGAACACGAAATAACACACATCTTCAAAAGAATATACAGATATGAAAAAAATCATATTTACAATCGCTGCGCTGGCTCTGCCGTTCATGGGTGCCTGGGCGCAGACTGTGCCCACCGCCGACCTGCTCGATGTGTTGTTCCATCCCGACGGATCGGCAACGAACAAGGTCAGTGGCGGAATGACCGTGGAACATGTGCAGCCGGCAGAGGAGGCAGGGAAGACCATCAACGTGTACTGGAACTCAAGGTTCAACCGCTATTCGGCAAGGTCAAGGTGCGGGCAGAACCAGCAAATCAGTGACTATTACAAGATTTCCTACCAGGACAATCAGACCATCAAAGACAATCTGGCAGACGGACATACGATGGAAGCTCTTGTCATGACTACTGCCGCACCGGCCAGCTGTGAATACAAGTTCTTCTCTTCACACCAGGGAGGTGGAACAGGTCTTATGATTTCCTCGGATGGAAAATTGACTTTCCTTGTCAATACAACAGACAATAACTGGTGCTGGGGTGCCCAGACTGCAGACCAGGCAAAGACCAATACCTACTATCATCTGGTAGGGGTCTATGACAAGGCCAATGGGAAATCCGTACTTTATGTCAACGGACAGAAAGTGGGAGAAACTAACGCTTCGGGCGACTTCAAGCATGTTACGGCAGCACAAAGCGAATGGTTCGCTCTCTTCGGAGACCCGCAGTACAAAAACGGTGAGGCTGTTTGCAATCAGTCGCTTCCCGGTGATGTGGTCATAGCACGTATCTACAGCAATCCGCTCACCGAAAGCGAAGTCAGTGCTTTGTGGAAACAGGTGGAGACACCGCAGCCCGCACTGCCCAAGGCTGACCTGCTCGATGTGGTGTTCAATGGCGATGGATCGGCTGCCGACATTTCCGGTAACCAGAAGACGGTGGAACGGTTGGCACACTCTACGCTCACGACACCCTACAACAACACTTTCGGCCGCTTCATTGCCAATTCAGCTGCCACGTGGAATGCAAGTGGCGATAATGCAGGATGCTATAAGGTGGATTACAGTTCAGACGACTACTTCAAGAACGCACTGGCTTCCGGCCATGCCATTGAAGCCATTGTACGTGCCAATGACAAGGGCACTGAAGAAGCTAAATGGGTCAGCTCGCATGAAGGAAGCGGTACAGGTCTGATGGTCTCAAAGTCTGATTATGGTGGCGGTACAGCCAAGACCAATGCCTTGACCTTCCTCGTGAAGACAAAGAACGGTGATGACGAGGCCTGGCGTTGGGGTGCCCAGACACAGGACTGGCAGGCCAATACCTATTACCATCTGGTGGGTGTATATGACAAGAATGCCGGTAAGAGCTTTCTCTATGTGAATGGGACACTGGTGGGCACGGCTGATGCACCGGGCGAATATGTGCAGACTGCAGAGGGATCGCAGTGGATAGGAATACTGGCCGACCCGAGCGGAAGCAACAAGCAATGTGCTATGCCTGGTGAAGTGGTTATAGCACGTTTCTACAGCAATCCGCTGGACGCAGACCAGGTGGCTATGCTGTACAATGCAGTGAGGGTGGCACCGAGTGACCTTCCGCAGGCCGACATCCTTGACGTGGTGTTGGGAAGCAACGGACAGGCATGGGACGTCTCGCCTGTAAAAAGCAATGTGGAACGAAAGGGGAGTCTCGATGAAGAGGGCTATCACAACTACTTCAGCGACTTCTACGGACGTTTCGGCAACCACCGCACTGCAGCGTGGGGACAGAACGATGCCAAGAACTATTACAAGATTTCCTACAACGGAAAGATCAAACAGGCACTTATCGATGGCCATACAATGGAGGCCATTGTCAGGACTACAGCAGAAGAGATTGGAAACGGTGAAGCCAAATGGTGGGGATCCATGCAGCAGAGAGGCGGATTCGGATTCATGTGCGAGAATACATACATGGACTACCTTATCAATACATGGAACGACAAGCACGCCATAGGGTCGGATGTCCAGATCGGAACTAGCGGACTGGGTCGCGCAGCTGCCTACTATTGCGCGGAAATTGACGATGAGGCCAACAAGGTGACACAGACACTCACCGGTCTGCCAAACGGTCTTTACTGCGTGCGTTGTCAGGGCTTCTATTACAATGCAGACGGATCGGCCAATACCAATTCCTATTTCATTGCCAACAATGAAAAGGTATTGCTCAACACCATCAAGGGTGAGGACAAGACCAAGTACGAGACCATCAGGAATGAACAGCTGCAACTCTACAAGGACGATCCTGAATATCCGGAATTTGTGGATGGCTACCGCGACAACAGTGCAGCTGGAGAGTTCCTGGCACAGGGCCGGATGTATGGCGCAGCAACCGATTTCTATACATCGGAAATCTATGTGAAGGTGACCGATGGAACGCTTGCGTTGGGTATGGAGAAAACCAGTGAGGCAGGACAGGCTTTCTTCGAGAATGTACAGCTGTTCTTTGCCGGTACACATGAGGTGTATCTCAGTGCCAACAAGAAATCACAGCTTGAGCGCGATACCAAGGCCTATACGCAGCCTGTACGTATGAATCTGCGTCGCAGTTTCATGAAGAAGGACGGTCAGCCTGCATGGAACGCACTCGTGTTGCCTGTTAGCCTTACCGGTGACCAGGTGCGCCAGGCTTTCGGCAATGATGTGCAGCTGAGCAAACTCGAGGGTATCAATCCCAACAGGAAATCACAGATTAAGTTCAATCTAGTGGATCTGGACCAGAACGGACTGGATGCTGGGGAGTGCTATCTCATCAAGGTGACCAAAGACCCGGATGTGGCTTCCGGAGATACATACACTTATGAATACAGCGTGGATGCCGGTGGTAATGAAAATGTTACCGTAAGTGGCCCGATTTACCACATTGAGGGCGTATCGCAGCCTGAAAGCTACTTCGGTACGACCACTGTTGCGAAAGACTACACTACAGATGGAGGAACACTGAAATATACGGGTTACTACACAAAACCTGAAGGCGGTGCCAAGGTTGGCCAGTACATTGAGAAGGCTGGGACCATGTATTATCTTTCCGCTCCCTATTCCGACCTCTATGCTACGGAGTGGACACTGGAAGACCCGACTGGAGAATTGGCCAAGGCTTTGTCTTTCGTCATTGATGAAGAGTCGGAGACAACAGGGTTGGATCAGGTCAATCTGGAAGGAAACAAGGAAAACTACGTATATAGCCTCAGTGGACAGATCGTTCGTACCAATGGTTCTACTACAGGTCTGCCCAAAGGCATATACATCATCAATGGCAAGAAAGTTGTTGTGGATTGATTTCCACGCTTCTTTTAAAGTGAAGCAATAAAAAGCCGCGCCTTGCTCCCCAATGTCGGGGAATAAGGCGCGGCCTTTTTTGTCATCCGATGAAGCTGAAGTTTATGGCTTTGACGGTTTCACCTGGCACAAAGTGCGTTTCAGTTCGACTTCACGATCTTGGCAGTTTGTGTTGCTGTGGCAGTGGTGGCCTTCAGTATGTAGGTTCCAGGTGCATACGATGAAAGGTCTATGCGTTCGCAGGAAGATGTTTGGTCCTGCAGTCTATTTCCTGCGGTATCAAATAGCTGGAGTCTGACAATAGGCTGGTCTCCGCAACTCACTGTGGCTGATGTGCTTGTTGGGTTGGGTATGACTTGTAGCCTGTTGTCCGATGTGATTTCGGTAACGCCTGTACCGCCAGATAAGGTGAAGTGGTACTTTCCGGAGCCCAGAGTAAATTCTGCCACGCCGTCCGATATGCCGAGATATACAACGCCTTCAGCTTCCTCCACGGGCTGTCCGCTTTCAAGTATCTTCGCATTGTCGGCAACAGGCAGACGCAGTGTGGCGGTGGTGTTGGCCGGAACAGTGGCATGGTAGCTGAGTGTGCCGTCAGTCTCTATTGTCCAGTGGGATAGGATGGTGCCGTAAGGCGAGTTGTGTGTGGCGTTGACAAAAGTGATTTTCTCCTGGCCGTCGGGCAGAGTGGTGCGTTCGTCTGGGCAGGGCTGCAAAACGATGTGCTTGAATCCCGGTTGGTCTTCAGTTGTCTCAATGCCAGCCATGAAGCGATACATCCATTCACCCACTGCACCATATGCATAGTGATTGAAGGAATTCATATTCCAGTCGCCAAACCCGGATTCAATCGTGTAGGAGTTCCAGCGTTCCCACATGGTGGTGGCTCCCTGGTCTATGCTGTACAGCCATGAAGGGCATTGGCGCTGCAACAGCAGGTTGTATGCCTTGTCCGTGAGTCCCACTTCGGAAAGTGTCTGGTTGATGATGGCCGTGCCCACGAATCCGGTGTTGAGTTTCTCGCCGTTGAGTCGGATACGTGTGGAGAGACGCGCAGCCATACTGGCCCGTTCATCAGCATCGTCAATCAGGTCGAAACCCAGTGCAAGCAGATAGGCTGTCTGTGTGGTCTGTCGGATATTGGGTTCAAAGTAGCGTTTGTGGAACTCGGCCTTGATATCGGCGAAGAGTTGACTGTATTTAGTGGCTTTCAGGTCGAATTCATCGCCGGGGGCATTGCTCAGCACGTGGGCCATCTTGGCCATAAGGTCGGCATCATGGGCATAATAGGCTACGCTGATGTATCTTCGGTCGGTATCGGCAAATGCCAGCCAGTCTCCGTATTCGGTGCTTGCGCCTTGATAGAGATAGCCGTCTCCTGTCTGTGTGGACAGCCAGTCCATGTATTTTTCCATTGAGGCATAGTTTTCACAGATGATTTCCTTGTCGCCATACATGAGATACACGTTCCATGGTAGCACAATACCTGCATCGGCCCATGCACTTGCTCCATAGCCAACCCAGTTGAACGGAGCCACATTGGGATAGGCACCATCCTCACGCTGCCCGTCACGCATGTCGGTCATCCATTTGCGGTAGAAGGTGTTCACATCGCTGTTGTAGGCTGCTGTGCGTGAGAAGACCTGCGTGTCGGCAGTCCATCCCAGCCGTTCATCGCGTTGCGGACAGTCGGTGGGAATGCTGATGAGGTTGGAGCGTTGTCCCCAGCGTATGTTGCTGAACAGGCGGTTGACCATGTCGTGACTGGTATTGACCTGTCCGTTGTCTGCAGACGAAGATGTGATGGGCACGCCCTGAAGAGCCAGTAGTTCAATGTCATCGGTAGGAGTGATTTCGCAATAGCGGAAACCATAGAATGTAGTGGAGGGATGATATGACTCGCCTTCCTCCCGGCCGGCCAGTGTGTAGTAGAGTTGAGCCTTGGCCGAACGTAGGCTGATGAGATAGAGCGAACCACCAGGACCGTCATTGGCACGGCTGGATTCACCGGTATCATTGAGCATTTCTGCAAAGCGCACATGCATGCGGCTGCCTACCTGTCCTTTTACCTTGAAATCTATCCATCCGGCAAAGTTCTGCCCGAAGTCAAAAATTACGCTTTCTCCCTTTTTTATGGTCAGCGGAGCACCTCCATTGTGTTTAGCAACGATATTGATTGCACCGTAGTCGGTACCGGTATCAACTGTTCCCTGATAAACTGTGGCGGAAACCGGTGTGAGCCTTTCTTCATCGAGGGTCACGACGTACGGCCCCTTGAAACACTCCACCGTACCCTTGAAATCTGTGTTCATTTCCACGGCGTTCCAGCCGGTCTGGTCGAAGTCGGCTTGTGTCCATGCTGTCTCCATGCGTGCGTCATAGATTTCGCCATCGTAGATTTCGCCACTGCGTAGTGCTCCTTTGCGTGAAGAGACCCAGGACAGGTCGGTTCCAAGGGTTTCTGTGGTATTGTCTTCATAGGTCACTACAAGCTTGGCCATGAAAGCCAGGCTGGGCGAACCGTATATGCCGTGGGACACAGCACCAGCCCACCATCCGCTGGCCACATGGGCACCAATGGCGTTCTGTCCTTGCTGGAGCAGTGTGGTGACATCATGGGAAAGATAGAACACTCGGCTGCGGTAGTCGGTCCAGCCAGGCTTTAGCTCCTCATAGCGTACCTGTCCATCGGGCAGAGTATGACCCACGCGCTGCCCATTGATGAAGACATCGTAGATGCCCAGGGCCGAGGAGTATAGCTTGGCCGTCTTTATTTGCTTGCTGAGTGTGAAAGCCTTGCGGAACATGGGTATGCCGTTGGCTGACTCCTGCATGAGCCTGTTCTCCTGGTTGGGGAGTGCGTGTGCATAAATCTGCCAGTTTCCATCCACTTCCACAATGTCTGCATCATAGAAAAAATCGGCCGTACCACCGTCCATGGTCTCGTTCATCACGACATGAGAGATACCTTCCTCATCGTACCTGGTCACCAAAAGGTTGTCGAAATAGGCCTGTTCAACGGCTCCTGCGGGATTGTTGTGTACGCGGAACCCGACATCACCAAAGGCCAAGGCTCCCGAAACGTCATCATAGCTGTCAATGACCGTGCCATCAATGGAGGTGGTGATGGTAGAGCCGTTTACTTCAATCTTTAGGTGTCGGCAATGCTGCAGCAGGTCTGCCTTGTTGAACTGGCTGATGGCAACATCGTTGTAGGACAGCTTGCCGTCCACATATACATGGTGGCGCAGCAGCGTGTGGTCGGTATCTGCCGTGTTCATCTGCCACATGAAATAGGTATTGGGCGATGTGGCACCGAATACGATGGCTGCATTGGCCTGTAGAAGAGTCATGTCTGCCTCCACGGTATAGTGCAGGAACAGGCTGGATTTCTGCCAGGCATAGACGGTGTTCGTGGAGGATCCTACCACGTAGAGTCTTCCGTCCACAACCATACCGGCCGAAAAACTGTTGGTAGAGCTGAAGTCCTCAGCAAAGAGCACCTTTCCGTTTTCATCACTCACCTTGAAATCATCGAAATAGGCGATCTCGGCTTTCTGGTCAGTCTCGCCTCGGTCTTCCCTTATGCCGATGCGTCCGAAACTGAAGTCACCGTCGCGTTCGTCTATAAGTATTCCTTCAAGATAGGTTGCGGCATGCTTTCCGTTGTTACTCACTTCAATGCGCACACTGTATTCATGGTCGTTCTGCAGATTCACCTTGCCGGTGAGGTCCACGTTCGCAAGGCATGCGGCATTGCCTCCCGACCAGCGGTGCGGACGGAAACGGGGTACACTGCCTTCCGTGTTGAATTGCCACATGTAGAAGTTGCTGGCATCCTGCTGGGCAAAACAGATACCCGCTGCAGTGTGGGCAATCTCGAACTTGGCCTCCACTGTGTACGAACCAGTCTGGGCAGAAGATTCCCCTTGCTGGACATTGGAAGCCTGGATCCACATTGCGCCATTCCAGCCCGAATCCATAAGTCCTGTGTCAAAATAGGCCAGTTCGTCTGATGTGGCCTCGTTGTTCTTGTTGTCGCTCACGCTCACTTTCCAGTAGTAGCGGGTAGAGGGTTTCAGGTTCAGGCCTTCGCCTTTCACGCCTACAGACTGGTCGGAAGTCTGTGTGCCCGAATCCCATACCACATTGCCGAAAGCAGCATCCGTGGCTACCACAATGCGGTAGGATGTCTGCATTATGCCACGTTCTTCTGAAAGCAGTTTCCAGCTGAACGATGGTATCCCGTCGATGCCCTCTGGGTTTGTACGGGTCTCAACACGCAGGTCACTGACAGTCAGTCCATGTGCGTGTGTGCTGCACAGCAGGAACGCCAATACTGCGCTAAGGAAAATTCTGAATAGTTTCATGTCTTTTTGTTAATTTGATATGGTAGTTTTATGAATAGACTGCTGCATTCAGGTGGAATTTCTCACAAGGATACTGCACCGGTGTAAAAGTGAGGTTGGTCTGGGAAGGTGCAACATCTTGGAAATTGCTCTGCAAATTTAAGGAAAAAATCGGTTGGAATAAAAATATGGCCGGAAAAACGGCGGTTTGCCTTCGAGAAACTTCATAACCCGCCTTTATTTTCTCACACATAAAAAAAAGCCTTCATTGCTGAAGACCTTCTTTGGTGATCCGCTTGGGGCTCGAACCCAAGACCCCAACATTAAAAGTGTTGTGCTCTACCAGCTGAGCTAGCGGATCTCCTGAATACTGTTTTTTGCTAAAAGCGAGTGCAAAGGTAGTGGTATTTTCTGAATTGACCAAACATTTTGGCGTTTTTGTTCGTATTTTTCGTCCGCTTGCCCTCTGGCTGGCCTTTGCCATCGCTTGTAAACCGCCTTTTATTGCTTTTCAGGCGGTTGTGTCCCGTTGGTTTCGTACTCTTTTGTGACATACCGTTGCCAGTAGGCAATGAGGATAGTTGTCAAAGGCAGGGCGATAATCAGTCCGATGAATCCCAGCAATGCTCCCCATACGGAAAGGGAGAGCAGCAGGATGGCCGGGTTCAGTCCCATGGCTTTTCCCATGATTTTCGGGGTCACTACCATGTCGGTGATGATCTGCACGACAATGAAAAGTCCCACTGCCAGTCCAAACACGACCCAGAAGTTCTGCCCGGTGTCTGCCGCCTTGAGCATGGCCAGGAATGCAGTGGGGATGAGTGCGAACGTATGCAGATAGGGAACGAGGTCCATGATTCCGATGAGTATTCCCAGACCGATGGCCATGGGGAAGTCCATGATGCTGAATCCTATGCAGAACATGATGCCCATGCAGAGTGCCACCAGGCTCTGTCCGCGTATGTAGTTGTTCAGTTCCCTTTCCACATCGCCCATGACCTCATGCCAGAAGGGCCGGTTTTTCTTGGGGAATATCTTTATCCAGTTGGTGGTCAGGTATTCGTAGTCGAGCAGGATGAAGAACATGTACAGCAGCGTGATGCAGGAAGCGATGATGCTGAGTATGATGTTGGCCGTCTGTCCTACAAAGGCAAAGACCTTTGGCATGACTGTCTTGACGGTATCGCTGAAATCCTTGCTCTTGAAAAACCTCTCCACTTCCTGCTGGTTGTCTCTCAGCCATTCCTTGATGGAAATGTCTATCCGTCCGGTATGTGTGGATTGCTGTACCCATTTCGACAGCACCTCGCCGAGTTTCTGGAACTGTTCTATCATGGGCGGCACGATGAGGTAGATGATTCCGGCGATGACGGCAATGACGAAGACCATGGTGATGGTGATGGCGATGGCCCGTATCTTGACACGCAGCCTGTACTGTACGAACTTCACCATGGGATAAAGCAGATAGGCGAAGAGCCATGCAATGAAGAACGGGAGCAATACACTTGCCAGGTAGTTTACTGCGAACAATACGGATAGGGTGATGAGTGCGATGAACGCCCATCGGATGAATCTGTCAAAAGTGATTTTCTGTTCCATTGCGTTGTTTGTGTCTGGTTATCGCGAAGCCGCACCTGTCTGTCTGCGGCTATTGTCCTTTTCCTTCCCGGGCTTTCTTGTAGCATTCTCTGCAGAGCGGTTCGTACTCCGACTGTTCGCCCAGCAGCACGCGCTTGTCGCCGTCCACTATGCGGTGGCTCACATAGGCCAGGTTGCCGCATCTCACGCAGATGGCGTGCACCTTGGTCACATCGTCGGCAATGGCACATAATGCCGGCATGGGACCGAAGGGAATGCCCTTGTAGTCCATGTCCAGCCCGGCTACGATGACTCGTACTCCTCTGTTGGCCAGTTCATTGCACACTTCCACTATGCCGTTGTCGAAAAACTGGGCTTCATCTATGCCCACGACATCAATGTCTGATGAAAGCAGCAGTATGGATGCCGATGAGTCCAGCGGTGTGCAGGGGATGGAGTTCTGGTTGTGGCTCACGACGTCCATGTCTGAGTACCGGACATCTATGGCCGGTTTGAAAATCTCAACCTTCTGGCGTGCGAACTTTGCCCGCTTCATTCTCCTGATCAGTTCCTCGGTCTTTCCCGAGAACATCGAGCCGCACACCACTTCTATTCGTCCTGCGCGCCGTGATTCGCCAATGGAATTGTCTGTCATCTTGTCTGCAAAATTACAAAGACGTTTTAAAAAGTGCAAAGAAATGGCCACATTTTTTGCCAGTGGCGATTATTTAACTATATTTGTCGCTTGTTATGGGAATTTTGTACATTGTTCCCACGCCAGTGGGAAATATGGAAGACATGACATTGCGGGCTATCCGCATTCTTCAGGAAGCCGATGTCGTGCTGGCGGAAGACACACGCACTTCCGGTATTCTGCTCAAGCATTTCAATATTGAAAACCGGCTTCTTTCACATCATAAGTTCAATGAGCACGGAACGTCTGCGGTCATTGTGGAAAGGCTGAAGGCCGGACAGACCGTGGCCCTTATCAGCGATGCCGGAACGCCAGGCATCAGCGACCCCGGCTTCTTCCTTGCACGCGAGGCGGCAAGGGCCGGCGTCACCGTGCAGTGCCTTCCCGGCGCCACGGCGTGCATTCCGGCTATCGTGGCTTCAGGCCTACCGTGCGACAGGTTCTGTTTCGAGGGTTTCCTTCCGCAGAAGAAGGGTCGCCAGACCTTGCTCAGTTCTCTGGCCGGGGAACCGCGCACCATGGTGTTCTATGAATCGCCCTACAGGTTGCTGAAGACGCTCATGCAGTTTGCCGAGGTCTTCGGCACGGAGAGACAGGCCTGTGTGTGCAGGGAAATCTCCAAGCTCCATGAGGAGAGCGTGCGAGGGACACTTGCCGATCTTGTTGCTCACTTCACGGCGGTAGCGCCACGTGGGGAGATTGTCATCGTGGTGGCCGGACATATCAAGGAAAAACCAAAACGCGAATAATATGAAAAAGACATTTCTGTTCATTACAGCTGTTGTTGCACTGGCACTGTCCGGATGCAAGGAAGATCGAAAGACCGTTGACCTGCAGGCTGCCAGCCAGCGTGACTCGCTGCAGAAGATCATTACACAGAAGGACAATGAGATCAACGACATGATGGAGACCTTCAACCAGATTCAGGCCGGATTCAGGGAAATCAACGAGGCCGAGAACCGTGTGACCGTCATGAAGGAAGGGGAAGGTACCGACAAGACGCGCCAGATAATGGAGAACATCCAGACCATATCCACCACCATGCGGCAGAACAGGGTGCTCATAGAGAAGCTGCGCCAGCAGTTGCGTGAAAGCTCGTTCAAGTCGGAGCAGCTCAAGGCCACCATCGAGGAGCTGGTCAGCCAGATGAACGAGAAGGACAAGCAGCTGAGGGAACTGCAGGACGAGCTCAAGGCCAAGGACATACACATTGCCCAGCTCGACGAGACCATCAGCGAGCTGAACGATGATGTGACCACGCTGAAGACCGACAATACCAAGAAGGCGGAAACCATCAGTTCGCAGGACAAGATGCTCAATACGGCATGGTTCGTGTTCGGCACGAAGAAGGAACTGAAGGACCAGCGTATCATAGACGGCGACAAGGTGCTCGAGGCGAACTTCAACAAGAGCTATTTCACGAAGATAGACATCCGTGTGGAGAAGGAAATCAAACTCTATTCAAAGTCGGCCAGGATCCTCACCATGCACCCGTCGGAGAGCTATTCGCTCCAGCGCAACGCCAACAAGCAGTATGTGCTGCGCATCATCAATCCGCAGATATTCTGGTCCACCAGCAAGTACCTGGTGGTACTGGTGAAGTAGGCCGGCACTGTACAGCCGGAAAGGGAGCCGTGACCCATCATCCTGGGACGCGGCTCCTTTTTTGCTGGCTGTGTGTGCCGTTTGTGCGGAGGTGGCACACAGCCTTATGGCGAACGGTTCAGTCAAGGTGGAACACCTCATTGACGGGAATCGTCACGGGCGAATTGTCCGGATTCGTGGCCATAAGGTCCTTCATCATGGCCCACCAGCGTTGCGTGGTCTCGTCGGCGCCCATATCCTGGCTGCCCGTGTCGCCCTCTATTTCCTGATAGGCGAAAAGAAAGTCCGTGTCCGGGTCATGGAAAATGGTGTAGTTGCCTATGCCGGCATCTTTCAGTGCCTTGCGCAGTTCCGGCCACAGTGCGGCATGTCGGCGTTCATACTCCTCCTCACAGCCGTGGCGGAGATACATCTTGAAGGCAAGTCTCTTTTTCATAGTGATAGAATGATTTAGTTAATAAAATGAGTAGGTGTGTGTTTTCCGTAGGTGTCTGCGGAGCCGATGGCCGGAATCCGTGTGCCTGATCTTCCCCCGGCTGCTGGCCAACCTTGCAAATATACTATAAATAATGATATGCGCGAAAGAAAAAGGCGAAAAATCCGCTATGTTTTTCCTTCGTGGTGTGCAATCGGCCTCCTTGCCGTTACTTTCTCTTTTCCTTGAAGAAGGTCTGCATGAGCTGTCTGCATTCTTCCTCCAGCACACCGGCCGTGACCGATGCCCTCGGGTGCAGGGCCTGTGGGGCATAGCGTGTATAGCCGCGTTTCTCGTCGGGCGCGCCATAGACGAGTCGTGTCAGCTGCGACCACCCTATGGCACCTGCGCACATGATGCAAGGCTCCACCGTGACATACATGGTGCAGTCCTTCAGGTATTTTCCGCCGAGGAGGTTGGCCGCGGAGGTGATGGCCTGCATTTCTGCATGGGCTGTCACATCGTTCAGCGTCTCCGTCAGGTTATGCGCGCGCGCAATGATGCGGTCCTTGCACACCACAATGGCACCCACGGGAATCTCCCCCTCGCTGCATGCGGTCTCGGCCTCTGCCAGTGCCTTCCGCATGTACCATTCGTCCTTCTTCTGCAGTTCTTCTGTTGCCATGACCCTTTGCGGTTTTGTTTTACTGACTGCAAATGTACGGTTAAATCCTGAAACGGCCAAATTAGCAGGGCTTTTCAGAGGAATATGCTGGCTGAAGGGCTGAGGTGATGTTTCTGCTTTTTTCAAAGTGTCAGTTTTTTAACACTTTTGCTTACACTTTGATTTTTCGGGGTGTTTGAAAACAGGCGGTTTCGAGCCGATTTTCATGTTAATAAGTGTAAAATGTCGGTTTTTTGCACAAAACGGAAAAATTAGTTAAGT
>JBJEHA010000026.1:0-16739 GCA_051875605.1 Prevotella sp. | reverse complement strand
TCCTGGCACTTAAGTGTTTTTGAGGTAAAACTTAACTGTTTCGGGGCAAAAACCTATGTTTTTTGGCCTTAAAACCGTGATTTTCCGGCCAAAAGTGCGGAAAAAGGGGGTTGAAAGCTGCACAAATCACGGGTTTTGTGCATGAATTTAACGGATTTTAGGTTAAAATCGGGCGGTTTTTGTTAACACTTCATATCGTTGAAAACCTATCCAATTGATTATCAGCGGTTTATAAAACATCCTTCTAAAACTGAAAAAATCTGCTGGCGCACAAAAATCCGCTCTTGCCGGATTCTTCCGAAATGGCTGAAAAATCAAAGTGTAAGCAAAACTGTTAAAAAAGTGACATTCTGTAAAATCGACTCAACGGTTTCCCCGTCTGTCCGTTTGACTTCAGGAGAATCCTTGGATGTGTAAATCATTCATTTTAACGCACCGGGAACTCCATATATAAATAGGTATATGTATTTTTGCCCCTGGCCGATGGACAGGCCATTCCATACAGCCTTGCAATACCGGCAGGAAAAAAAATGCAGACTGCGTGTAGTTTTTCAGCCAGTCACAACGTCTAATGGTCAACTAACAAAGAAAAAGGAAATGGAAACAAACGAACAAGAATTTACCCGGATGGTACGGGAACACAAAGGCACCATATACACCGTGTGCTACATGTTCTCTAACGACAGTGACGAGGTGGAAGACCTCTTCCAGGAAGTGCTGGTGAACCTGTGGCGCGGCTGGGAAGGCTTCAGGGGACAGAGCGGGATGCGCACATGGGTCTATCGCGTGAGCCTCAACGCCTGTATCTCCGCAGACAGGAAGAAAAAACGCCGCAACACCGTTCCGCTCTCCATGGACATCAACCTGTTCGAGGACAGCGACGAAGACACACGGCAGGTGAACATGCTCCGGCAGCGCATCAGCAAGCTCGGGCCCTTCGACCGCGCCATCGTGCTGCTCTGGCTCGAGAACCTGAGCTACGAGGAGATAGGGAGCATCGTGGGCATCACGGCAAAGAACGTGTCGGTGAGGCTCGTGAGAATCAGGGAACAACTCAAGAAAATGACAAACTGCTGAAAACATATTTATAATTACCAAAACAGAACGGACATGAATACGACAAACGAACTCGAACTGATGCGCCAGCAGCTGGCCATCCTCAACAAAAAAGTGGAAAAGGAATCCATCATCAACGACAGGCTCATGCGCAAGGTCATGAAGTCGCGCCTCTCGCTCATCGTGCGCACCCACGCCGTCATGGCCGCACTCTGCCTCGCAGGCATGGCCAACTGCTGGCTGCTCTACCATCTGCTGGGCATCAGTGCCGCCTGCTGCATCTACACCCTGGCGTTCTTCATCATTGCCGCCGTCTATACCTACTTCACCGGACGCGACCTGTACGACCGGAACCTCATGAGCGGGAACCTCGTGGAGGTGAGGCGCAAGGTCGTGCGCTCCAAGCAGCTGGAACACCACTGGCTCAAGATAGGCATACCCATGGCCACAGTGTTCTTCGTATGGTTCTTCATGGACCTGGGCCTCGGCGAAGACATCAACCGTCCGCTCCTCATCGGCGCCGTGGCAGGAGGTGTCATAGGGCTGACCTTAGGACTGACCACCAGAAGGAAAATAATGAACGCCTACGACGAAGTGATAGAACAGCTCAACGAACTGACCGCGGAAGATACCGGAAACGGAACATGCAAAATATGATTTTCCCCACCGGCATACATTGATTATACCCGAAAATCACTATCTTTGCATGCCGGTACCGCTTTCGCCCCGGAGACAGGACACAATCATACCTGCCAATATCAACAAAACAAAAAACAACAGAAAAATGAAGAAATTACTACTCATCGCCGTGCTGGCCACTGCCTCACTGACGGCTGCACAGGCACAACTGCTCTACAAGATTTCAGGCAAGGACCTGCAGAAACCCTCCTACGTCATCGGCACGCATCATCTGGCCAACGTGGGATTCGTGGAAAAAATAACAGGAGTCAAGGATGCACTCACCGAAACCGAACAGGTATATGGCGAGGTGGTATGGGACCACATGATGAATCCTGACTCACTCAAGGTGCTGCAGAAGGCCATGATGCTGCCCGACGGCCAGACACTCAAGACACTGCTCACTGACGAACAGTACAAGAAGCTGGACGGATTCCTCACCAAGTACATGGGCGTGGGACTGAAAAGCCCGCAGGTGGAAGCACAGATGGGCAGCATGTCGCCCGCCGCACTGACTTCCCAGCTGCAGGTACTGCTGTTCCTGCAGAACCACATGGGCGAGTTTGACCCCTCAAGCACCTTCGACCAGTATTTCCAGGCACAGGCCAAGAAGAACAACGAGCCGGTGGGCGGACTGGAGACCCTGTCGTTCCAGATAGGCGTGCTCTATCAGTCGGCCTCGCCCAAAAGACAGGCCGAACAGCTGATGTGCCTCATCGACAACGAACAGTTCTACATGAAGATGCTCGACAACATGACCGACGCGTTCTACAAACAGGACCTGGACGGCCTCAAGAAGGTGATGGACGAAAAGCTGGCCAGCAGCTGCGACAGCACCCCAGAGGAAGAAGCCGCACTGATAGACAACCGCAATGCCGACTGGGCAGCAAAGATGCCGGCCATCATGAGCGACAAGCCCACCTTCTTTGCCGTAGGGGCCGGTCACCTGCCCGGCGAGAAAGGACTGCTCCGGCTGCTCACCGATGCCGGATACACCGTAGAGGCCGTGCAATAGGCATCGCCTGACAGACAGCACACAAGCACACATACACTTCCCTTCCCCGGTTTTTCCATCCCTTCTGCGGGTGAAAAACCGGGGAAACTTTTTCTTCATGCCATTGTCACTATCGGGTTATCCGTTTGCAATATGGCACCCGTAACTTTGCAGCCGTAATCAAAAAGGAAAAAGACGGATGAAGAAAGAGACAAAAAGACGGAACATCACGGTAGTAGCCTTCCTGGCAGCATGGATGGGCATTAGCGTCCAGGCACAGGAAATAGCCGGAACCGTGACAGACAGACAAGACGGAGAACCGCTGACCGGCGCAACCATAAGGCTGGAACCATCGGCCAAGACCGCAGTAGCCGATGCTGACGGGAACTTCAGGTTTGATGGACTGAAGACGAACACAGACTACACACTGACCGTGAACTACGTGGCCTACAAGCCACAGACCATAAAAGGCGTGAGAGCCACAACACCGGCCACTCCCATAAAAGTGGAAATGGAATCTGACGCACAGCAGATAGGAGAAGTGGCTGTGACCGGCGTGCTGCGCAACAACACCGAAGCCGCACAGATAGAGGAAGTGCGCAACAGCCGGAACATCGTATCGGCAGTGTCGGCACAGGAAATCAGCCGTACACAGGATTCCAATGCCGGCGAAGTGGTGAGACGCGTGCCAGGCGTAAGCATAATAGACGGCCGGTTTGTCATGGTGCGCGGATTGTCGCAACGCTACAACAACGTATGGATAAACGGGGGAGCCGTACCCAGCAGTGAGGCTGATGCACGGTCATTCTCCTTCGACATGATTCCCGGAGCACAGATGGACAATCTGCAGATCGTGAAGACACCGTCTCCGGAATATCCTGCCGACTACAGTGGAGGCTTCATCATCATCAATACTAAGGATATACCATCGGAAAACATGGCCGAAGTGCAGATCGGCGGCAGTTGGAATGACGCTTCGGCTTTTTCATCCTTCCTGCACGGCAAAGCATCGGGAACGGACTTTCTCGGATTCGACAACGGGAAACGCAGCCTGAAAAACGGCATTGGTACACATCTGGCCGGAATAGCCAACGGAGGAACCTCTCTCACAGGAAACGGACTTAACAACGACTGGAGACTGAGACAATCGCATCCCATAGGCGACCTGAAACTGGCTGCAAGCATGGGAAGACAATGGAACTGGAACGGAAACAAGGCAGGACTGATTGCCGCACTGAACTACAGCAATGAATACCGCACGTACACGGACATGCAGAACAATCTCTTCGGCGTATATGATGCAGTGAACGGACAATCCAACTACCTGAGGCACAGCATTGACGACCAATATAACCATAATGTAAGACTCGGAGCCATGCTCAACCTGACAATGCTTTCTGCTAACGGCAAGAACAAATACCAGTTCAAGAACATATTCAACCAGATAGGCAATGACAGATATACATGGAGAACGGGCATCAGTGCACAGTCGGACAACGAGAACTCTGCCGAATACTACTACCGCAGCCGTACAACCTACAACACACAGTTCACCGGCAAGCATACCATAGGGAAAGACCAGCTGGACTGGAGTGTGGCCTATGCTTACGCCAACAGGAACGTGCCTGACAGGAAACGCTATCTGGTGAACGACGCACTGGAGACGGGTGTGATGCAACTCACGACCGCCAATGACATATCACGTGAATGGACACGGCTCAACGAGCATATCGCATCGGTATCGGCCAATGAAAACCATGACTTCCACCTCGGACAGTCGATACTCACACTTAAGTCTGGAATATACGGGGAATACCGTACCAGAAAATATACCACACGTAACTTCATCTATAACTGGGACCCGAGAAACAACACCCTTCCAGCAGGATTCAGGAAAATGGATATGGCCGAACTGCTCAGTACAGAAGAGTTTTTCGGAGAAAACGGCCTATACCTGCTCGAGGAACTGAAAATGCGCAATAACTACGAAGGCAAGAACACACTCGGAGCTGCCTATGCCATGGCTTCACTTCCCGTCGGAAAGATAGAAGTCAATGGGGGACTGAGACTGGAGCACAACCACATGGAACTGATATCCAACACACGCGATACAGAACGCAGCCCGTTCAGTCATCATTACCGTTATACCGACCTTTTCCCGACCCTGAATGCAACCTGGAAAGTCACTGACAGCCAGCAGTTGCGCATCGCTTATGGCAAGACCGTGAACAGGCCGGAATTCAGGGAGGTATCGCCTTCTGTATTCTATGATTTCGACCTTGCTGCAGACGTTCAGGGAAACACCGCCCTCAATCCCTGCTATATTCACAACGCAGACATCCGCTATGAATTCTACCCTTCACGTGGGGAGACCATATCGCTGGCTGCCTTCTACAAATACTTCGACTCACCCATAGAATGGACCTATACCGTGGCCGGAGGTACTAACCTTATCTACTCCTATAAAAACGCCAAACGGGCGGACAACTACGGCATAGAACTGGACATCAGGAAACGCCTTGACTTCATCGGACTACCCGATTTCAGCTGGTCGTTCAATGGAACAGTCATCTGGAGCAAGGTGAAATTTGAAGAAGGGGCAAAAGAAGAAAACCGCCCTATGCAGGGGCAATCGCCCTACCTGATAAACACCGGACTGTTCTACAATAACCAGCATGCAGCCATTGACGTGGCACTGCTCTATAACCGCATAGGGAAACGCATCATAGGAGTGGGACGCAGCGAGGGTACAACCGGTGGAAACGAAACCCTGCGTGTACCGGACAGCTATGAAATGCCACGCGACATGATTGACTTCTCTGCATCGAAAAGAATGGGAAAACACTGGGAAGTCAAGATAAACATACGCGACCTGCTGGCTCAACGCGTGGTTTACAGACAGTTTGCCAAAACCACGGACGGTGATGGTCATACATCGGAAATAGCACAGACCACACGCAGTTACAAGCCAGGACGCAACTTCGGACTGACCGCTACATACAAATTCTGAAACATCATAAAGAACCTTTCATATCCAGACTGGACGAAAGGACATTAACAAACAAAACAATACAACAAAATGAACAGATTGAAATTTATGGGATGCATGGGCATCCTGACTGCAGCACTCACATTCACAGCCTGCAGCGATGACAACGAGCCAACAGAAAAGAATGAAACGACAGATGTGGTATGGACAACCAACGGCGGACTCCAAGCCTGCAACCACATTCTCTTTACAGCAGACGGACGCGACAACCTGAACGACAACGGCAAACAGATAGGCAACGGAGACCAGGAATTTGTGTTCACAGGGAAACAGACGCTCAAGAAAGGTACCTATCTGCTCAAGGGATGGGTCTATATAGCCGATGGCGCAGAACTTACCATAGAGCCGGGAACCATCATCAAAGGCGATAAGCAGACCAAAGCCGCACTCATAGCAGAAAGGGGCGGAAAACTCATAGCACAAGGTTCTGCGACAGCTCCCATCGTGTTCACTTCCGAAGAGGCCAAAGGTAACAGAAAACCTGGTGATTGGGGAGGAATTATCCTGTGTGGAAAGGCAGTGAATAACAATGGGGAAATGCAGATTGAAGGCGGGCCGCGCACAAAGCACGGTGGAAATGACAATACCGACTGCTCGGGTACTCTGAGCTATGTGCGTATCGAATTTGCAGGATATCCCTTTGCCACGGACCAGGAAATCAACGGACTTACACTTGGCTCAGTGGGCAGCGGAACTAAAATGGATCACATACAAGTGTCCTACTCCAATGACGACTCGTATGAATGGTTCGGTGGAACAGTCAACGCCAAATATCTCATTGCATATAAAGGATGGGATGATGACTTTGACACAGACAATGGATATTCCGGACATGTACAGTTCGCCCTTTCCGTACGCGACCCGAAGATTGCCGACAAATCTCAAAGCAACGGATTCGAGAGCGACAATAACGCAGGAGGTTCAACATCCGAACCCTTCACGACTGCCGTATTCTCTAACATCACCTTCATAGGGCCGAAAGCAGCAGATGCCGCCTTCCGCAACGAAGTGAACACTGCAGACGGGTCGGCAGCATACATAGACGGCGGAAGCGTGTATCCAAACAACGGTTCTGGATTGGGAAAATTCCAGGCTGCCATGCACATCCGCAGGAATTCACGGCTCAACTGCTTTAACTCTGTAGCAATAGGCTGGCCCATCGGAATCATACTCGACAACGAGAAAGGCAACACTCAACAGGCTGCCGAAAACGGATTGTTGAATATCCAGAACGTATGGTTTGGAGGCATGGACATCACAGGTTCAGACTTCAACAAAATTTACACAGACCAGCTTTACAACTACGAAACAAAAACCACAGATGCCACCAAGCCTTCATTCTCAAGCAGTTTCTTCCTTGCACAGACAGGCAACCACGCAGAAGCGTCATGGAACGGATGGTTTGATGCTACCGGATATGTACCTGCTACCGGAAGCCCATTGCTCAACGCTGCTGCTTTCACGCACGCATTGCTGTTGAACGGATTCGACAAAGTTGGCTATATCGGTGCATTTTCCACATCTGACACCTGGACAAACGGATGGGCATGTTTTGACCCGCAGAATGCCGATTATTAAGCCGAGATAAATACTACACACAGGAATGAAGCGTGAACCAGGCAATGTGCTTGATTCACGCTTCAGTCATTTATCCAAGACAAATAGGAAATACTCAGAACCTAAAATAATGACTGGCATTGTAGTAGCAAATATCGGCAACCATCTGTTCCAATCGTGGTAACTCACACTGCGGGATAAGTCCTGCATCAAAATCGTCACCAAGAATCTGGCACAGAAGACGACGGAAATAATCATGTCGCGAATAAGACACAAACGAACGGCTATCCGTGAGCATCCCTACAAAACGGCTTAGAAGTCCCTGACGTGAAAGTACATCTATTTGGGCTCGCATACCATCAAGATGGTCATTGAACCACCAGGCAGCACCATACTGCATTTTACCGGGTATTGATCCGTCCTGAAAATTGCCAATCATTGCAGCTATCATGTCATTCTCTCCCGGATTGATGTTATATAGAATGGTTCTGGTCAACAAGTTCTCAGATTCAAGAATGTTAAAGAAACCGGCTATTGCCGTAGCTGAAGAAAAGTCTCCAATAGTATCAAAACCTGAATCAGGACCAAGCTGGGAAAAACGCAGGCTATTAGTGTTGCGCAATGGGCCAAAATGAAATTGCTGCGCCCAACCACGTCTGGCGTTCATTCGAGCAAGATCCAGCAATAACGATGTCTGAACCATCATTATTTCATCAAGAGACAAAGTGTTTCCACGACGCACCCGAAGCCACAATTGGCGCACTTTTTCTGGTGGACAACAGACATACGGGAACACAGAAACACCATGATCGGCAAGACAACAACCCATTGACGCAAAAAAATCATGACGACGGTCAAGTGCATCTATCAAAGTATCATAAGAATCAATGTCTATATCTGTCACTTCGGACAACCTGTCTATATACGCATTATACTCAACAGGATTATTCACAGCCATAGCCTTGTCCGGACGCCATGTCGGCAATACCTTTATTTCAAAATCTGAAGCAGCGATTTGAGCATGATAACAAAGCGAGTCAACAGGATCGTCTGTGGTACATACTGCTTCAACACCATAACGGCGCATAAGGCCACGTGCCGAGTATTCCGGTTGCTGAAGTAATGCGTTGCAGCGAGTATATATGCGATGAGCTGATTCCGGATTCAGCACCTCATCTATACCAAATGCCATTGACAACTCCAGATGTGACCAATGGTAAAGTGGATTGCGAAAAGCATAAGGGAGTGTAGCCGCCCAGTGCTGGAATTTCTCGTAATCCGTGGCATTACCGGTTATGAAACGCTCATCTATCCCATTGGCCCGCATAGCCCGCCATTTATAATGGTCACCACCAAGCCAAAGTTCCACAATGGAAGCAAAGTGATGGTCATCTGCAATCAACTGAGGAGACAGATGGCAATGATAATCAATAATCGGGAGTGAAGCTGCAATATCGTGATACAGATGCCGTGCCGTAGGGCTTGACAACAGAAAATCGGGGGTAATAAACTGATTCATGACAGTACAGTTATATAATGACAACAGGTTTATAACGAGGAACAAGAAGCTTCAGGATTGACCAACCTACAAGATATGCTACAGCACAAATACAGAATACTATAAAATAGCCCGCTGACTTACCTTCAAAACCAGCAATGTGCAGGCTTGAGACTTCTGCATAATCAAACAAATGTCCCGAGACGGCATTATATAAAGCACCACTTATACCTCCTGCCAATCCATTAATACCTGTAATTGTGGCCACAACACTTTTAGGGAACAGATCCGAAGCAACAGAAAACAGGTTGGCAGACCAGCTTTGATGAGCAGCACCTGCCAGGCCAATGATGACAATCGGCCACCAACATGACAATGAACCTAACGGCTGTGCCGCCAATGTCAACAACGGGAAGAGAGCAAACACCAGCATTGCCTTGAGACGGGCATCATAAGAATTGAGACCAGTACGGTTAATGATTATCGTCGGGAGTTTGCCACCAAAAACAGACAACATTGTGATGGCATATAAGGTGAAAATCAAGAACATGGCTTTAGGATTACTCGACGGAAGACCGAAAACATCGGAAATGTAGGCCGGAGTCCAGAAGAGGAAAAACCACCATACACCATCAGTAACAGCCTTGGCAAGAAAAATAGCCCATGTTTGTGGCAGACGGATGAGACGCAAGAAATTCACTTTTGTCTTATCATCCTGTGATGAGACAGACTCAATGGAACGATCCTGAGTAATATACTCAAGCTCAAGTCCGTTTACGCGTTTACAGTTTTCCGGATGCTCATACAGCCAGAACCAGAACGCCATCCACACAAATCCGAGCCCACCTACAATCAGGAATGCCACCTCCCAACCATTGCCCCATCCTTTATCCTTGAAATACTGGGCTATTGCAGGAATGCTCAACGGTGCCACAAGCGCGCCGACAGTGGAACCTGCATTGAATATTGAAGTGGCGAAAGCACGGTCCTTGCGCGGGAAATACTCTGCAGTAACCTTAATCGCCGATGGGAAATTGCCGCCTTCACCAAGGCCAAGTACTACACGCGCCACCATGAAGAAATACACACTCACCACTGAAATGGTGCTGGCCGTAGCACCAGTGGCCCGCAACATATCCTCGGTTCCATGCAGGTCAAGGGAATATTGTGTCGCTATACCACAGAAAGCATGCAGACAAGCTCCCGTTGACCATATACCTATCGCCCACAGATAGCCCCTCTTCGTACCTATCCAGTCAATAAACCTGCCTGAAATCAGGTTTGAAATGGCATAAACAACGGAAAAAGTTGCCCCAATATATCCATAGAGCGTATCCGTCCAGAAGAATTCTGGAGCAATAAAGTCCTTCCATGTCAACGACAACACCTGCCGGTCAAGGTAGTTAACCGTTGTAGCAAAGAAAAGAAGTCCGCAGATAGTCCAGCGGAAGTTGGTCATTTTTTGCATAGTTCATTGATAATGGATAAGGTTCTGGAACAGATGTCCTTGATATAAACCCAATCGGCCTTGGCTATTTTTTCGGTAGGGAACAGTTTACTACCCATACCCACACAGAATGCCCCCGCAGCAAACCATGCCGCAAGATTGTCGAACTCAGGAGCGACTCCACCGGTAATCATCATCCGCGTCCATGGCATCGGAGCCATTATGCTTTTGACAAACTCAGGGCCAAGCACATCGCCAGGAAAGACTTTTACGAGCTCGCATCCCAACTCATGCGCATGGCCTATTTCAGTAACTGTTCCACATCCAGGACAATAGGGAATCTGGTGGCGGTTGCACAACATTGCCACCTCGGCATTGAACAGTGGTCCCACCACGAAACATGCGCCGGACTGGATATAGAGCGCAGCAACGGAGGGGTCAACGATACTACCAGCTCCCAATGCGAGTTCCGGACACTCAATGCGGGCAAACCTGATACACTCGGAAAATACCTCATGAGCAAAATCGCCTCGATTAGTAAACTCAAACACTCGCACTCCACCATCGTAACAAGCCTTGATGACATGCTTTGCCACTTCAGCATCCTTATGATAGAAAACCGGCACCATACGGGTATCGGCAATCTTGGCCATAACGGTCATTTTATCAAATTGTGCCATGTATTTTATCTATGACTTTGGTTTATCGTTGAATGCGTCCGTTACCGCTGCCTCCGACAAGGGCATCCACCTCATCGGCACTGACCATATTGAAATCGCCGTTGACAGTATGCTTAAGTGCAGATGCCGCTACGGCAAATTCAAGGGCATCCGCCATTGAAGCCTTGGTGAGCAATCCATGGATGAGACCACCGGAGAAGCTGTCTCCACCACCCACACGATCAATAATGGGCAATATGTCGTAATGTCTTGACACATAGAATTCCTTGCCGTTGTAGATCATTGCCTTCCAGCCATTATGCGACGCGCTTAACGATTCACGCAGTGTTGCCACTACATACCTGAAACCAAATTCACGACACATCTGTTCAAAGATACCTTTGTAACCGGCAGCATCGGTATGGCCTCCCTCAACATCAGTATCAGGATGGAATCCGAGACACAACTGCGCATCTTCCTCATTACCTATACATACATCCACATACTGCATCAGCGGCCGCATCACCTGCTGGGCTTTCTCACTGGACCACAGCTTCTTGCGGAAGTTCAGGTCCACAGAAACTGTCACACCATGACGCCTGGCAGCCTCGCAAGCCAACTGTATCAGCCGGGCGGCAGAATCAGATATGGCCGGAGTTATGCCTGACCAGTGAAACCAGTCCGCACCAGCCATAATGGCATCAAAATCGAAATCATCTGCCGTAGCTTCACTTATCGAAGATCCTCCACGGTCATAGATAACCTTCGACGGCCGTACCGATGTTCCTGTCTCCGCATAATATATTCCTATACGATGTCCGCCCCGGGCAATACGACTGGTATCGACACCGTATCTGCGCAACGCATTGACTGCGCCCTGCCCTATCTCATGTTCAGGCAGCTTGGTCACGAAAACGGCATGATGACCATAATTGGCACAGCTGACAGCCACATTGGCTTCACCGCCTCCGTAAATTACATCGAAACGGTCGGCCTGTACAAAACGTACATTCTGACCCGACGGCGAGAGACGTAACATGATCTCGCCCATTGTTACTATATTTGACATGTGAGATGAGATTAACTGTTTTCCTTTTCTGATTACCCGTTCATCATGGCTATTCCCATTTCCAGGCCACGCAGTTCAGCGAGACCACGCAAACGTCCAATGCAGGAATAGCCCGGATTGGTCTGTTTGTGCAGGTCATCGCACATCTGATGGCCATGGTCGGGACGCATCGGTATCGGAAGGCCACGCTGCTGCTGTATCTCAAGCAGGGCTTTCATCACCTCAAACATCGGCACATCACCTTCCAGATGGTTGGCCTCGTAAAAGTTGCCATCGTCATCACGCCGTGTGCTGCGCAGATGAACGAAGTTGACCCTGTCGGCAAACCGGCGCATCATCTGCGGCAAATCGTTGTCGGCCCTGACCCCAAAAGAGCCGGTACACAGGCACAGACCATTGCTTTTGGCCGGAACGGCATCTACAAGTGCCTGGAAGTCGGCTGCTGTACTGAGAATCCGAGGCAAGCCGAATATGGGATATGGAGGATCATCGGGATGTATGGCGAGAACCGCACCGCATTCATCGGCTACCGGACAGACCTCAACAAGGAAGTCTATGAGATTCCGGCGCAGACGGTCGGCTGTCATACCGTCATAACGGCTCAACTCGGCACGGAACTGGTCGAGCGTGAAGCTTTCCTCCGAGCCTGGCAGACCTGCAATGATATTTCGGGTAAGCCGCCTACGCTCATCGGCATCCATCTGTCCAAAGCGTGCCTTGGCCTTCTCCTTATCCGCATCAGAATACTCTGCCTCAGCACCACGCCGACACAGTATATACAAGTCAAAGGCCATCATGGCCGCACGCTCAAACCGGAGGGCACGGCTTCCGTCAGGCATTTCGTAGGCCAGGTCCGTACGGGTCCAGTCGAGCACAGGCATAAAGTTATAGGTAATGACCTTCACGCCACATGAGGCCAGGTTGCGGATGCTCTGCTTATAATTCTCCACATACGTACGCCAGTCGCCCGTACGGGTCTTGATGTGTTCATGCACGGGGACGCTCTCGACCACCGACCAACGCAGTCCAGCCTGTTCTATCATACGCTTGCGCGCTACTATTTCATCGACCGTCCACACCTCGCCGTTAGGTATATGGTGCAGGGCGTTCACGATGCCGGTGGCTCCGGCCTGCCTGATGTCCTGAAGAGTGACCGGGTCGTCGGGACCATACCATCGCCAGGTCTTTTCGGAAAGTATCATGATGACAATGAAATGATTGGTTTATATTGAAAAGGCATCGAAGCCTCCATCCACTATGATTTCTGTTCCGGTGACAAACGATGAAGCGTCGCTGACCAGATAGTGCACGGCTCCGAACAGTTCCTCCGGCTGCGCGAACCTGCCGGCGGGCGTGTGGGCAATGATGGCCTTGGCGCGGTCGGTATAGGAGCCGTCGGGATTGGTGAGCAAAGAACGGTTCTGGTCGGTAAGCAGGAAACCGGGCGTGATGGCGTTGACGCGTATCCTGGGTGTGTATTTTGCAGCCAGTTCTGTAGCCATATAGCGGGTATAGTTGGCTATGGCCGCCTTGGCTGCACCATAGCCACACACACGGGTGAGCGGGCGCAACGCCGACTCTGACGAGAAATTAAGGATTACGCCTTTCTGCGCCCTGGCCATGGGTTCAACAAACACCTGAGTGGGAATCATCGTGCCGAACAAGTTGAGATCGACCACCTTGCGCACCGCCTCCACATCGAGGTCGAGGAATGTCTTGTCGGGCGGGATGGTGGCGCCGGCCATGTTTCCACCGGCTGCGTTGACCAGCACATCGATGCGTCCGAACTCGGCCATGACGGCATCACGGCAGTCCACAAGGGCCACACGGTCGAGCACATCGGCCATGAGGAACCGGGCACGGCCCACTTCGGAAAGCTCTCCTGCCAGCGCATTTCCCTTCTCAGCCGACCGCCCTATGATGACCACAACCGCACCCTGCTCCACCAGATAGCGGGCTATGGCGCGGCCAAGGATGCCGTAGCCACCGGTAATCACAATCACCTGGTCTTTGATGTCAAACAGATTTGTCATGCCTTCTTGAATAGACATAAAGGGTTTTAGTCATACAAATATATTTATTTAACAGCATTCCTTCAAATTTCCCTATCTAATTTCTGTTTTTTTAACCTTCCGGACGCCCAAAAGCCCGGGAACATAAAAAAAAGGCAGTGGAGCAGGACATCGCCCTATCTCCACCGTCTTTCCGTTTTGCCCATCCAATGGTGTGGGCATGGAGCCGGATTGCCGTCCGTGCCGGTTCTGTCTGGCTATATTCCGTATTGATAGATCTTGACTTTCATGAGCTTAAGCTGTTGACACAGGTATTCATCAGGACAGTCCCTCATCAGGACATCCAGACCATTTGCAATCGTTCCTTTCTGCGTATAATCGAGCATATTCCTGTTTTCCCGCGTGCAAAGAAGATCCATCATCCTGTTGACCAGTCCCATGCAAACCAGCCCGCCTTTCTCCGTATTCATATGCTGTAGCGAACTCTGGAAAGCCACTTTCAGATAGCCGAACATCTTGACGACCTCATATCCGTTTCGGGGCCTGATGTCATGGTCTATGAATCCGGCCAACTGGCGTTCCCTGTCCTGCGCATTCTGTTGTATAGAGTCGGCACTCTGAAGCCAGTACTCCATGTCACCCTTCCCGGCCTGTGCAACGGATGCCTTCAGCACCTCGCCTGCGGGCTTCCTGCCATAGAGCAGCTTGATGGTGCCCTCTGTGCCACAATTTCTCCCCACACTGCTCCACGCCAGTTCACAGACATACCGGTTGCCCTGTACCCGATCATCCATCTGTGCCATGACCATGCGGTTCTCGAAAGAACCATCACCCAGCACTATACAGTACGTTCCACTGTCGTTATGCACCTTGCTCCGCCTGCATTCTGGATCGCCTTGCCGGGGCGAATGGCGTTCCACATAATAGGCCTTGCCCATGTCCTTGGCAAAGGCACTGCACAGGCGTTTCAGATGCCTGCCGCCGTCTCCGGGAATCCGGAATCCGTATGTGAGGGCATAGGAGCCACAGGAGTCTGTCTGTTCAGGGCGTTCAAAGTACGTGACCATCTTGTTGGTCTTCTTTCCGTTGGCAAAATCCTCTATCGCCTTGACGAAAGCAGACTGTGCCACCGCTGACAGGGGAAAGACCGCAAACAGTGCCATGGCCAGGATGCGGGCGGCCGTTCTCATAGCTTTTGATGTTTTCATATCATTGTTGTTTATGGTTATTGTTTCATCCATCGTGTTCAGTACGGCTCATCGTCGGCCAGTCCGTCTTCCTCCATGCAGGCCTGCAGCATCAGACTGATGGCCAGTTCACAGCACTGGGTCTTGCGCTCCAGTTCCTCAAAGGCTTTCTGCTGCTCTGCGGCCATGGCATGAAGTGCTTCCAGGGTCTGACGCTCCACATCGTGGACAAGCGTGTCCCCCGCTTCAGCCTCAGCCAAATAGACCGGAGGTGGCGGAGGCACATCACGGAGGCGGCGCACCCTCTTCCTGTGCCGTGGGGCTACCGGACGATTGACGCGCGAAGCGGTGTCGGCATCGGCCTGCGGCTGCATGCAGGTGTCTGTCACAGCCACATCGGCCCACTCAACGGCCGCGGTCTGCACCGGCCCATCAGCTGAGGGGCTCCGGGGCACCAGCAGCAGGATGGCCACAACTGCAGCGGCCACACCCAGCAAGGCAACGGCCACATGACGCACCCGATGACCGCGCCCGGACAAGACCGCTGGCTGACCTGCCGGCATGCCCTGGTCGAAATAGGCGAACATCTGCTTGTAAGGCACCCACTCCGCGGGCACATCGTGGCTGCGGAAGTAGCGAGCCAGCATGTCCTCCTCCTCAATGGTGGTCAGTCCGTCCATGAAACGCTCCAGCAATCGGGCAATGTGTTGTTCCTTTTCCATATCCGTCATTCTATTGGTTCTGCCTGTTGTTCCGTTTTTTCAGTTCCTCCAGCAGCGTGCGGCGGGCACGCGACAGCAACGTGGCCACAGAAGACGTTTCCAGCCCGAGCAAAGCGGCAATCTCGGCATTGGTCCTGCGTTCCACCTGGCGCAAGCGGAGCACCTCGTGCTGCGTAGCAGGAAGCCTGTCCAGCCTACGGCGGAGCCATTCCATGTCCTCAGCCTCCTCCAGCCTGCTGTCAGGATGGCACACGGGGCCGCCTTCCGGCCGTACCGGCAAGGTCACAGTGTGCCGGGCACGCAGCGTGTCAATGGCGGCATGGCGCACAAGAACACGTACAAGCCGGTGGGCATGGCTCTCGTCCATAAGCTCGACATGAAGCTGCCACAGCCTCAGCAGTGCATCCTGTGCCACGTCCTGTGCCTCGGCCTCCTGCAGACCCATCCGGTGCAACGTACCGATGGCGGATACACGGAGCGCAGGGGCTATATGTTCGAACGTCTGGGAATCCACGTATTGAATCACTGTTTTGCTGATATAACGCATGGACCGAAGGGAAATCAACGGAATTAACATTTTTTAATAAACACAAGGAAACAGCCTATACTCTCCATGCCGGAAACAACATGCGGAGAAGAAATGGCCATTTTGACATTCTGTCAGATTTTTACACGTTTTCGTGACACTTTGATTTTCGAACACTCCAGGGAACCCCTCAATTTTGACACATTTTCATGTTAATAAGTGTAAATTGTCGCTTTTTTGCACAAAACGGAAAAATCAGTTAAGTGTTAGGGGGGAAACACTTAA
>JBJEHA010000025.1:0-17007 GCA_051875605.1 Prevotella sp. | reverse complement strand
GAAAACTGCACAAATCGCGTATTTTGTGCACGAATTTAACGGATTTTAGGTTAAATTCTGGAGAATTTTGTTAACACTTTGCATCCACAAAAACCTATTCCATTGATTATCAAAGGTTTACAAAATAACCCTCTGAAATCGGAAATTTCCGCTGGCGCGCAAAAAACCGTTCTCGTCCGATATTTCAGAAAACGCCCGAAAATCAAAGTGTCACGAAAATGACCAATAAACTGACACTTTGATTTTCGGGCGTTGCTCCGGATGGTTATTTCCCGGTGAGCAGATGAATCATTTTCCAGTCCGGCTCACCATGCTTGATGATGCCGAAGCCGCCCTTGTAGTCCCATACTGCTCGGGCTATGCCTTTCTGTTCAAGCACCTTGTCCATGTCGGCATACCAGCGGTAGCGGTCGGCTTCCGGCGCAGTGTCCAGACAGCCGTATTCTCCGCAATACACCTTCACGCCCAGCTGTTCTGCCCGTTGCAGCACCAGTTCGAAGTGACGGGCCAGGACTTCACTGTTCCACACCTGTCCTGTCCACCAGCTGTATTTCCGGGCTGTCGGTTCGGGCAGTTCGGTGAGGTCTTCGGGTTGCACCACCTTGCCTGGGTAGTGCACGGCTCCCGTGTAGTCCTTGATATCGGTCCAAGGAGCGGTGTAGTGGGTGAGCAGGAACGGGTTGTAGTAATGGAAGCTGAGGATGATGTGGCGGTCGTTCCCGGGTATGCGCAGGTCCTTGACCGTGTCGTACGACTGCCATCGGTTGGAGCCTATGATGATGGTGCGTTTGGGTTCCAGTTTCCTGACCTCTGCTGCACACCTGCCCACGATGACATTCCAGATTTCCGGTTCATCGGCCACAGGCTCGTTCATCAGTTCATAGGCCACCCAGCTGTTGGAGTAGCCCTTCAGTTCGCTGCTGATGAGCCTCCAGCACCGGTAGAATGCCTCTTGTGCCTTCTCCTCGGTGAAAAGCGGTTTCACCTTGGCGTTGAAGTGGTGGGAGCGCAGTATGTGCAGGTCCACCACGGCCCGCAGCTTGTGTTTCCGGCACCAGTGCAGCGCGTTGTGCAGCAGTGAGAAGGCCTCGCTGTCTTTCTGGCCGTCGGGGCGGAAGAGCTGTTCCTCATCGACCGGTATGCGCAGGTGGTCGAACCCGCAGGAGGCGATGAAGGCCACGTCCTTTTCGGTGAAATATCCGGCGCGTGCCGCTCCTCTGGCATCGCTCTGCGAGAGCCAGTGGCTGATGTTTACACCCCGGTGGAGCTTGAACGCAGCCGTTGAGGGCAGTGCGAAGCCGAGTCCGACTGCCATCAGCAGAAAAATCCTTTTCATGATGGTGTGTGCTTGAATGGTTCCTGTATGGTTGTCCGCAGGCTATCTGCCCATGTCCTGCCGTATGAGCAGACAGGCGGGGCCAAGCACTGTGCCGTGGTCGAATCCGCTGAACTCATGGATGGTGACCGGCTGGTTGCCGATGCCCTCGAGTATGGTTTTCAGGTAGAGGTTCTCCTCGTAGCGCGCCATCATCTCCAGTCTCCGCTCTCCGGTGAAGAGCACGAGGCGTGTGTTCAGCTTCCGGGCGTTGTTGAGGGGAGCGAACTGGTCGACGATGGGCAGCTCAAAGGGAATCTTGCGCTCTTTGCGTATAGTATAATGTGTGGCACATTGCCCGCTGACCGGATAGTAGGCTCTGATGCTGTCGGCATCCACTCCGAATCTGGCCAGGTAGGACTTGTCGAGCGCAAGCATGAGGGTGAGATAGCCACCGGCCGAATGCCCGCCCACATAGACCTGCGACGGGTCGCCGCCGTACTCGGCGATGTGGGCCACTGTCCACGCCACCGCCTGTGCGGCATCCACAATGTAGTCCGGGCACTGCGCCTTGGGGAAAAGCCGGTAGTTGGGTGCCACGATGGCGAAGCCCGCATCCTTCAGCTCGTCCCTGATTTCCTTCTGTCCCCCTTCCAGTCCGCCGCCGTGGAACCACACAAGCGTCTTGAATCCCTTTTTGCCTTGCGGGAAATAGACATCGAGCTTGCACCTCTCCTTGCGGTAGGGAGCGGTTTCGCCGGCATCGGTGTAGGAAATGTCGGTCAGTGTCTTGTACTGGGTCTGTGCCGACGCGGCCATGGCTACGGTCAGCAGTAAAAGATTCAGGATTGTACGTTTCATAAGCTGTTGTTTTATCTGTTTGTTAAAGAAATCCATGAAAATAAAAGGCGACAACATAGGAAAAAGCCGTGCTAAATTACAAAGAAAATCGCAAACGGTGCGGAAACAGGCATTGAGAAAGGACCAAAACTGCGGTTTTTGATAAATTTGGGCAGTGTTTTGGCAGGATTATGTGTTTTTTTATTAAATTTGCAACAGAAGATACACCTGTACACGGCGGAATGTCCTGTACCGAGGTGCAGTCCTGACAATCAACTGACCGGTTTCCAGCCTTTGGACAATCACATCAAACAACAATAAAGAATAAAAACTAAATTGTATGAAGCAAACAATCAAGTATGTTGCCGGTGTAGCCATGGTGCTTGCAATGACGGCAACCACCGTTAAGGCCGCCGATTTTGATGCAAAGAAATACATCAAGCTGGCTGCCGACAACACAGCCTATGTGTCTAAACGTCCTGCGGAGGCCGACCGCCTCTTCCGGTCGGATGCTGTGGAGAAGAAAATCAAGGAAGTGAAGAAACTGCTCAAGGACAATCCGTATCTGGCATGGATGTTCGAGAACTGCTTCCCCAACACCATCGACACCACTGTGCATTTCGACGGCAACGAGGACACGTTCGTCTATACCGGTGACATCGCTGCCATGTGGCTGCGCGACTCCGGGGCGCAGGTGTTCCCCTATGTGAGACTGGCCAACCAGGATCCGGAACTCAAGAAAATGCTGCGCGGTGTGATCCTCCGCCAGCTGAAGAGCATCATCATCGACCCCTATGCCAATGCCTTCAACCCGGGGCCGAAGGAGGACAATGAATGGGCTACCGACCTGACCGACATGAAGCCCGAGCTGCACGAGCGCAAATACGAGATAGACTCGCTCTGCTATCCGCTCCGGCTGGCCTACCACTACTGGCAGGTGACAGGCGACACGTCCATCTTCGGCGAAGAGTGGCAGGCTGCCGTGAAGGCCATACTGCGCACCTTCCGTGAACAGCAGCGCAAGGACGGCCTCGGCCCGTACCACTTCATGCGCAAGACAGAACGCCAGTTCGATACAGTATGCAACGACGGCTACGGTGCGCCGGCAAAGCCCTGCGGACTCATCTGCTCGTTCTTCCGTCCTTCCGATGACGCGTGTACCTATCTCTATCTGGTGCCGTCGAACTTCATGGCCGTCAGCTCACTGCGCAAGGCTGCAGAGATCCTGACCAAGGTGAACAAGGACCAGGACATGGCCGCACAGTGCTATTCGCTTGCCGCAGAAGTGCAGGACGCACTGAAGAAACATGCAGTGTACAACCATCCGAAGTACGGACAGGTCTATGCCTTTGAGGTAGATGGATTCGGCAACTACAACCTCATGGACGATGCCAATGTGCCTTCACTGCTGGCCATGGCCTATCTGGGTGATGTGGACGTGAACGATCCCGTGTACCAGAACACACGCAAGCTCATCTGGAGTGAGGATAACCCCTATTTCTTCCGTGGCAAGGCTGGCGAAGGTATCGGTGGACCGCACATCGGATATGACATGGTATGGCCGATGTCCATCATGATGAAGGCATTCACCAGCCAGGACGACGACGAGATAAAGTGGTGCATAGAGACCCTCCAGCGTACAGATGCCGGAACCGGACTTATGCACGAGTCGTTCAACAAGAACAACCCCTCGAAATATACACGTCCCTGGTTCGCATGGCAGAACACCCTTTTCGGAGAGCTGATACTGAAGCTCATCGACGACGGCAAGGTGGATCTGCTCAGGAATGCAAGGCGTTGAACCTGGCCTAATGGCCAATGACATAAAGGTCTGCCGGTTTCCCGTAAACGCTGAGGGAAACCGGCAGACTATACTGAACCTAAACATACATAGGGGAACATACATTATATACTTAATATAAAAACCTGACAACATGATCTGCCACCATGAAGGACAGCCGATGGGATTGTCCGCCTACAAGAAGGAATTCCCCACAAGCACAACCAAACTGGACAGACAACACGCAATACTGTGCACACCATGGCCTTCATGGCTGATGATGCTGCTGGCATTCCTGCTCTTCACAAGACCGGCAGGTGCCGCGGACTTCAGCTTCAATACCTATATGGTGGCCGACGGACTGTCGGACAACACGGTTTACTGCGGACTGCGCGACAGCTATGGCTTCGCATGGTTCGGTACTGCCAACGGACTGAACTGCTATGACGGGACGACCAACACCATTTACCGTAACATGATCGATGAGGACCTGCCCTATGGAAACAATATCATCGTGTCGATCATGGAACATGAAAACGACATCTGGGTGGGCGGACCTTACGGACTCTACATCTATCACAGGAACGGCAACAACTTCTCACGCTTCAACGTGAAGACGAAATACGGTGTGCAGATCAGCTGTACGGTGCAGAAACTGTTCTGCGCACGCAACGGACTCATCTGGATCTGCACGCTCGGGCAGGGTGTGTTCATCTATTCGCCCAAGGACGGAAAGCTCACGCAGAATTCAAGGTTCGGGGGATTCGTCTGTGATGTGTGCCAGGACGGCAGGGGGAACATCTATCTGGCTACCATTACCGGCAATGTGGCCATATTCAGCGAACAGGGGCAGTTCAGGAAGTCATTCAGCATTCCCGGCTACACCAACGACAAGAACCCTGTCAGCCTTGCGTGTATCGGGTCTGTGGTGTGGATAGGCACAGACACAGGACTCTACAAGATAGAGGCAGGCACCGACACCATAAAACTGCACAAGCAGGGCAGGACACAGCAAACCATCAATACCATATTGGCCACGAAGGACCGGGAACTGCTGTTGGGCACAAGCAAGGGACTTTACCTGCTGGACACGGAGACCAATGAGTATAGCCGCATTGACACCTATGGAAAAATCAAGGGCATAAGTGACCAGGCCGTGAACGCTCTCTATCTGGACAATGACAACACATTGTGGGTCATGACCAATATGGGGGGAGTGAACTATGTATCGAAGCGAAAGGAAAGGATAGGCTATGTGCAGCTGCCTGACCTGGAGCAGGGCGAGAAGGTCTATGTGCTGACTTTCTGCCATGCAAGGGACGGAAATGTGTGGCTGGGCACAACCAACGGGCCGTACAGCTTCAATACCACAACCATGCAGGTGAAGCATATCGGTGCAGAGGAACTGGCTGTGCCCATCACCGCCATGCTCACCGATGGCGACTACCTCTGGTTGGGAACCAACAGCAGCGGCATGAGGCGGCTGAACCTGAACACGGGGGAGACAAAGTCCTATGTCTATTCCGAAAGCCAGCCCTACACGTTGCCCAGCAATGAGGTGAGAAGCATCTACAAGAACAGGGACGGAAAGATGTTCGTGGCCACCAGCTGGGGGCTGTGCAGATTCGACAAGGCCACCGGGCGGTTCATGGGCTATTCGCACTTAAGTGCCATGACCGATTTCGTTGACCTGAGAGAAGACGGAAACGGAGCCTTGTGGGCGGCGACCAGCGGGCGTGGCGTGTATTGCTACACACCCGGACAGAACCAGTGGACATCTTTCGAGAACGACATGAACGATGCCCGCTCGCTGTCGTCAAACACGATTGTGGCATTGGCCAGCAATCATCATGGAGAAATATATTTCTGCACCAAGGGCGGAGGCTTGTGCAGGTACAACGGCGATGGCACTTTCCTGCGGATAGGCCAGGCCGACAACGATATCTGTTTTGCCCTGGAAGACAAGAACCAGGACATGTGGATGGCTTCGGAGACGGAAATCATGTGTCTGCCCCACAGGAACAAGTCCACTATACTTCACATGGCCGGACAGAACGACCTGCTGCACGGGAAACCGATTTACCGCTCTGCAATCTATGCCGAAAACGGCTACCTGCTCTTCGGTACGGAAAACGGCTTCTATTATTTCCATCCTGCACAGCTGAGCAGCGGAATGGAAATCTCGCCGGTGTATATCGTTGCTGTCAGTCTGCCCTACGTGAAGGATTCCAAGAGGGAGCTGGAGAGGCTCGGGCTGAACAGGCCTCTTTATACCATGCAGGACATGACCCTGCCCTATGCCGACAACAGCTTCACGCTCCATTTCTCGGCACCGGCATTCGGACTGACCCATGCTGTGCGCTATGAATACATGCTCAAGGGATATGACAAGCAGTGGGCTGTCGGGACGAAGAACGCAGAGGCCACCTATGCCAATGTCCCTCCCGGAGAATACGTGTTCATGTTGCGCGAGGCCGGTGCAACCGATGCAAAGGATGTCTCGTCCATCAAGATCACGGTCCTGCCCCCATGGTATCTCACGTGGTATGCCTATGTGGTCTATGTGCTGGCCTTCCTGACATTCATCGCGCTGATCTACCAGCGTGCCCGGTCGGTCCTGCGTTCGCGCTACGACACGCAGATGAAGGAATACAGGATAGAGCAGGAGAAACGCAACTTCGAATCGAAGATCAACTTCTTCGTGAACCTTGTCCATGAAATCCGCACTCCGCTCAGCCTGATCTCCCTGCCCCTGGAGTGCATGGAGAGCAGGGAGCATGGGCCGGAAGATACCAAATACATTTCCATCATCAGGCAGAACATGAACTATCTGCTTGGCATCACCACCCAATTGCTGGATTTCCAGAAGGTGGAGAACGGAAGCATCAGCCTGCACAAGGAACGCTGCTCTGTCAAGGCCTTCATGCAGGAGGTCTATGCACAGTTCGCCACCTTCGTGGAGGTGGATGGAAAGACCATACAGCTGGAACTCACCGAAGAGGACATCTATACGGACATGGACAGGAGCTGCATCAGGAAAATCATGACCAACCTGATGAGCAATGCGCTGAAATACTCCCATTCGCGCATTGTGATGAGCATGCAATGCTCTGCCGACAAAAGGTTCGTGGAGCTGCATGTGAGTGATGACGGGCCGGGCATTCCCGATGCCGACAAGGAACGCATCTTCGATACATTCTATCAGGTAGATAAAGACAGGATTGCCAGCATGAAGGGCACCGGCATCGGACTGGCCTATGCCAGGGCGCTTGCACTGGCCCATGGCGGACGGATCACGGTGACAGACGCACCGCGCAGCGGGTCGCATTTCACCCTTTTCCTGCCCATCGAGCAGAATCTTGAGGCCGCGGACACCACCAGGACCGGGCAAAGGCAGATGAAGGAAGTCCATGACACCTTGCACGATGAGGAGGGCAATGAGGTGGAGATGGCTGACAACGGCGGAACGCCCTTCACCTTGCTGATTGTAGAAGACAACCACGATTTGCTGAATCTCACCGCGCAGACGCTTTCCGCATGGTACAGGGTGGTGAAGGCAAGGAACGGCGCCGAGGCCATGCAGGTGCTGCTGCGCACGGAGGTCGATGTCATCATCAGCGATGTCATGATGCCGGTGATGGACGGCCTGGAACTGTGCGGGCGCATAAAGAACGACATCAACTACAGCCACATTCCCATCATCCTGCTCACTGCCAAGATCACGATGGAGGCCAAGGTCGAGGGGCTGAAGAGCGGAGCCGATGCCTATGTGGAGAAGCCGTTCTCCATCCAGCAGCTGCATATACAGATTGAGAACCTGCTGCGCCTGAGGCAGAACTTCCACAAGCGCATGAGCACGCTCAACGGCAACCTGAAGATGATCCAGCCCTCGGACTATGGCATCAGCCAGCAGAACGTGGTATTCATAGAAAAGGTGCAGAGCGTGCTGGACGAGAACATTGCCGATGAGGACTTCTCCATCGAGACCCTTGCAGAACAGACCAACATGAGCCGCTCCAGCTTCTACCGCAAGCTGAAGTCCATCACCGGCCTGTCGCCTGTCGATTTCCTGAAACAGCAGCGCATGATGAAGGCGGAGCAACTGATCAGGGAGGGACTGAGCATATCGGAAGTGGCAACGAGAGTAGGCTTTACTTCGGCCTCCTATTTCACCAAGTGCTTCAAGCAGCAGTTCGGTGTCCTGCCCAAGGACTACCATCCGGAGCCGTAGGGTCGCCGTGACTGCCGTCATTACGGAAATGCCGTAGCCGCACACTGTGGCTGCGGCTGTTTTTTTGCCTTGTCTTCCGGTGCGCCTGCTGTTTTGTGGCCACGCGGAAGGGCACAGGAGACACCGCCTCCGTGACCGGACGGAAAGGGCGGGGCGAAAAGTCGGAAACAGTGAACCGGAAAGTCTGTAAAGGCAAAGTATAATCTTCAAGGGAGCACAGTCCAATCTGTAGTTCACGCCGTGGAATATAGTGTTCACGGCGTGAACTATAGTGTTCACACTGTGAACTATAGTGTTCACGGCGTGAACTACAGATTATGGTTAACAGCCGGAGACTTTTCAGTTCGCTTTCCGCAACTTTCCGGTTCGGTGTTTCCGGTTTTGTCTTTAAGCCCGGCCGTCATGGCCGTCAAGTCAGGTTCAGGGAAGGTTCATGCGGTCCAATGACCGGTCGGGGGTTAGGACAGGTGCACGGAAAACGGCACGCCCACGGAGCGACAAGTCTCCGGAAGCGTGCCGTGTGTTTTCTGTTTTAGGGATGGGGTGCCGTTCAGTCTTTTCTTTGCCTACAGTGCTGACGGTGTGAATCGCAGCTTGAACGAACTGCTGCCTGTAGGACACTTGTATTTGGCCAGACAGTAGTCACCGCCACAGCTGCGGTTGCCCAGTCCACGCTGCCAGGCATCGAAGTGTGCGAACACCTGACTGCTCTTTTCCAGGTCGTAGGGATGGAAGCAGGTGTATTTGGTGTCGTGGCTCCATTGCGTCTCATCGTAGTGGGTGAGCGAGAAGGCCACGTCGCCTTCGGTCTGTATGCGCAGTCTCAGCCCGTTGTCCGGACTGGTGAGCACCAGGTCGCGCAGTGAGAGGTGGTCGCCGTTGGTCTGCGGATGGGTGAGTTCCTCGAACATGCCATCGACGGTAGTGCGGAAGCGGCCCAGGAAGGAGCCTGTGTTGCGGTCGGAATAGTTTGCCCAAGGTCCCTTGGCATAGTATTCCACCTGGTCGAATCCGCTTGCAAACTGCATGGCCATGCCCTTGCGTCGCAGCATGGTGGAGGAGGTGGTGAGTGTCACGTCCATATCTACCACACCGTTGGGATAGATGGTGTAGTCCACGGTGTAGCTGCACTTGGAGCCTGATGCGGTTGTGGTCAGTGTGTAGTTGTTGCCGTTTTTGGTCAGCGTACCGGCCTTGTGGCTGGTGATGCCGTTGCTGGTGGGCGAGTAGGTCTGGCTGTCGTCTTCGTCTGTACACTCGTTGTCGATGTTGCGGAAGTCATTGTACTCGGGCGCGGCTGCAATCAGCTCTTTTCCGTTGAAGATGTAGCTGGAGAGCATGCCGTTGCTGTCGAAGTTCACGCTGAAGGCCTTGCCGTCGGCGGTGCCGCTTACGGTCTTGTTGCTCTTGGAGAGTGTGCCGGAGGCGGAGATGGCGGGCAGGCTGCCGCGTTCTTTGAGCGTGAACTGTTCTTCGGCTACAGGATAGCCTCTGAAGGCCCATGGCTGTGCGGCGGAGAGACACAGCCTGATGTTGATGAGGTATTCACAGTCGTCCGTGCATGCTGTGGTGTAGGGAAGGCTGACGGTTCCGGTATTGCCCGGTGCCACAGAGGGCATGGTGGCGATGCCGCTTTCCACCTCCCGTCCGTCGCGCAGCACGGTATAGATGATGAAGAACTCGTTGAGGTTGGTGAAGTGGTATTTGTTCTTCACTGTGAGTGTCTTGTCGCTGAGTCCGGTGAAGTCGGCGTATTCATAGACATGCTTCACTTCCGTGAGCTTGGCTGTCCAGCGGCGGTCGGCGGTGATGATGCCGTTGTTCAGGAAGTTGCCCTGGAAACCGTCGCTCACGTTGTTGGTCACGGGTGTGTAGTCATAGCCCGACACGTAGTAGTGGAATCCAGTGCCTTCTTGCTCCAGCGGCTGCCCGTTCTTGATGCGCTGCGGGTCATAGACGGCCTGGTCCACCCAGTCCCATATACATCCGCCAATCACTCCCGTGCTGCTCTCTATCTGGTCCCAGTAGTCCTGCAGGTTCCCGGCCGACTGTCCCATCGCGTGGGCATACTCGCACATGAAGTAGGGCTTGCCGCTGCGGCCGTTGAGATAGTTCCCGAAGTAGGTGTAGTTGGTGTATTCCAGACTTGGGTACATGTCCGAGCCTATGTCGGTGTGCTGGTTGCAGCCTGAGCGCACGCAGTCTTCATAGTGCACGGGGCGCGTGCCGTCGAGCGACTTGCACAGGTTGTAGGTATAGGCGAAGTTGCTGTTGTTGTAGCTGCAGCTGCTCTCGTTGCCCAGCGACCAGAACACGATGCTCGGGTGGTTGCGGTCGCGCTTTACCATGCGCTCTGTGCGGTCCATGTAGGCATCGGTCCATGCGCTGTTGGTGGTCAGGCTCTTGCAGGCATGGCATTCCACATCGGCCTCGTCCACGCAGTACAGCCCGTAGTAGTCCATCATGGCATACATCTTGGGCTGGCGCGGATAGTGGCTGGTGCGCAGCATGTTCACGTTGGCCTGCTTCATCAAGGTGATGTCCTTGAGCATGGTGGCCACGTCTATGCTCCGTCCGTAGAGCGGATGGGTGTCCTGCGTGTTCACGCCCTTGAAGAAGATGCGCTTGCCGTTCACCGTCACGTAGTGGTTGTTCCCGCTGTTCACGGTTGCGATGTTGCGGAATCCGTATTTTGTGGAGAAGACCATCTCTTCCGTTCCGGATGCGCTCTTCTGTCTCACGATGACCGTATAGAGATAAGGCTTCTCTGCGCACCATGGGGTGAGGCCGGAGAGGCTTCCTGTGGAGAGCGTGGCGGTAGCAGAGGTTCCGCTGATGCTCACGGTCTGCGATTTTGTGGCAATGGTCGTGCCGTTGGCATCCTGCAGTTCCATCTCCACTGTCTTGGTGGTGGATTCACCGTCGCGGTTGTCTATGTCCAGTGCCACGTTGAGCGCGCTGCATGAGGTGGCGTCGCTGCTCAGTGAGGTGGTGGTGATGTAGTGGTCGCTGACAAAGGTCTTGGGCGTGGCCACTAAGTACACGTCGCGGTGTATGCCCGAGAGGTGCCACATGTCCTGGCCTTCCAGATAGCTGCCGTCGCACCAGCGATACACGCGCACGGCAATGTTGTTCTCGCCTTCGTGTACAGCCGGTGTGATGTCGAACTCTGCATCAGTGTTGGAACCCTGCGAGTAGCCCATGTACTGTCCGTTCACCCAGACCACGGCCGCGCTGCACACGCCGTCGAAGTGTACCATGACGCGTTTTCCCGTCCATCCTTCAGGCAACGTGAATGTGCGCCGGTAGCTGCCCACGGGATTGGCATCGTAGGTGTATTTGCTGTCGGTGAGCTTGCTGATGTAGGGCGGATTCACAGTGAACGGGTAGCCCACGTTCACATATACGGGCTGGTCGTAGCCGTGCATTTCCCAACAGGAGGGAACGGGGATGTCGCTCCATCCGCTCACATCAGCATCGTTGCCGTAGAAATCGGTTTCACCGGGCAAGGTGGTCGTGCCATAGTCGGCCACATAGCTGAATTTCCATGTGCCGTTCAGGCTCATTGTCATGGCCTTGGTGGGGGCAATCCACGGCTTGTCGTAACAGGCATCCGCCTGCATGAGTGCAGTGGATGTATATGGAATGAAGGTGGCGTGTGCAGCCTCCTTGTTGTCTTCAAGCACAGACTGGTCCTGCACCCAGCTCTGCTGGAATGTGGTGGAACCGCTGCTTGAGTTGTCCACTTCCTCGAAAACGAATGCCGTTGCACCGCTTGTTGTCCGGCTGATGCTTGTTGCAGTTCCGTTTATGGCCAGATAGTGGTCGGACTTTGTTCCTTCATTGCCATCCACTTCATCTGCATTGACCCTGATATAATAGGCACCATTGCCGGCATCGTCCAGGTAGATGTCCTGGTTGTCATTATAGTCGTTCAGGTAATCCCATATCAGCGGGGTCTCATTCCTTTGGTAATAGCCGTTGACAGCCAGGTCGAAGGCTCTGTCTGAGTTGGCATTGACAAACACGCATGTTCCGGTGTTCCAGCCTTTCTTCACCTGCCATTGCAGTCGTTTGTTGCTGGTGTCTGCCGCCAGCACCTTGATGGGGCTGTTGTTGTCGTCTTTCTCTACGCCCAGCACTTTGGACTGGTCGCTGTAGGGCTTTATCCAATAGGTCTTGCCTGTTACGGGCTGGGCGGCAGCGTATGGTATGGAGGTTGCCAGAAGAACCAGTAGGCAAAATAAATATCTTTTCATAGTTTGTTCTGTTTATCTGATGACTGTTTTCTTTCCGTTAATGATATACACGCCTTTGGGCAGGGCTTCAAGGTTCTTGACAGCGTTGCAGATGCATTGTCCGTTGAGGTTGAACACGGTGTATGTGTTGTCGCCTGTCTCAATGGCTTCAATGCCGGTCTGTTCACTGTCGATGACGTAGTTGGCGATCTTGGCATTCCCGCTTTCTTCGATGAAGTAGCCGCGGAATGCTTTCATGGCCATTGCGCTGGGCAGGTGATAGACTTCATTCTTGCGCAGCACGTAACTGCCTTGCGGGGCTTCACCTGTCTGGAAGGAGGCCACGAACTTCACGCCGTTGAAGTCAGCCGTCTGCGGTGCTTCGGCGAAGTGGGTCACATCGGTGAATTCATAGTAGGATCCTGTGCGTTCGGCTGTGGGACGCAGGAGGTAAGGCGTTGCCGCTTCGATGTTCCCCACGGTCTGGAAGTAGAGTGTGGTCTCGTCGCAGTCCGTGTATTGTGCCACCTTGCAGTCGTTGCCAAAGGCGGCCTTCACCTGTTCGGCCGGAATGGAGAAGGGCACACAGAAGGTGTTCCAGCTGTTCAGCGTGAGCGTGCGTTCCAGATGTACTGTCGCGTTTCCGCTGAACTCTGGCACGCTGTAGTCTGTGGTCGTTTCCTGTAACGTCACGATGGTGGGCTCCTGCTCTGTGTAGTCCACGAATATCCACTGTGCCGTTTCCAGGGTGGCATCAGGCAGGGTGGGCGATTTGAACAGCTTTTTGAGAATGCTGCTCCAGCGCAGGTAGGAGAAGGCATAGTTGTCTGTCACGTAGCAGCCTATGTTGTACCGGTCGGTGTAGCCTTCTACCAGTGTGATGGTCCAGTTGTCATAGGTGCCTGTTCCGTCACAGCGCACGAAATCCAGGACATCGGATCCGATGGTGCCTGATGGCGTGCTGAGCTGGTAGGTGCCGTCGGACAGTTCGTTCAGTGTCACGGCCATGCCATTTGACGAAAGGGTCAGTTCGCCCGTGCCGTCATCGGCCATGTATGTACCTGTTGCAACGTTGTAGATCAGATAGGTTCCGCCGTCTGTGGGTGTCAGTCCGGCTGGCTGTGCCCAGACGGTCATGCACGAGAGCATGGCGAATGCTATTCCTGAAAGTCCTCTTTTTTTCATAATGCAGAAATGTGTTTGTCCATAATGTTATTCTTTCCAGTCGTCGGCCCAGATGTCATTCTCGCCAAACTGGCTGTTGTCCTTGGCATCGATGTCATCGGGAAGAATGCCTTCGTTGGCGTCGCCGGACGGTATTTCGTTCTCTCCGTCCACGTTCACGCCGTATTTTCCACTTCCGGCCAGCAGGCCGTCTCCTTCAGTCTCGAGTCTGATGCAGCTCACGTCAGGCTGCCGGTAGTTCTCTTGATTTTTCATCATGTTGTGTATTTCCTGTGATTTTGTAAGGGTCAGATATAACCCCAAAAGGGAACCCCGTTCCCGAGGTTCCCTTCATGGGGTGCAGTGTTTTCAGACACATGGTCTTTGACGGTCAATCCCATAGGTTGTCTTCACCCATTTCCCATAGATTGTCTTTCGAACCGATACCCCCTTCAGGGTCGCCGTCAATGGGTGTCTGGGGGCCTTCACCTCCTGTGCCGTCGTTGTCTATGCTTGTGGCTATCATGGTTTCCGTCAGTACGGACATAGCCAGTACTTCGGGTGCAATATATTTTTCCTTTTTCATATCCGCTTCCTTATTTTACGATTACCTTCTTCTTGTTCACGATGTAGATGCCTTTGGGCAGGTTATCGGTGGAGTTGCTGCCCGAGCGCACCAGCTGTCCGTTGAGGTTGAATATGTTGCCTGCCACACCGGTGTCGATGCCGGTCTCCACGCCTTCTATGCCGGTCACATTGCCTTCATCCACGCCGTTGATGCTGAACTTCACGTTTGTGGATGCGTTGGAGGTGGCTATCCAGCAGCGGAAGCCCTTGATGGGGAGGTTTGACTGTGTGTGATACCACCGGCCGTCGTTGGCTCCGAGTACGAACGACCTTGCCGGGACAATGGTCTCTGTGCCGCTCGACACGTAGATGCCCTTGAATGTGATTTCGCCGTCCTCCACGGTCTCGTTCTTTTCGGGTGTGATTTCAAACTGTGTGTTTTCGGGCGCTGCCTTCAGTGTCACGTTGTTGATGGTGTAGTAGGGAGCTGTCACCTCGATGGTGCTGTTGTCGTTCAGGGTCTTTGTGTAGGTGCCTTCCTGCACGTTGGGGTTCTTCGAGGGCTTCATGATGTAGAGCATGCCCGGAGTCACCACCTTCTGGTTGTCATCGCTCATGTCCACGAGGTTGAAGTTGATGCGTGTGCCGTTGTTGACCACGCCTTCGAGCACCGACAGCTTGGCATCGTCGCCAAAGGCCGTCTTGAACTGCTGTGCGGTCAGTTCCACGGGCAGCACCAGCGAGTTCCATATCCCGGCCTTCATGGTGCGTTTCAGGATCAGGGTATAGGAGAAGTCTGCATCCACCTGCTTGTCCATGTATGCAGATTCCGTCTCTGTCTCGCTGAGCACGAGGTCGCCCTTGCCGCAGTATTGCAGCTGCACGTCGTCGAAGCAGGTCCAGTCGTCGTTTTCGCTGTCAGCCACCTTAATGCCTATGGTCAGTGTCTTCTTGGCCGTTTCAGTGGCGCCCTCCACATAGATCAGGAGGTCGTTGTTATACTGGTTGGCCTTGAAAGCCTTTCCGGCCTGTGTGTATCTGGTCATGCCGTCATGGAACTTGGCGGCATATTCGGTTTCCTCGTCAATGGCGGGCAGTTCTGCCGTGAGTACGTTCAGGTCGGAGGAAACGGTCTTGTTGTACGATGTGTTGGTCGGGCAGGTGGCATAGAGCCTGGAGGTGACATTGCTGCCATCAGCTTTCGATACAAAGCCCTTGCAGCGTACGCGGTACCATCCTTCACGATAGATTTCCACATCCTGGCTCACTGTTCCGGTGCCTCCGTTGATGATGTTGGCGTTCCAGTACTGGCCGTAGAGGTCGTTGTAGTCTGTCCATGGGTCTGCACTTAGGGACAGTACACCGTTGCCTACGTAGAACTGGTTCGTTGAAGGTGCATTGGGGCTTTGTACGGGTGAGGCAAAGGAAGTCCAGTATGTAATGTTGGTGTTGTTCCTGTTGAAGTTCTGGTCCTGTATCAGGAAGGTTGCATCTGCGGGCCTGGCATCGCTGGCAGGTTTGTCCTTGAACTCGGCCTTCAGGTTGGCCAGGGTCACAATCACCCAGTCGGCTTCACCGTCCGCAGGTTTTTCTGTCAAACCGTCAACACCCTTGGTCTCGGCATTGGCTACGAAATAGAGCGTCTGGCCAATGGTGTTTGAAGCATCACCGGAGGGGGTTATTTCCTCCGTCTTTGTATCTGTAAGTGTAAAGCCAGGAGTTGCTGTACAGGTGTATGTTCGATACCCTCTTGTAAATTCTGCTCCACATGTGTGGGCTGCTAAAGTCTCTTCATCCAGGGGTGTTGTCGATGTAAAGGTGCCTGTCCCCGAGCTTGAACTGGTAACTGTGCCATTTGTGTGTCGATGACTTGCAGAAGTGTAAGTGTAGGTGTAAACGGTTCCGGTTGTCTGGTCATTCCCATCCTCATCAATATGGTTATAGCCATAGTCATAGAAACTGATGGTGTAGGTGTTTTCCTTTCCTTCTACAGGCTCGAGTGTAGCCTTTACCAAGCCGTCATAGTCTATGTTATTTGCTTTCATTCCCAGACGGTCCATGTAGAAGTTGTTGTAGTCCTTGGGATCTGTAGATCCGGTATCAATGTTGCGCACATAGCCTATGCACCAGTCCTTGTCTTTGTAATCCTTCTTGCTGACGATTCCTGTGCATATCTTATATCGTCCGCCGTCTGTGGCAATGAGCTTGAGGGGTATGCCCACCTCATGCAGACCGGGCTGTGTTCCCCAGTATCCGCCGAGGTTAAGGAACAATCCTGTCTTGGGGTTATACAGATAGAGCGTGTGTTCATCGTCCGCATCGGTAGCTGCCGATGCCACGGTGACATCAGCGGGGTTGTGCCCCGTCCATTGGGCGTCTGCCTTTTGTGCATTGCCCCATCCCATCGCGATGGCAGCGATGAGAAGAATGTTAGAATGTTTCATCATGCTTTATATAGAGTTTTACTTGTATTGCCGAGTCTGTCGCTCAATTCTGTGCAGGCGATGCTCGTCTGTTTAGTCCGGAACAACTGCCCTCCCGGGCCGTTCCTCTCTTATACATCTGCTATATATATAAATATGTTCGCGCGTGCGCTGCTTTCATTTTTTTGTCAGGCATGTTGGCGATAGAGTTTTTACTGTCTTAAGAGAGGGCATTATAATCTCACGACCACAATGCCCCAAGATGAAAATTTTAAACTCTGTATGTCTGTTCCCGTTGTCATGCAGTGGCCGCGCTGTGTCTGCTGGCTCTGCCGGGCGAATATGCAGAAGTCGATTTTCCCCGTTTCATCGGGCAGTCTCCTATGGTCAGGAAACAGTCCTGCAGAGCCTTCCGGGAAGGTTTTGGCACATACCTCTCTCCAAGAGGT
>JBJEHA010000024.1:0-66742 GCA_051875605.1 Prevotella sp. | reverse complement strand
GGAAATTGTGTAAATGGCTGTGTACAGGGGCAGTTTACAGACACTTAGATTTCATTGAACTCACGTTAACTTACATATTATCAGCTACATCTGCACGTGCTGAATGGCTGCTGGGGACAGGTGAAAGATAAAGTAGGGGAAGGCTAAGCGGACTTTGTGTTCATGTAGCTTGGTTTTGATGCCTACAGGTCTGTAGGCTATGTCTGTGCTGTATTTTGCAGGAAGGCCGGGTTTCCGTTTGCCTGTTTTTGTACAATCAGTGGCGTGGTTTCCTGTTGCGTGGATGGTGGAGCAGGATTTCCTCGCGCAGGGTTGCGGTGTCAAGGTGGGTATAGATTTCCGTGGTTTCTATGCTTTCATGGCCGAGCATGGCCTGGATGGCACGTAGGTCGGCACCACCCTTGAGCAGTGCTGTGGCAAAGGAGTGACGCAGGGTGTGGGGTGAGATGTTCTTCCGGATGCCGGCTTCTTCAGCCAGCCGCTTGATAATGATGAGTATCATGGTGCGTGTGAGATGTGTTCCTCGCTTATTCAGGAACACATAGTCTTCTTCTCCAGGTTTTATGTTCATGAGATTGCGGTCATGGAACCAGAGTCGCAGTTCCCTGACAGCTTTGGGTGACATGGGGACGAGTCGTTCCTTGTTGCCCTTGCCTATGATGCGCACGAATTGCTCTTCAAGAAAGAGGTTGGAAATCTTCAGGTTCACCAGCTCGGAAACGCGCAGTCCGCAGGAGAAGAGCATCTCTATGATGGCCTTGTTGCGCTGTCCCTCCCGGATCGAGAGATCGATGGCTGCCTGCAGACGGTCTATTTCATCGGTGGTGAGCACTTCGGGCAGATGTTTGCCCTGTTCTGGCCAAGCCAACAGTTCGGTGGGATCGACCTCGATGTAGCCTTCGAGCAACAGGTAGCGGTAGAACGAACGTACGCCTGACAGGATGCGTGCCTGTGAGGATGGCCCGATACTGTATTCGTGGAGTTGTGCCGCAAAGTCCGACAGGTCATCAAAGCTCAGCGACAGCGGAGCCTTCTGTGCTTCGGAGCAATAGCGGAATAGCCACTCCAGGTCGTGGGAGTAAGCTTCCTGTGTATTGGCAGAGTAGTTGCGCTCCAGTTTCAGGTAGCGCATGTAGGACTTCACTACACGTTTCTGCAGGTCATTGCGGTCTTTGTCCTCCATTGGCAGTCCTGTCCGGTGTTGTACATAATACACGTATATGTGGGTGGAATCCTACACTGACAGAAGGTAAGAAAAACAGTTTATATATGCTGCCGGTGCGGAATATCGTGGATTTTATATACATTTGCAGAAAATTTGTGCAAATTTAATGATTAAAAATGAAAATCCAAATTATCAACGGTCCAAACCTTAACCTGCTTGGCACGCGTGAACCGGGTATTTACGGCAGTTCCACTTTCGAGGCCTATCTGGAACAGCTGCGCAGGTGTTTTCCAGAAGTGGAAATAGACTATTTCCAGAGCAACATAGAAGGCGACCTGATTAACAAGCTGCAGGAGACGGGGTTCAGCTATGACGGCATAGTGCTGAACGCCGGTGCCTATACGCACACCAGCATAGCCTTGCAGGACTGTATCCGGTCGCTCAGGACCCCGGTAGTGGAGGTGCATATCAGCAATGTGCACAAACGCGAGGAATTCCGCCACAATTCTTATATATCGTGCGCGTGCGTGGGTGTAATTTGCGGGTTCGGACTCGACTCCTATCGTTTGGCCGTCTCGGCACTCCTTGAGAAGAATTCATGACCGTACAGCTTGACAATTATTTACGGGCACATATTGATGCCGAGGGCGAGTATCTTTACCGGCTTTACCGGGCAACCAACCTGTACACCATACATGGCCGCATGGCCAGCGGCCACTTGCAGGGAAGGCTGCTCAGGATGTTCGTGCACATGATAAGACCCGCAAATGTGCTTGAAGTGGGCACTTTCAGTGGATATTCGGCCATCTGCCTGGCAGAAGGATTGGAAGCGGGCGGACATCTCTACACGTACGAGATAAACGATGAGATGGAAGACTTCACGCGGCCATGGATAGAAAACTCGCCGGTGGCCGATAGGATTACCTTCACCATAGGCGATGCCAACATACTGGCACCGCAGCTTGGCATAGCGTTCGACCTAACCTTTATCGACGGGGATAAACGCACGTATGTGAAAACCTATGAGACGGTACTGGCTATCACAAGGCCGGGTGGATTCATTCTGGCCGACAATACCCTGTGGGACGGCCATGTCGTTGACCCGGCCTACGACCACGATAGCCAGACACAGGGCATAAGAGCCTTCAATGACCACATTGCGGCCGACACGCGTGTGGAAAAGGTCATCCTGCCATTGCGCGACGGGCTGACTGTTATCAGGAAGAAAACGACAGACAACAATAAACCTTCAGAAAAATGAAAACAAGAAACCTATTGGCAGCCTTGCTGCTTATTTGTACTTCGATGGAGACATTTGCACAGTCAGCAATCTATGCCTGTGGACATATCAGGCGCAATCGGACCACTGCAATCAGCAACCTACGTAACTCTGGCTATACCACTGCCATACTGTTCAACGTCAATGTGGAAAGTGACGGCACGTTGACCACCGATTTCAGCTGGGATTCGCAGACCGCTGCAGAAGCAGGGGGCATCATCTGCCAGGACGGTGCCTATGTGTTCGGGAAATACCAGCCTTACTATGTAAGTGATATCAAGAACCTCCTGAGGATGCCCACGAGCATCAACCGAATAGAGATATGTATTGGTGGTTGGGGAAACGGTGCATACGGAAACATCAAGAAGTTCATTGATGCCAATGGGACAGGACCGGAAACCACGCTATACAAGAACTTCAAGGCACTGAAGGAGGCCATACCGGAAATTGTGGCTGTGAACAACGACCAGGAACAGGACTATGATGTGAGCACAGCCGTGAAGTTTCACCTCATGCTGGCAGAAATAGGCTACAAGACTACCATAGCCCCCTATACCAACAAGACGTTCTGGAAAAGCATGGTGGAGCAAATTAATGCGGAAAAGCCGGGAACATGCGAAATGGTCTATCTTCAGACCTATGGTGGAGGAAGCTACAACAATCCGGACGACTGGGATGTGTTCGGCGGACTACCCATGTATGTCGGGTTCGACTGTGAATCCAGCAGCGACCTCAACTCCATGGTCACGAAATTCACCAATTGGAAAAACAGTACGAGTGCTGTGGGAGGATTCCTATGGAACTATAATAGCGAGGCGCGCAATGTCAATGAATGGGCGTCAGCTATCAACCGTGTGTTCGGGACAAGGACTACAGACCAACCGGTGGGCTTGTTCTATCAGGACATCAACTATGGAGGATATGCCGTAGGATTGCCTGAAGGTGAGTTCACCCAGGCAGAATTGGCGCTCTATGGCGTCAAAGCCAAGGACATCACTTCTTTTAAGTTGGAGGAAGGCTATCAGGTCACCATGTTCACGACACCGGTTTGTGTCGGAACCGGCAAGACATGGACGGAATCGACCTCGTGGATAGGTTCTGACTGGAATGACAAGGCTTGTGCCATCCGGATAGAGCGCATAGGGTCGGGAATAGACCGGAACAATGTGGGGACAGACGGGGGATGCAGGATGGACATCAGCGGAGGCATACTCAGCTTGAGCGGTCCCCGATACGCTACCATACATATATCTAACAGTGCTGGACTGTGTATGGCGGAAGCTATCATTCCATCGGCTGGAACAGTACAACTGAGCGTGAATACATGGCCTAAAGGAATATATATAGTAAAATGTGGCACCTCATCAAAAAAAGTCTTCATAGATAGCGATAGATGAGTATAGTCCGATGTACACAATCCGGGAAAGGGTTTGACTAATTGTAAACATTAGTCTATCAATGGTTTATTGGCGGGAGTCCAATGGAAATAGTCCATGGATTGCCCGCCTTTTTTGTGGTATGGAAAAGCCTGGAACAAATCATTCTGTTAACTTTAATTAAATTATCGTACCAGTTCATACCAGTTTGGATAAAATGACATATCTTTGCAGCCGATAGAAACGCTTCATTGCCAAAAGATTGTGGAAATCAGGATTCAACTGGCGGATGTCGCGTCTTACTGCCTAAATACGTTAAACTTAAAAAAAAACAAGAACTTATGAAACCAAAAGGATTAATCCTCCCGGCTCTTCTGTTCCTTAATGCTTCCGTCCTTCCGGCTCAGACATTGACAGTGGACGCAGGCAAGGTAGAAGCACAAATCAGTCCGCTCATCTACGGTGCGGGAGCCGAAGACGTGAACCACGAAATCTACGGAGGCCTCTATGACCAGCGCATCTTCGGCGAAGGATTCGAGGAACCTGCCGTTATGGGATTCAAGGACTTCACTGCCTATGATGCACAGTGGAGCAAATCCAATGACATGATTCAAATCATGACCAGTGGATTCGGAAAGATAATCTATCAGGCACAGAACGTAAGCAAGGCCACTGTCGAAGTGGAAATGCGCATAGAAAGTGCAGCTGCCATTGCGGGTCTGTTGCTTTGTGTGTCGAATGCTGCCGACGGAGCCGATGCCTTCAATGGCTATGAGGTGAGCCTCAATGCCGAGAAGGGCTCGTTCGTGTTTGGAAAGCATGAGCACAACTGGCAACCCATTGAAGACACACCGGTTGCATTCAACGGGAAAGGAGAATGGAACAAGTTGCGTGTGGAACAGGATGGAGCACACCTGACATGCTATGTGAATGATGCCAAGGTGTTCGAGAACGATGATACCAACAATCCGCTCACATCAGGCATGGTGGGACTACGCAGTTATGGCGGTTCGGCCAGCTACCGCAATCTGACCATCGACGGTGTTCCTGTAGCCTTTGAGCCTAAACCCGTGCAGATAGCAGGATTCAAGCAGTATGACAGCAGCTGGTCCATTGAAGGTGAACTCATGCGCGTCATCACCAACACCCATGGAAAGGCTGTCTATCAAGGATGGGAAAACAGGCAGGGCGAAATAGAGGTCGAAGTGAGGCTGGATGCTATCGGAGCCATAGCAGGATTCATTTTCGACGTGGCAGAGGCCGGTGGTGGCCCGGACAACTTCCTTGGCTACGAAGCCAGTCTCAATGCCTCTTCGCACCACTTCGTGTTCGGAAAGCATGAACACAACTGGCAGTCCATCATAGACAAGGAAGCTGATGTACTCACAGAAGGCGAATGGAACAAACTGCGCGTGGTATTCGACGGAACGCACGCTGACATCTATCTCAACGACAATCTCATCCACTCATACATAGACAACAGTTCTACTCCCCTCCTTCAGGGCAAGGTTGGTCTGCGCAGCTACGGTGGAACAGCCAGTTACCGCAACCTGAAAATCAACGGTCAGACTGTAGAGTTGGCTTATGAACCCACTGGCGTATCCAGGATGTGGGAGGCTGTAGGCAACGGAACATACGCACATGACAGTCAGACATCCTTCACGGGCGAAAGCTCACAGATGATCAGTGGTGCTGAGGGTGACGGTATCTGCAACCGTGGACTGAACAAATGGGGCATTGCCGTGAATGAAGGCGAGACACTCCACAACGTGGTATATCTGAAAGGAACAGCCACCAGTGCATGGGTTTGCCTCCAGAACTATGACGGGACAAAGGAATATGCACGTACAAAAATCGAAGGCATCACAACCGACTGGAACCGTTTTGCCGTTGACCTCACTCCGGCAGAGAGTGACTCACTGGCACGCTACACACTGTTGCTCGGCGAAAGCGGCGATATCTGGGCCGACCAGGTGATGCTCTATACAGACAATTATCCGTTCCGCAAGGACATCACAGAGGCCTTCAAGCAGGAGAGGCTCACTTTCCTGCGCTATGGAGGAACCATGATTAACGCTGCAGAGTACCTTACATGCAACATGACTGGAAATCCTGAGACACGTGAACCGTACAAGGGCCACTGGTACCTGCACAGCACCAACGGATTCGCCATTCCGGAGTTCGTGCAGTTCGCACGCCTCATCGGCACAGAACCGGCTTTCGCCATCAACATCGAAGACAATCCTGAGGATGTGCTCAAGATGCTTCGCGAGATAGAAGCCTATGACGTGAAGTTCATCGAAATCGGCAACGAGGAAAACATCTGGACAACAGAACGTTCGGCCTATGAGCACTATGTGGAGCGTTTCCTCCTGCTCTATGATGCCATACACGCTGTATATCCCGACATGCAGTTCATCAACGCCGCATGGTGGAGACCGGACCAGCAGGAAACCATGGAATACGTGTTCCATGCCACTGACGGAAAGGCCGCCTACTGGGACTATCATCCCTGGACCGAAACCACGCAGCAGGCACTGACGGCGGAAACGGAAATCAAGCAGATGAAGCAGCTCTTCCTGCAATGGAATCCGGATACAGAGATGAAGTGTGCCGTATTCGAGGAAAACGGAAACACGCACGACATGGCACGTGCCCTGGCTCACGCCACAATGCTCAATGTGGTGCGCCGCAGCAACGGATTCGTGCCTCTGGACAGTCCGGCCAATGCACTGCAGCCTGACCAGCAGAATGACAATGGATGGGATCAGGGACAGATCTTCTTCTCGCCTGCAAGCACATGGATGCAGCCGCCCTACTATGCACAGCAGATGGCTGCGGAAAACCATCACAGCCAGATGGTTGCCATATCTTCCTCAGTGCGCGGGTCGGATATTACGGCCACACGCAATGAGGATGGAACGGAAATCGTGGTCCACGTGGTGAACTACCTCACCAGCAAGCGCAACATCAACCTCGTGCTTCAGAACTTCGGCGAAGTGGAGAGTATCACTTACTCCTCGCTTTCCGGCCCCAAGGATGGTGTGAACACCATGCTCTGTCCGCGACGCTATGTGCCGGTTGAAGGTACAATCACACCAGGCGACCCGCTGCCGGTAGAACCCTACAGCTATACGGTGTTCGTCATCAAGTCCGGGACTTCCTCTGCCATAGCACAGGTCCTTCCGCCTGATTACGGTACCACTACTGTGTACGATCTTGCCGGTCGGCGTGCCAATCCCGAGGACCCGGGCATACATATCGTGAACAATAAGAAAATCCTCAAGAAATAGCAAACATCAGACGACCAGTAAAACACACGCGGAGGCAACGGTCCATTTCCATGCGGGACCCTGCCTCCGCTTTTTTTGTTCCCGTTCTTCGAGTATTGAAACAAAGTAAGGTGCACTGTATCGGTTTGAACTGCGGAATGGATTTTTCAAAATGTCAGAATTTTAACACTTTTGCTTACTTTTTGATTTTCTGTTCTTTTCTGAAAAGTCGGGCGGAACCGGATTTTTGCGCGCCGGCGGAAATTCCGAGTTTTAGAGAGTTGTTTTGTAAACCGTTGATAATCAGTTGAATAAGTTTTTATGGATGTGAAGTGTTAACAAAAACCGTCCGTTTTTAACCAAAAATCCGTTAAATTCATGCACAAAACAGCCGGTTTGTGCAGTTTTCAGCCCCCATTTTCTGCATTTTTGGCCGGGAAATTGCGGTTTTGAGGCCGAAAAACCTCAGTTTTTGCCCCGAAACAGTTAAGTTTTGCCTCAAAAACACTTAAGTGCCGGATCGAAAATAGTTAACTAATTTTCCGGAAACAGTTAAGTGTTTCCCCCCTAACACTTAACTGATTTTTCCGTTTTGTGCAAAAAACCGACAATTCACACTTATTAACACGGAAATCGGTCCAAAACCGCCTGTTTTTCAAAGTACTGAAAAATCAAAGTGTAAGCAAAACCGTTAAAAATCTGACACTTTGATTTTTGGAGGCTGGGGGTGTGGGTGCCCCGCCCGCACATCGCAAGGCAGGTTCCGTCTCCATGATTGCCGGACGTGCGGAAAGTGCGGGCGAGACGCCCACACCCCCAGACGTTGCGCCTGGACAGTTCTGCATGAAGTGAATAACCCTCAAGCAATAGTCCCCTCCCGCGGGAGAAGTCAGGGTGGGCTTTCCTCTCCTTTGGCAGGGTCGGGGGACGGGCTATATCCATGGCTTTATCCGTGTGCGTACGTTAATCATTTTACGCGCGAAAGATGCAATAAAATATAGGGTAAACACGTATATACAATATATAAGTATATAGAGATTTTCAAACTCCGCATGCCTATGAAAGCAATTATCAACCGACTCTTACTGGCTTTGTCTGCTGTCTTCATGGTCCAGACGGCCATGGCCGACGGGCAGAAGGTGCGGATCGGGCAATACCCCGGTGCACCTGAAGAGAACTTTGCGCCTGTCATGGTGCAGGACCACACTTACAGGAACATTGCGCTGCACAGGGCAGTCTATCAGGCTTCGGCCTACGACTACAATCTGACGGGCCAGCTCATCACGGACGGCATCGTCTCGAAGGAACCGGTGTGGCTCGATGTCTCGACCAACGAAGGACGTCTGCCCAGGCGGGAGCGCGAATGGGCCATCGACGGCAACGAGTTCACCCGCAACCTTGTCATGGGCAGTACCGGATACCTGCAATACACATGGCATGGCGGGATGAAGGTGAAGGCCGACAGGGTCAAGGTGGTCTGCACCGTGGCCTATGACGAGCAGGAGAGCAATGCCGGATATGCCCTGCGCATTGTGGGGGCACAGAAGAAGGTGCTCGGGCAGTATGCCGGCAATGGCCTTCCTGGTGCGGCATCGAACCAGAAAGTACAGAGCGACCCGAACAAGGTAACTGAAGGCGGGCTGCTTCCCACGCGCAACATAGAGGCGTTCATCGACCTGGCGGCGGCTGCCGACGGCTTCGACCAGCTGAGGCTGGAACTGCAGATGAAAGGTGCGGCTTACTGGTCGGTGACTGAGTTGAAGTTCTATTGCGGCGGACAGGCCGTGACCGATGTGCTGCCGTCGGCCATGTTCAGCAGTGCATGGATGAGCGCGACAGGCGACAGGGAATGGGTCTATGTGGACCTCGGGGCACGTGCAACGTTCGACAAGGTGAGGCTGACCTGGATCTGGAAGGCCCTTGCAGGAAGGGTGGAGGTGTCTGATGACGCGCGCAACTGGACCTCTGTAGCCCGTCTGCCGGGTGGAAAGGGCAGTATCGACGAACTGCAGTGCAGGGGTGAAGGAAGGTATGTGCGCGTGGTCATGGAGAAGCCTGGCGCGAAAGGCCGCTATGCACTCTCGGAAATGGAAGTATGGGGTACGGGCGGAATGGTGCCTCAGACAGTGGAGAGCGGGCGCATGGAGGGCAGGAAATGCCTGCTCGACGGCGGCAGCTGGAAGCTGCAGAGAGCATCGGAGGTGAAGGCCGGAGGTGAGCAGATAGCACGCGCAGGATTCGACGACAGTGCATGGATCACGGCCACGGTACCGGCTACGGTGCTCATGAGCTACGTGAACATCGGTGCGTTGCCCGACCCTGATTATGATGACAACATGTTCCTGATATCGGAATCGTTCTTCAACAGCAACTTCTGGTACCGCAAGACGTTCGCTTTGCCTGACAGTTACCGGGGCAGACGCGTGTTCCTGAACCTTGACGGCATCAACTGGAAGGCCGATGTCTATCTGAACGGCAGGAAGATAGACCGCGTGGAGGGTGCCTTCAGGCGAGGAAGGGTCGATGTGACCGGAATGCTGGTGGAAGGGGAGAACGTGCTGGCCGTGGAAATAGTGAAGAACGCGCACCCGGGAGCCGTGAAGGAAAAGTTCAGGCTGAACACCGATTTCAACGGCGGCATACTGGGCTATGATAACCCCACATTCCATGCCACCATAGGGTGGGACTGGATATCCACCATCCGCGGCAGGAACATCGGTATATGGAACGATGTTTATCTTACGGCTTCGGGAGACGTGAGCCTGAGCGACCCGCTCGTCACCTCCACGCTGAACCTGCCCGACACGCTGGCTACGCTCACACCACGTGTGGTATTGACCAACAATGCGCCCGTTCCCGTGAACGGAACGCTGAAAGGATGGGTGGGCAGCATACGGTTCGAGCAGAGTGTGAGTCTGAAAGCCGGAGAAAGAAAAGAGGTGGTGTTCAGTCCCGAAGGATTTGCTGTGCTGTGCAACCAGCGTATGGCCCTCTGGTGGCCGAATGGCTACGGCGCGCCCTGTCTGCACGAGTCGGGTTTCGAGTTTGTCACTGTTGACGGGCTATCCGATGCAATCGGTTTCAAGACGGGAATCAGGCAGGTGGATTACAAGGACATGGCCACACAGCTGAAAATATATGTGAACGGGCGAAGGTTCATTCCGCTGGGCGGAAACTGGGGGTTCAGCGAGAACAACCTGTGCTACAGGGGAAGGGAATACGGCATTGCGGTGAAGTACCACCGCGACATGAACTTCAACATGATACGCAACTGGGTGGGCCAGACCGGTGATGAGGAATTCTATGAAGCCTGCGACAGATACGGCATCATGGTGTGGCAGGATTTCTGGCTGGCTAATCCTTGTGACGGGCCGGACCCGATGGACGAGAGGATGTTCCTCGACAATGCCGCCGACTATCTCGCACGCATCCGCCATCATGCTGCCATTGGCATCTACTGCGGACGCAACGAGGGATACCCGCCTGAGACAATAGACAAGCAGCTGCGGGCATTCGTGGCCCGGATGCACCCTGGAATGGAATACATTTCAAGCTCTGCCGATGACGGAGTGAGCGGACATGGACCCTACTGGGCACTCCCGGCCAAGGAATACTTCGGCAAGCAGACGGGTAAGCTCCACTCCGAGCGCGGCATGCCTAACGTGATGACCTATGAGGCCCTGAAACGCACCTTGCGCGATGAGCACCTGTGGCCACAGGGCGACGAATGGGGACAGCACGACTACTGCATGCAGGGAGCACAGCGGGGAGCCACATTCAACAGTATCATAGAGTCGGCCTTCGGGAAAGTGAACGATGCACAATCATTCACCACGCTGGCGCAGTGGGAGAACTATGATGGCTACCGGGCCATGTATGAATCGGGCAGCGCAGACCGCATGGGACTGCTCATATGGATGAGCCATGCCTGCTGGCCGAGCATGACCTGGCAGTGCTACGACTACTATTTTGAGCCTACGGCGGCGTTCTTCGGCTGCAAGAAGGCCTGTGAGCCATTGCACATACAGTGGAACGGGCTCACCGGAAACATGGAAGTGGTGAACCGGTGTGCAGGAAAACAGGAAGACCTGACCGCGTATTGCCAGGTCATCGACTTGAATGGACGCACGGCATGGAAGGCTGAGCAGCAGTTGTCGTGTGATGAGGACACAACGGTGGTAGGACGTAAGGTGGCAGTGCCTGAGGACCTGCAAGGCGTGTGCTTCATACGGCTGCAGCTCAAGGACAGCAACGGGCATGTGTTGTCTGAAAACACATATGTGCATTCCAATGCAGGAGACAGCAGGGAGGAACTGAAGGACCTGTCCACTGTCGTGCTGGAAACACGCGTTGCCATGAAAAACGGGCTGGCAACGGTTAACATCAGGAACACTTCGAGAACCCCTGCCATGATGGTCAGGCTGAACATAGTGGCGGCAGATGGTGAACAGGTGCTGCCGGTGGACTACAGTGACAACTACTTCCATCTGTTGCCGGGCGAGGAAAAGAGCGTGAGCATAGGATGGGACAGCCGTGATGCGCGTGGAGAAAAGGTGAGCCTGGAAATTTCAGGACTGAACGTGGAGGAAACCGGAATTGCACTCTGATGGCTAACGCACTTTGGAGCGATGAATCGCAGAAGTGTTTAAATCCGTTAACACAATACTCTGAATGCTTAATTGATATTAAAAAACGCTTTTTTTCGTGCATCGGGGTAGTATAAATGGCAACTTCATGAATCATAATATTAGAACTGAGATTTTTGTTAGGTTAATATTTATAGGTAAGTACTCATGTGTTGTCCGAAGAATCTGTGAAGACCTGAGGGCTTTTAAACCTTATTAGGTTTAGCACAGCGTCTAATTCATTAGTACATTGGTAAGAATAAGTACTTTTTTGTTCCAAGGGGTCTGTGAAGATCTTGAGGTTCTTAAATAGCTTGTTTAGGTTAATATTGTGAAGCGGGCATGTGTTATGTCCGCTTCTTTTTTTCTTCTTTCCTCCAGTGTTCCGGTGTACTGAAGGCCAGGACGAAGTGTCGGTGGAGGAAAGGTCAGCCTGTCTTTTCTGGTGTGAAGGAAAACCGCTCCTGACCCATTGCGGGCGGAGCGGTCTGTACGGATGGCGCATGGAAGAGCCGTGCGCCATTATGCGGTCGTGTCCTTACTCTTCGGGGAGCATCACTACAGTCACCTTGTTCTGCTTCTGAAGGAATTCCTTCACGAAAGCGCAGATCTTTTCAGGAGTCTGTGCGCTGACGAGTGTCTTGTAGTCAGTATGCTCGTCGATGCCGTATTTGCGCCACTTGAAGATGATGTTGTTCCAGTAGCTGTTGGTCTTGGCGTTGGTATCGGCATTCTTCAGCAGGGCTTCCTTGATTTTGGAGAGTGTCTCGGCATCACATGTCTCGGCCAGGTTGGGGAGTTCGCTGGACATGATGCTCAGTGCCTCTTCCTTCTTTTCCGGCTTCATGGGGCAATAGGCCATGAACGATACCTGTTCGTAGTCGTCCTGCTTGCTGGCTCTTCCCTGTGCGCCACAGGTATAGGCTGCGCTGGCCTCTTCGCGGATTTTCTTCAGGTAAATCATCGAGAGCACTTCACCGGCGATATTGGCCTGTATGGATTTCTCGAGCGAGTAGCCCATGTCTTCGTTGAACCATATCATGTATCCGATGGACTTCGGGGTTTCCATCTTGCGCTTGAAGATGTTCTCATGCTGTCCTTTCTGCATGAACGTGACTTTCTTTCCCTGCTGTACTTTTCCCTTGACAGGAAGCGATGCGATATACTGGCAGATGAGCGGCTTGATGGTGTCTATGTCGAAGTTGCCCACGAGGCGGAATACCCACTGCGAGGCGTTGGCTGTGCGTTCCTTGGCAATCTGCAGGATGCGGTCGTAGCTGATGTCTTTGAGTTTCTCCACTGTAAGCGGTTCCTGGCGCGGGTTGTGTCCGTAGAGCGTAGCGGTGAGCGAGTCGCTGAGCGCTACTTCGGGTGTGAGCGAACGGTTCTTCAGTGCCACTTCGTACTGGCTCATGAGGTTGTCAAAAGACTTCTGGTCCTTGTTGATGGCGGTGAAGTAGAGATAGACCATCTGGAGCATTGTCTCCACGTCCTTTGGAGTAGATGAGCCGTCGATGCTCATGTTTTTCTCGCCGCCCAGGGTAAGGTTGGCGTTGGCAATCTTGCCGGCCAGTGCCTTCTGCAGTTCGTTGAGCGAGAAGTTGCCCAGTCCGCTGGCGGCAATCACGTCGTCGAACACGTTGAGGTTGACGAAGTCCTTCTCGCCGTAGAGCGATGATCCGCCGGGGCCTTCACCGTCGAGCAGCACCTGGTCCTTCTTGTAGTCAGTGGGCATCAGCACCACTGTGGCGCCATTGGAGAGTTTCAGCTCGGTATATCCGAACTTGGCATCCTTCTTCTCGCTCTTGATGGTACCGGCCTTGGGCAGCTTGGTGATGAGCGGTTCGTTCTTCACATTGTCCACGAAAGCTGATATTTTCTGGGTTCGTGCCTCGTGTATGGCGGCAAGCAGACCTTCCTTGGTGGGATACACGTTGCCTTCCTTCTCGTTGTTGAAGCTGATGATGACCATGTTGGAGTCATTGGCCGGAATGAACTCTTTCATCAGTTCGTTCACAGCCTCCACGGGCAGCACCGGTATCACCTGCTTCATGGTCTCGTAGTAGAACTCGATGGGCATCATCGGCTCGTTGGCCAGGAAATGGCCCTTGCATTCCTGATAGAACTGTGCCGAGTAGCGTTTGTCGCGGTTGCTGTACATCTTCTCGAGCATGCTGAGCGCGCTTTCCTTGTAGCGGTCATATTCTGTGGCGGTGAACCCGAACTCTGCCGCGCGGCGGGCTTCCAGCATGAGGCTCTTCAGCACGTCGGCGGTCTGTTCCATGGTTTTCGGCGATGCCGACATGGAGAAGCTGCCTTTTGTCTTGGCAAAGATATAGTTGCCGTCATAGGCCACGGCGTTTGCAAAGGGGCAGTCGGCATTGAGCGAGGCCTCGTTCAGGCGGTTCCTGAGCATGCCCACGGCGGCGTCCTTTATGTAGTCATACATCAGGTAGGCCATGGTGCCTTTCAGGCTGTCCGGGAACACATCGTGCTTGAACATCAGTTCCACATCGTTCGTGTTCTGCTCCTTGTCCTTGTCTATGATGACAATCGGCTCGGCCGTATCGGGCACAGGCTCGTCGAGTACGGGCGACGGATGGGCAGGCACCTTGATGGGGCCGAAGAGCTGCCTTATCATGGCCTCGGTGTGGTCCACGTCCACATCACCCACGACGATGATTCCCTGGTTCAGCGGATGGTACCACTTCTCATAGTAGTCGCGCAGTTCCTTGGGCTGGAAGTTGTCGATGACGCTCATCAGTCCGATGGGGTAGCGCACGCCATACTTCGAGCCAGGATAGAGTTCAGGCAGGTTGCGCTCGAACATGCGGCTGGATGCACTTGTGCGCAGGCGCCACTCCTCATGGATCACACCGCGCTCCTTGTCAATCTCTTCCGGGTCGAGGGTCAGCCCGCACGACCAGTCTCTCAGCACCAGCAGGCAGGAGTCAAGGGCCGACTGACGCTGCGTGGGCACGTTGTCGATGTTATAGACCGTCTGGTCGATGCTGGTATAGGCATTCAGGTCGTTGCCGAATTCCACGCCAATGGATCGCAGATACTCAATGAGCTGGTTGCCCTTGAAGTTGTCCGATCCGTTGAACGCCATGTGCTCAAGGAAATGGGCCAGACCGCGCTGGCTTTCCTCTTCCTGTATGGAGCCTACTTTCTGTGCAATGTAGAAGTTGGCACGGTGTTCCGGCCAGTTGTTGTAACGGATGTAGTAGGTCAGTCCGTTGTCCAGTTTGCCCATTCTCACAGCCGTATCTATTGGCAGCGGGGGCATCTGCATCTGGGCATTCGCCAGCCCGGCTACAAGGAGCAGAGCGGCAGATAATAGTTTTCTCAGTGTCATGTCTGTTTCTTTAAGTTGTTTGAAAAACGGACTGCAAACTTACATATTTTTTCCGAATAAACCCCTGATTAATAGGAAAATATGTCCATTCACCTGGATAATGGCTCTCTCGGGGAGGGAATCTTCCGGCACATGGCGTTGACCGGTCAGGTGTGCCCCTGTAGGGCAGACAGTCTTCTTCATGCCGGTACAGGGTACAGAAAATGGAGCCGGCAACAGGAAGTTTTTCCGTGTGTGCCGGCTCCGTACCTTTTCTGACGGCCTTTTCGGTCTTTGTTCAGATGTAGTATTCCATGATTTCCACCAGACCGGACCGCAGTGCATATTTCGTGGCTTCATGCACATTGCATACACCTATTTTCCGGAAGATGTTTTTCTTGTGTGTGATGATGGTGTGTGTGCTTGAGAACCTCTCGGCAGCGATTTCCTTCACGCTTTTTCCCCGTGCGATGAGTTTGAGGATTTCCTTCTCGGTGGGTGTGAGTGGCGATGGTTCCGGTTTTTCTCCGGTGGCATTGAGCAGGCTGCGCACTTGTATGCAGAAGTAGCTCTCGTGCCTTCTGGCATAGCCCAGGGCGGTGGTTATCTCGTCTTGCGAGCTGTCCTTGAGCAGGATGCCGAAGCTCTGCTCCATGCTTATCCGGCGGATGAAGGGTTCGGACAGCCCATCGGAGAAGAGCAGCCAGAAACTGTGGGGAAAGCGTTTCTGCATGATGAGCAGGTCGTCTATGCTGTTGAAGCTGGACAAGGCATAGTCGAGCACGACCACGGCCTTTCCCTCTGTCTGCCCGAGACTTGCAGCCAGCATGCGCTTGTCATTTGCCTCCGTGATTGTTGCCTGCGGGAAGAGCCTGTGGATATAGAGGCCGATTCCTGCGCGCGTGACAGCCTGGTTGTCTGACAGGATGAATGCCGGACTGCCGGTTGTTGGTTTGTTGCCGTCCATCGGTGGGAGAGGTTAGAGCGGATAGTCTTCAAAGGCGTAGAGCACGGTGCTCAGATAGCGCTCGCCGGTATCGGGCAGCAGTGCAATGATGGTCTTGCCTTCGTTTTCCGGCTTCCGGGCTTCCTCAAGGGCGGCAAAGAGTGCTGCGCCGGCGGAGATGCCCACGAGCAGTCCCTCCTTGCGGGCCAGCAGCCGTGATGTGCGTATGGCATCGTCGTCCTTCACGCGGACTATGCTGTCGGCAACCTCGACACTGAAGTTCCTGGGCACGAAGCCTGCGCCTATGCCCTGTATCTTATGAGGTCCGGGCTGGCCTCCGCTCAGCACGGGTGAACTGTCCGGCTCTACGGCCACGGCCTTTATGCCCGGTTTGTGTGCCTTGAGGCCTTTGGCGGTCCCGCTGAGCGTTCCCCCGGTTCCCACTCCGGCCACGAAGATGTCCACCTGTCCGTCGGTGTCGGCCCATATCTCCTCAGCCGTGGTGGACCGGTGTATCTCCGGGTTGGCGGGATTGTCGAATTGCTGCAGTATGATGGCGTTGTCGTACTGTTCTTTCAGCTCGTTGGCCTTGCGTATGGCGCCTTTCATGCCTTCTTTTCCGGGTGTGAGGATGAGTGTGGCTCCCAGTGCACGGAGCAGGTTCTGCCTTTCCAGGCTCATGGTCTCGGGCATGGTGAGGATGATCTTGTAGCCTTTCACCGAGGCCACCCATGCCAGTCCCACACCGGTATTTCCGCTGGTAGGCTCGATGATGACAGTGTCCTGCCTGATGAGGCCTTGCCTTTCGGCTGTTTCAATCATGGCCAGTGCGATGCGGTCTTTCACGCTTCCTCCGGGATTGAAGTATTCCACCTTGGCGATGAGCCTTGCCTTGAGGCCTTCAGCCTGTTCGATGTTCTTGAGTTCTACGAGGGGTGTGCGGCCGATGAGTTCGGTCAGACTTTGATAGATTTTTCCCATTTTCTTATTGACTTTAAGTTGATGACGGTGCAAAGGTAGCTGCAAAAAGGTGGCCGCGCAATACCGTTTGTGTGGTATTGTGCGGCTCCGGTGTCTTTATTGTTCGGCGTAGAGCACCTGGATGATGGTTTGCCCTACGGCGCGCAGCGTGTTCTTGTCTATATTGTCCATGGTGTCGTTCACCGTGTGCCATGTAGGCCCGAACGAGCTTTGCGCACAGTCGGGATAGAACGGGATGATGTCTATGGTCGGTATGTTGGCGATGGTGTTCAGGGGCACGTGGTCATCGGTAATCATCGCGCCGTCGCTTTTCGGGAAGAAGCTGCCGAATCCGGCTTTCCTCGCTGCCTTCCATACTTTACGCACCACGTCGGGCGCATATTCCCTTGACACGCCTTCCTGATAGAAGCGTGACCCGGCACCGCCTACCATGTCGAGCAGTATGCCGAATCGCGGTGCATAGCCTTGTGGCTTGTTTTCCGCCCAATGCTGTGCGCCGAGTGCAAAGGTGTTGCCGTTGTCGGCAGCGTCGCTCCACTGCGGGATGCCCCAGTCTTCGGCATCGAAGCAGAGGAAGTCAACACCCAGTTCCAGGTCGGCCTGTGTGTTGAGCAGCCGTGCCACTTCCAGCATCACTGCCACTCCGCTTGCTCCGTCGTTGGCGGCCATCACGGGCTTGTGCCAGTTGGCCGGGTCCGGGTCGTTGTCTGCCCAGGGCCGGCTGTCCCAGTGGGCGCACAGCAGGACCCTTTCCCCTGCATCCGGTTTGTATGAGGCCATGATGTTCCGTGCCTTGAGCAGGGTCCCGTCATATCCTTTCAGGTCGGCTTCCTGCACCTGCACGGTGCATCCCAGTCCCTTGAACATGTCCACGATCCAGTCGCCACAGGCACGATGGGCTTCGCTGTTCATGGTGCGTGGCCCGAAGCCGCATTGTATGGCACAGTAGCGGTAGGCCGAGTCGGCCGAGAAGACCGGCCCCATGGGTTCTGTCTTGTCCTCGTCGGCCTGTGCCTTTTCTGTCTTGCTGGCCGAGCAGGCGGTGGCAATCGGCTTATAGGCCACTGCGGCTATGCACAGCATGAGTGCCAGGACCGCAGCGATGTAGTTTCTTTTCTTCATTTTCCTTGTTTTTCCTGTTTACCTGTTGTTCACTTTCTTTTCCTTTCATCCTTCACGAGCTGAAGCAGGCGCAGCCAGTTGCCTCCCCAGATGGCGGCGATGTCTGCCCGGTTGTACCTGCGGCGCATCATGCCCATGGTGAGCTGTATGATTTCCGATGCATCGGCCACGCCCTTCACGCCCCCGTCCCCGTCGAAGTCGGTTCCTATTCCCACGTGTTCCGGCCCGATGAGGCTCACGGCATGGTCGATGTGTGCCAGTGCATCGTTGATGGTGGCCTCTCCCTGTGTGCGCAGGAACCCGTGGTAGAGGGTGATCTGCACCACGCCTCCGCGCTGTGCGATGGCCTTGAGCTGGTCATCGTCGAGATTGCGCGGATGGTCGCACAGGGCGCGGCACGAGGAGTGGCTGCACACGATGGGTGTGCGGCTCAGCTGAAGCGCGTCATAGAAGGATGTGCGCGCGGCGTGGCTCAGGTCCACGAGCAGTCCGCAGTCGTTCATGGCGGTCACCACATCCTGGCCGAACGCGCTCAGGCCTCCCCATGTGGACTGTCCGCGTGCGGAATCGCAGATGTCGTTGTCGCCGTTGTGGCACAGTGTGATGTAGGTGACGCCCCGCCGTGCAAAGGTTTCCACGTTGTCCAGGTCGTGTTCCAGCGCGATACCGTTTTCTATGCCCAGCAGTATGCTTTTCCTTCCGGCCCGCTTGTTGGCGGCCACATCCTGTGCACAGCGGGCCAGGGCCACGTGTGCGGCGTTCTGTTCCACGGTGCGCTCTATGCGGTCGAAGATGTCGTTGGCAAAGTCTTTCGGTGAACTGTCTCCTGTAGGCGATACGTCGGCAAACGACTGCCCTTCGGCCGGTTGCGGAAGATAGGCCACCATGGTCACGGCATCTTCCATTCCGTCTTCCATCTTGGTCAGGTCCACAAGCAGCCGGTCATCGCGCCGGGCGAAGTCTGCACCCTGTGGGAAGAACATGGGCGTGTCGCAGTGCGAGTCGAGCGTGATGTTCCTTCTGTGCAGCCGTCTTGCTCCGGCATAGCATGAGGCCTCGTTGACCAGCCAGCGGAAGATGGGCTGCCCGTCGTTGGCGAGCCATTCGGGATGCCACTGCACGCCGATGGCCTGTTTCATGCAGGTACTTTCCATGGCTTCTATGGTGCCGTCGGGAGCTGTGGCTACAGCGCGGAACAGCTGGCCGGTATGGTCTATCGCCTGATGGTGGAAGGAATTGACGGCAAGCTGTGTCTCCCCGTATATATTATATAAGGTGGAATCCTGTTCCAGCGAAACGGTGTGTGTGGGTTCCTGTTTGCCGGCATCCTGGCTGTGGCGGATGGTGGCGGCGGGCAGTCCATCTGCAGGTGTGTAGATGTCTTGCCTGACGTGCCCGCCCAGTGCAATGGCCATGGTCTGCATGCCTCTGCAGATGCCGAGCATGGGCATTTGTCTGTTGTAGGCCAGCCGTGTGATGAGCAGTTCGGCCTTGTCGCGCATGCCGTTGACATGGCCTATGGCCGTAGAAGGCTCTTCCCCCATCCACAGCGGATTGTGGTCGGCGCCGCCCGAGAGCAGCAGCGCGTCGATGCGGTCGAGCTGTGTGCGGAGTGCATCGGGCTGGTCTGTAGCGGGAAGCAGCACGGCCACTCCTCCTGCCTGTTCTATCTGCCGGCAATAGCAGTCGCGCAGCGTGAAGTCGCCTTCAGCCCAGTTGGCCGTGATGCCCACGACAGGCTTCCTGTGGCTCATGTCGCCGCTGTAGGCCTGGCCGACGAGTGCTTCAAAGTTGTAGTTGTTCATGTTCCTGAAAATGATGTCCAACAGAAGCGGGCCGGTGTGGCTTGCCGACTGTTTCCGCAGTCCTTCCACACCGACCCGCTTTTCCTTGTTGCCCTGTCCCGCGTGCCCGTGGGCGTGTTCCGGGAGGCTATGGGTGGCTGTTATTCCTCTTCGTAGTGTACGGGCATTTCGCGCTTGATGCTCTGCTCGAGCGATATGAGCGTTTCTGTGGAAACCACACCCGGGATGGTCTGCAGCTTGTTGTTGAGCAGGTCCATGAGCTGCTCGTTGTCGCGTGCGTAGAGCTTGAGAAGCATGGTGTAGGGGCCTGTCGTGAAATGGCACTCCACGATTTCAGGAATGTCTATGAGTTTCTTCACCACATCCTTGTACATGCTGCCGCGCTCCAGGTTCAGGCCCACATAGGTGCAGGTGCTGTAGCCCAGGCATTTCGGTGTAACATAAAAACCGCTGCCCGTGATGATACCGTCCTCTATGAGGTGCTGCACACGCTGGTGGACGGCTGCGCGCGATACGCCGCAGTCATTGGCCACATCCTTGAACGGCACACGGGCGTTCAGAGACAGGATGCTCAGGATTTTCTTGTCGAGCTTGTCTAATTTTTCCATATAATCTTATTTGTTTGAATGAATGTCAATTGGTTAGCTTGATGATAGCAAAAGTAGATAATTATGTTGAACTGGGCAACATTTTGCTCATTTTTCTGCGATATTTTTTGCATTTTGGCAATTTTGGGGCTGATTTTACTTTTTTTAGCAAAAAATGAAGGCACCATGCTTTCACACCCCGGAAGGACCTTTTCCTGCATTCAGACTGTCTGACGGCTGGCCGCCTGGGAAGATAAGGGACAATGGCATGAGCATACGTCCCCTTGTCTTTTGCAGTCTCCCTTTGTCTCCCATCGGTTTCCTTCCTTTCAGGATAAAGTCCGGAAGAGCCAAGTGAAAAGTCCGGAAAACCTCGCTTTTATCTTCCGGCGTGTTAAGTATAATCTGTAGTTCACGGCGTGAACACTATATTCCACGGCGTGAACACTATATTTCACGGCGTGAACACTATATTTCACGGCGTGAACTACAGATTGGAGTAAGGAAATGGAAAGTTTTCAGTGGGTCTTTCCGGACTTTTCACTTGGCTCTTCCGGGTTTTCCTCCGTATTGCCGGAGATGCGGTGGCGTAAAGACCGGAAAAATAATGCGAAAACATGGGTCGGGAAGTTGGCGATTAATTCTTTTTTATTATTTTTGCAACGGATTTGCAATATTTTTGTAATTTTTGTTATAATATTCATTTTTTCACTCACACACCAGTTCACTTATGTCTATCTGGATTCTCTTCAAGCTCCTCGGTTCGCTGGCCCTTTTGATGTATGGCATGAAGTCGATGAGCGAAAGCCTGCAGAAAATGGCCGGCCCGCAATTGCGCCACGTGCTACAGGCCATGACCACCAACCGACTGACCGGCATGCTTACAGGCACCTTCGTCACAGCAGCCGTACAGTCGTCAACAGCCACAACGGTGATGACCGTTTCGTTTGTCAACGCCGGGCTGCTCACTTTGGCACAGGCCATTTCGGTAATCATGGGCGCCAATATAGGCACCACCCTCACAGCATGGATCATGTCGGCAGGTTTCACGTTCAACATCACTGATTTCGTGTATCCTGCCTTTTTTATTGCCATCATCCTGATATTCAACAAGAAGCGCAAGAACGTGGGCGACTTCCTCTTCGGCGTGGCCTTCATGTTCCTCGGACTGGGCACACTGCGCCAGACTGGCATAGACATGGACCTGTCGCACAACCAGCCGGTGCTCGACTTTTTCGCCTCGTTCAATCCTGACAGCTTCCTGACCACCGTCACCTTCCTCATTATAGGCTCCGTGCTCACCATGTGCGTGCAGTCCTCGGCCGCCATCATGGCCATCACCATGATACTCTGTTCCAGCGGTGTGCTGCCCATCTACCAGGGCATAGCGCTCGTGATGGGCGAGAACATAGGTACAACGGTCACTTCCAACATTGCCGCCATGACAGCCAACACGCAGGCACGCCGGGCCGCCTTCGCCCACATGTTCTTCAACATATTCGGCGTGATATGGATCCTCTGCGTGTTCCGTCCGTTCATCGGTGCCGTGTGTGGGTTCGTGGGCTTCGACGACGAGATGCCCAAGACCGACCCCGGGTTCGCCGCCAACGCTGCAAAGCTGTCGTTCGTGCTGGCCGCCTTCCACACCTGCTTCAATGTGACCAACACGCTCATACTCATCTGGTTCATACCGCAGATAGAGAAAATCGTGTGCCGTGTCATCAAGCCCAAGGTAAAGGACGAGGAAGAGGACTTCAGGCTGCGCTTCATCAGCGGCGGACTCATGCAGACCCCCGAACTCTCCGTGCTGGAGGCGCAGAAGGAAATAACATCGTTCGCAGAGCGCATACAGCGCATGTTCGGCATGGTGCGCGACCTGCTCGGCACCGGCGACGACACGGCCTTCACCAAGCTCTTCACGCGCATAGAGAAATACGAGAGCATCAGTGACAACATGGAAATAGAAATAGCCAAATACCTGGACAGCGTGAGCGATGCGCACCTGAGCGATGAGACAAAGGCGAAAATCAGGGCCATGCTGCGCGAAATCAGTGAAATAGAAAGCATAGGCGACAGCTGCTACAACATAGCCAGGGCATTGAACCGGAAGCACCGGGGAAAGGAAGACTTCACGGAGAAGCAGTACGAGCACCTGCACCAGATGTTCGAGCTGACAGACGACAGCCTTACGCAGATGAACGTGATGCTGTCAGGAAGAAAGGCTGAACTCGACGTGAACCGTTCGTTCAACATAGAAAATGAAATCAACAACTACCGCAACCAGCTCAAGAGCCAGAACATCAACGATGTGAACGACCACAAATATACCTATGCCATGGGCACGATGTATATGGATGTCATAGGCGAATGCGAGAAACTGGGCGACTATGTGGTCAACGTGGTAGAGGCGCGCATGGGCACACGTCAGCGTGAGGCCTGATTGCAGGGAAGCGGATTCGTTTATGCACACAAAAGAGGGTATGCCCTTATAGTCGGGACATACCCTCTTTTTATATTGTCCTGGAGCGTTTTTGTCCGGTTTCCGTACTTTCTTTTTTCAGTTCTCTTTGTACAGGAAGGGGAAAGGTGGATTATAGGTCAAAGACTACAATCCGGTTCACATTGGTTGTATTCATAGAAATCCTATATCAATAAAAGTAATTAAACAATAAAATGAATTTATCCCTGCTTTGTTGATGATGGTTATGGCTGAACCTGTATGCAGGCCGGGATTTAGACCAGTTGTTTTTATCAGGTCAGTCAGCTTCTTCATTCTATTGATTAAAAGTATTGGCATAAGTCATCCACCAAATGTTTAGCTTTTTCCAAAACTTAACACAAGGTAAGAAATCAGAATCTTTAGGTGCTTGCTGAAAATGTTCAGCGGATAGTGGAAATTCCTTTTAGTGTTCCTTTCCTGTCATGATATCGAGCACCATTTCGTCTGTGCGTGTCATGGCTTCTGCGCCTATGCTCGTAAGGTTATGGATAGACCGGTCCACATCGTTGTCGATGATGCCTTCCGCGCACGACACGCATTTTCCTTCCATGGACAGCAGGGCAGAGAGCAATGCTGTGGAAACGCCCGACGCTATTTTCAGTGAACAGCTGGGCTTGGCACCGTCGCAGATCATTCCAGTAAGGTTGGCAATCATGTTCTTCACTGCGCTGCAGATGCGCGAGTAGTCTCCTCCCATCAGATAGGTTATGCCACAGCTCGACCCGATGCTGGCCACCACGCATCCGCAGAGTGCCGACAGCCGTCCTAGGCTCTGCTTGATGTAGATGGCTGTCAGGTGGCTGAGTGTGAGGGCGCGGATGAGCTCTTCCTCCGTGTTCTCGTTCTCCATGGCATACACGGCCACGGGGTTGGTGGCACAGATGCCCTGGTTGCCGGAGCCTGAATTGCTCATTACCGGAATCATGGCTCCTCCCATACGTGCATCACAGGCCGATGCGGTCTTGGATATGATGTGTGAGAAGATGCTGTTGCCGAAGATGCCGTGGCTCAAAGGGCGGTCGATGGTCTTGCCCAGACAGTGGCCGTAGTTGCCTTTGATGGATTCTTCGGCTGCACGGAGATTGTACTCTTTGGTCTGCAGGATGAAGTGCAGTTCTTCCACGGGTGTGTTCATGGCAAAGTCATAGACGGTTGCCATGTCCAGCCGTATGTCCTCGTGGGCATGCTCTTCGGTTCCGGGCTTCCTGTCATCGGCCAGCACCTGCGTGTCCTTGTCTATATATACGAAGCGGGTGTGGCTTCCGGCGATGATGGCCGTTGCCGAATGCCCACAGGCCGAACAGCACACTTCTATGTAGAGTTTTTCACTGATATTCGGTTTCATGCCGATGTGAATGCGTTTTTCGGCAATGTACTGTTTACCTTTTTCTATATCTTCCGGCTTGAGGTCCTTGAGCACCTCCAGCTCGTATTCCGACTTACCTATGAGTGCGCCCAGTGCAACTGCGATGGGCAGTCCTATCATTCCTGTTCCGGGTATGCCCACTCCCATGGCGTTCTTCAGTATGTTTGCGCTTAGTGCCAGCGAAATGCTTTCCGGTCGCAGTCCGAGTGTCTCGGTAGCCTTGGCCACACACAGTGCCACCGCCATAGGTTCTGTGCATCCTATGGCGGGCACTACTTCACGCTTGATAAGGTCAAGGATCTGCCTTCTTGTTTCTATGCTCAGCATATCGGCAGTTTATGGTTTGAAGTTGTCGAGACCGTTGTCAAGGAAGTCGATGTAGTCGGGAATGTCCTCCTTGTAGGCTCTTGAGGAGGTGAGTGGCTTTCCGTTCAGGTCGAGCGCCACATAGAAAGGCTGCTGATTGGTACCGAACTTGCTCTTCTGCAGATAGCTCCACTTTGCGCCTACGGTGCGCAGGGTGCGCTTTTCACCGTTGTCCACCACTTCTATGGGCTCGTCAAGCGGTGTCTTGTCATCGACGAAGAGCGATATGAGCACATAGTCGTTGGTCAGCTTGTCGGCCACGCGCGGGTCAGTCCATACGGCGGCTTCCATCTTGCGGCAGTTCACGCAGCCGAATCCTGTGAAGTCCACCAGTGCCGGCTTGCCCAGCCTGCGCGCTGCGGCCATGCCCTCGTCGTAGTCGGTGTATTTGGCCTCCACGACTTTTGTGTTCAGATTGAAGTCCTGTGTATTGACAGGTGGCGCAAATGCGCTGACAGCCTTGCAGGGTGCGCCCCAGAGTCCCGGTATCATGTATATGGAGAAAGCGAGCGACACCAGTCCCAGCATCATGCAGGGCACAGGCATGGGCTTGTCCATTTCACCGCCTACCATGTCGCTCTGGAACTTCAGCTTGCCGATGAGGTAGAGTCCGAGCAGACCGAAGATGACAATCCACAGGGAGAGGAACACTTCACGGTCGAGCAGACGCCAGCCGTATGCAAGGTCGGCTACAGAGAAGAATTTCAGCGCGAAGGCCAGTTCAATGAAGCCCAGTACCACCTTGATGGTGTTCATCCAGGAACCCGAGCGCGGAGCCTGTTTCAGCCAGGCGGGGAACAGGGCAAACAGTGTGAACGGCAGTGCCAGGGCGAGTGCGAAGCCGAACATGCCCACTGCGGGGGCAATCCAGTCGCCGGATGTGGTTGTCTCAACCAGCAGCAGTCCTACTATCGGCGCTGTGCAGGAGAAGGACACCAGTACAAGGGTAAACGCCATGAGGAAGATGCTGACGAGTCCGCTTGTGGCCGAAGCCTTGCTATCTACGGCGTTGGCCCACTTGTCAGGCAGCTTGATTTCGAACCATCCGAAGAAAGAGAGCGCAAACACCACGAGCAGTAGGAACAGGAACACGTTGAACACGGCGTTGGTTGACATGGCATTCAGTGTGTCCGATCCGAAGCAGGTGGTGATGATCAGTCCCAGTGCGAGGTAGATGACGATAATGGATATGCCGTAGGTGATGGCATCGCGCACACCTTTGCCTCTGTCGTCCTTTGCACGTTTCAGGAAGAAGCTGACCGTCATGGGGATGATGGGCCAGATGCACGGCATGAACACTGCAAGCAGGCCGCCCACGAAGCCCATGAGCAGGATGTAAAGGATGGAGCGGTTGGCTATGTTGTTGCTGTCGCCCAGTGCCCGCAGTTCGTCAATGACGGGTGCCCAGAGCGATGCTGTCCCGGCTTCTGCCTGTACTTCTTCCCTGGCCTGCGTTGCCGTGTCTGCTGTCTCTTCCGGCTGGTCGCTCACCACTTCGGGCTGTTTCCCTTCTTCGGCCTGGCTTTCCTTTGCTTCCTGTGGAGCCGTTTTTACCGCGGTTTCGGCCTTTCCGTCCACGGCGGGCGATTTCCCGGCTGCCTTCATGCTCACTTCTGACGGCGGTATGCAGTTCTGGTCGTTGCATGCGCCATATTCCAGATAGCAGTCAATGGTGTATTGCGGGCGGGTGAACTTCACCTTCTGCACGAACTGGACATCATTCTCGAAATAGCGAAGTTTCATGCCGAACATCTCGTCGTATTCGGATATTTCCTTTCCGCGGGGGGTGAGCTTCCCTACCAGTTCCACTCCGTCGAGCGTGTTCACGTGGAATGTGGCCTCTGTAGGGCCTCCGTCGCCTATTCCCGTGGAATAGACATGCCAACCGGCGTCAATCTTTCCGGTGAACACGATTTCGGCGTTCGCGGTGTTGTCCGTCTTGAGTTGGGTGCTGAATCTTACGGGGTCGGCCAGCTGGGCGTGGCATGTCAATGCTGCAATGAGCAGCACGACGATGGACAGTGTCTTTTTCATTTGATATGCTTTAATTAGGATTAGTGTTCACATTCTGGCCTGTTCATCCCACCTGGCTGCCCGGCTTCACCGGGGCGAGTGTGGTGGTGACGGTAAGCGTGTCGTCATAGTTCACGGCAGAGAGGATCATACCCTGGCTTTCTATGCCCATCATCTTGCGTGGCGCGAAGTTGGCCACGAAGAGCACGTCCTTGCCTATGAGCTGTTCCGGCTCGTAATAGGCTGCTATGCCGCTGAGTATGGTGCGGTCCTGGCCACTGCCGTCATCGATGGTGAACTGCAGGAGCTTTTTCGACTTCTTCACCTTCTGGCAGTCCTTCACGTGGCCCACCCGTATGTCGAGTTTCTCGAAGTCCTCGAAGGCGATGCAGTCCTTCACTGGTACGGCCTTGTAGGAGGCAGCCTCGTTGGCTTTCTTTGTGGCCTCGAGCTTGTCGAGCTGCTGCTGTATGGTTTCGTCTTCTATCTTCTCGAAGAGCAGTTCCGGCTCTGCCAGCTGGTGTCCGGCTTTCAGCAGGTCGGTGCTGCCCAGCTGCTCCCATTCGAAGCTGTCGATGTTGATCATCTTGCGCAGGCGTGCGCTGCTGAAGGGCAGGAATGGCTCGAAGGCGATGGAGAGGTTGGCCACGAGCTGGAGCGATATGTAGAGGATGGTTTCCACGCGCTTGGGGTCGGTCTTCCACACTTTCCACGGTTCGCAGTCGGTGATGTACTTGTTGCCGATGCGTGCCAGGTTCATGGCTTCCTTCTGCGCATCGCGGAACTTGAACTGGTCGAGCAGGCTTTCCACGTCCTGTTTCACGTTCTTGAACTCCTCCAGCGCCTGACGGTCCACCTCGGTCAGTTCGCCGCAGGCGGGCACCACGCCGTTCCAGTATTTCCTGGTGAGCTGCAGCGCGCGGTTCACGAAGTTGCCATAGACGGCCACCAGCTCGTTGTTGTTGCGGTCCTGGAAGTCCTTCCAGGTGAAGTTGTTGTCCTTTGTTTCCGGTGCGTTGGCCGTGAGCACGTAGCGCAGCACGTCCTGCTTCCCGGGCAGGTCCACGAGGTATTCATGGAGCCATACGGCCCAGTTGCGCGAGGTGGAGATCTTGTCGTTTTCCAGGTTGAGGAACTCGTTCGACGGCACGTTGTCGGGCATGATGTAGCCGCCGTGGGCTTTCATCATCACGGGGAAGATGAGGCAGTGGAAGACGATGTTGTCCTTGCCTATGAAGTGTACGAGGCGTGTGTCGGGGTCTTTCCACCATTTCTCCCATGAACCCCAGCGTTCCGGCTGTGCGTCGCACAGTTCCTTGGTGTTGGAAATGTAGCCTATGGGCGCGTCGAACCACACGTAGAGCACCTTCCCTTCAGCGCCTTCCACGGGCACGGGGATTCCCCAGTCCAGGTCGCGTGTCATGGCGCGTGGCTGCAGGTCCATGTCGAGCCACGACTTGCACTGTCCATAGACATTCGGCCGCCATTCCTTGTGGCCTTCAAGGATCCATTCCTTCAGCCATTCCTGGTATTTCCCGAGGGGCAGGTACCAGTTTTTCGTGGGTTTCTTCACGAGTCCGTGTCCCGGGTTGTTCTTGTTTGTGGGGTTGATGAGCTCGTCCGGGGAGAGTGTCGCTCCGCATTTCTCGCACTGGTCGCCGTATGCGCCTTCCGCTCCGCAGCGGGGACATGTGCCGACGATGTTGCGGTCGGTGAGGAACTCGCCCGTCACCTCGTCGCAGTATTGCAGTTCGGTGATTTCCTCCAGTTCGCCCTTGTCGTAGAGTGTGCGGAAGAAGTCGGCTGCGAACTTGTGGTGGATGTCCGATGTCGTGCGGCTGTAGATGTCGAACGAGATACCGAAGTCCTCAAAGGATTTCTTGATGAGGCTGTGGTAGCGGTCCACCACCTCCTGGGTGGTGATGCCCTCCTGGCGCGCCCTGATGGTCACGGGCACGCCATGCTCGTCGCTTCCGCCGATGAACACCACTTCCTGCTTCTTGAGTCTCAGGTAGCGGGCGTAGATGTCGGCCGGCACATAGACTCCGGCCAGATGGCCTATGTGTACACCGCCGTTGGCGTAGGGCAGTGCGGCGGTAATGGTGGTACGTTTGAAATGCTTTGGTTCCATTTGTTTTTCTAATTTGTTGTCGTACATTATTATACGATTGCAAAGGTAGCTGTTTTGGGCGATATTTCAAAATAAAAACGCCAAATACGTGTGCTGTGCGGCGGTGGGTGGACTCGGGCCGGTGGAGGTCTGTGGCGGTGAAAACCTGTTGCCGACGGGATGATATTGATGATTCCGGAAAATCAAAGTGTCAGAATTTTAACACTTTTGCTTACACTTTGATTTTCAGGCCATTTCTGAAGATTCGGGCGAGAGCGGATTTTTGCGTGCCAGCGGATTTTTTTGGTTTTAGAGACTTGTTTTGTAAACCGTTGATAATCAATGGGGTAGGTTTTTATGGATGTGAAGTGTTAACAAAAAGTGTCCGATTTTAACCTAAAATCCGTTAAATTTATGCACAAAACCCGTGATTTGTGCAGTTTTCAGCCCCCTTTTTCCGCACTTTTGGCCGGAAAATCACGGTTTTGAGGCCGAAAAACCTGATTTTTTGCCCCGAAACAGTTAAGTTTTGCCCCAAAAACACTTAAGTGCCAAGTCGAAAATAGTTAACTAATTTTCTGGAAACAGTTAAGTGTTTCCCCCCTAACACTTAACTGATTTTTCCGTTTTGTGCAAAAATCCGGTAATTCACACTTGTTAACATGAAAAAAGGCCGAAAATGATTGTTTTCTTGAAGTGCTGGAAAATCAAAGTGTCACGAAAATGGTCTAAAAATTGACAAAGTGTCAAAAATGGCCTGCTCCGTTCCATGATGGCGGAACATCAGAAAAGACGGAGTGGGATTTCCCGTATTTCAGGAAAAATCCCACTCCGTCTGGATGTGAAGGGCAGCCTTCTGCCTGCTATTTGCAGAAATTGCCCTGGTTGTCGATGAATCCCCTGGTCCGTCCGCGCCTGGCCTCGAAATAGGGATACTCATCGCGCAGGGAGATGTCGTCATAGACAAAGTCGGCAACGACCGTGTCCTTGCGGTCGGGCAGTATCAGCCCCATCTTCCCGTCTTTCTGGGCGATGATGGGCATTGTGCAGAGGTCGTCCACATATACATAACACGTGCGCAGGAAGTCATAGAGCGGATGCACCAGTATGTCCCCTTTCCAGTCCTTGATGCCGAATTTCCCGTCCTGCTCGAACACCTCGTGGTACTGCACGTATTTCTCCTTGATGCGGTTCAGGTAGAACACCATTTTCCTGCGGTCGTTCACCAGCCGGAGCAGGTAGCTGAAAGTGTCGCAGTAGTTGGCCATGGCCCTTGTGAGCACGATCTTGAAGTCGAGACCGCTCAGCACCTTCCTGTTCAGGTCGATGTAGCGTGCGATGGCCTGTTCCTTTTCGGGAATGGTAAGTGTGGAAAGCTGCTGCTCGAACTTGAGCATCATCTGCTTGGTGCCTGACATGCCCTTGATGTAGCGGTGTATCTGCCGCCCCATTTCATCACAGACGAACTTGTCGATCTGCTGCTGCTCGATCTTGTCTTCATAGACAGCGTCGAAGTTTTCCTGAGTAATCTTTTCCATAAGTTTTCTTCACCTTTTTCTCGGCAGAATGAACAGGTTCTTCTGCACTCTGTTTCTTACTTTTGCCTCAAAATTACGTTTTTTTGTCCATCCGGGCAAATGAAATGGCCAAAAAGCGTTCCCGGAGGCCTGTCTGGCGTGGTCTTTGCTGGCTGTGCCCCTGCACATGTGCGGTGTGTTCCTGCTGGTTGCCCCCAGAACGGGCACAGGTGTGCGGGAATCTGCACGGCGGCTTTTTTCCCTGGCCGATGCAACTTTTCTTGCGTGCATGGAGCGGAATATGGAAAAAATATGTAATTTTGCAGCCGGTTTTTGAAAATAACATTTTTGTTTAACACTGTGTGGAAGAATTTGGCTGCTTGCAACCACATTAAAAAATGCTAAAACTGCGAAATCCAACATCAAGATTCCCGACAGTAATTGGCGTTTTTCCACAATTAAGAAAATTTGGAAAAATGAGCTATTTGTTTTCATCTGAATCCGTTTCAGAAGGCCATCCAGACAAGGTGGCCGACCAGATCAGCGACGCGCTGCTCGACCAGTTCCTGGCTTACGACCCGCAGGCACGCTGTGCCATCGAGTCGTTCGTGACCACAGGACAGACTGTTATCATGGGTGAAGTCAGGTCACAGGTCTATATCGACCTGCAGACCGTTGCCCGCAAGACCATCAACCGCATCGGCTACACCAAGTCGGAGTACCAGTTCGACGGCAACTCGTGCGGCATCTTCACGGCCATCCACGAACAGAGCGCGGACATCAACCGTGGCGTGGACAGGGAAAAGGAAGAAGACCAGGGCGCCGGTGACCAGGGCATGATGTTCGGCTATGCGACCAACGAGACCGAGAACTACATGCCCGTGTCGCTCGACCTGGCGCATCTCATCATGCAGACACTGGCCGACATCCGGAAGGAAGGCAGGGAAATGACCTACCTGCGCCCAGACTCCAAGAGCCAGGTTACCGTGGAATACAGCGACGACAACATCCCGCTGCGCATAGACACCATCGTGGTCTCCACCCAGCACGACGATTTCGACAGCAACGAAGAGCGCATGCTGCAGCGCATCAAGGACGATGTGGTGAACGTGCTCATGCCGCGCGTGAAGGCGCAGATACACTCGGAAAAAGTGCTCCGGCTGTTCGGCGACGACATCAAGTATTTCGTCAATCCTACGGGAAAGTTCGTCATAGGAGGGCCACATGGAGACACGGGCCTGACCGGGCGCAAGATCATTGTGGACACGTATGGCGGAAAGGGAGCGCACGGAGGCGGCGCGTTCTCGGGCAAGGATTCCAGCAAGGTGGACCGGTCGGCAGCCTATGCCGCGCGCTACATTGCCAAGAACATGGTGGCTGCCGGCGTGGCCGACGAGATGCTGGTGCAGGTGAGCTACGCCATCGGCATGGCGAAGCCGGTGAACATCTACGTGAACACGTATGGCAGAAGCCATGTGGATATGCCCGACAGCGAGATAGCAAAGGTCATAGACAGGCTCTTCGACCTGAGGCCCAAGGCCATAGAGCGTAGGCTGAAGCTGCGCCAGCCCATGTTCCTGGAGACTGCCGCCTACGGGCACATGGGAAGGAAGAACCAGGTCGTGGAGAAGACATTTACCAGCCACTACCATGAGACCAAGACCATTGAGGTGGAACTCTTCACCTGGGAAAAGCTCGATGCAGTGGATGAAATCAGGAAGACCTTTGCCATAGAATGAGGAAACGGGGCTTGAGGCCATGACAGGAGAGTTGTTCCAGCAGACCGACACCATTGTGCTGCAGGACGCGGCAGACACCGTCCAGGCAGTGAAGGCGAAAGCCAGGCTCACACCTGAGCAGGTGCTGAGCTGGCTGCCTGCTGATGCCACGCCCGAACAGCAGGACTCTGCCATACAGGCCCACATCAAGCCGTCGGAGATACACTGGAGCGAACGTCCAGACACGCTCCACCTGCCCGGCCATCCTGTGGGAAAGGATATTATGGAGGTGAATCTGCCGCAATACTACCGAGAATCCTATTTCACAGGTAGGCCTTACTTCAACCAGGACCTGTTCGGCGGACGGCTCGGCGTGGCAGGAGATCCCGTGCCCTATACCATTGCCGGTGACAATATCATGACAGCACTGCTGCTGGGCTGTTTCATGCTCACGCTGGTGGTGTTCTCACGGTCGCGCGGCTTCATGCTCAAACAGGCCAAGGACTTCTTCCGCGCCCCGAAACAGCGCGTGACGGACATTACGGAGACATCCAACGAGGTGCGCTTCCAGTTCTTCCTGGTCCTTCAGACCTGCCTGTTCCTGGGCCTGGTCCATTTCTTCTACGTACAGGTTCACCACACGGACACGTTCATCATAGACCAGTACCAGGTAATCGGGCTTTACGCGCTGGTGGCCTTAGGCTTTTGTGTGGTCAGGGCCATGGCCTACGGAGTGGTGAACTGGGTGTTCTTCGACCCGCAGCTCTGCGAACGGTGGATGAAGTCTTTCCTTTTCATCCTTTCGATAGAAGGCCTCTCGCTTTTCCCTTTCGTATTGCTCCAGGCCTATTTTGACATGGACGTGGAAAGCACGCTCACATGCGCATTTTTCGTTGTAATCGTTTTCAGGATACTCCTGTTTTACAAGGCTTATCGCACATTTTTCAGCCGAAGGACTGTTTTATTGCAATTATTTTTGTACTTTTGTGCCCTCGAAATCGTGCCTGTCGCTGCGCTATGGGGCGTTCTGGGCATGATAACTGGTTATCTGAAAGTTAATTTCTAAAGGAAAATGATTAAGAAGATATTGGTGTCTCAACCGAAACCGACGAGTGAGAAGTCTCCTTATTTTGAAATTGCAAGAGAGTGTGGTGTAGAGCTGGTGTTCCGTCCCTTCATAAAGGTGGAGGGATTGTCGTCCAAGGAGTTCCGGCAGCAGAAGGTGAGCATATTGGACCATTCGGCCATCGTGTTTACTTCGCGCCATGCCATCGACAACTTCTTCAAGCTGGCAAAGGAACTCAGAGTGGTCATCCCGGAAGATATGAAATATTTCTGTGTGACGGAAACCATAGCCTTGTACATCCAGAAATATGTCCAGTACCGCAAGCGCAAGGTGTTTTTCGGCAGTACCGGAAAAATTGACGACCTGATTCCATTGATGGTGAAGCACAAGACAGAGAAGTATCTTGTCCCGCTGAGCAGCGTGCATACCGATGAACTGAAGAACATGCTCGATGCCAAGAAGCTTCAGCACACCGAGTGCGTGATGTACAGAACGGTGAGCAATGACTTCTCCGAAGAGGAAGCCAGGGCGTTCGACTATGATATGCTCATTTTCTTCAGCCCTACTGGAATCAAGGCATTCCTGAAGAATTTCCCCGGTTTCAAGCAGGGTGATGTGCGGCTGGCCACGTTCGGGCCGGCTACGGCAAAGGCTGTGGCCGATGAAGGACTGCGGCTGGACCTGGAAGCTCCTTCTGCACAGTATCCTTCAATGACCAGTGCGCTCAAGGCCTATCTTGAGAAAAACAAGTAATACCGAATATATATAGATCATACATGGCTATTTCCCCGCGTTGCGGTCTGGCCAAGGAAGAGCGTATCTGCAGCAGGAAGCTGATAGAGCAGCTCTTCAACGGGAGCGGAAGCAAGTCGATGTCGGCTTTTCCGCTCAGAATGGTTTATATGCCTGTCGTTCCTGAAGCGGGGCAGCCTATGGCACGCATGATGGTGAGCGTGTCGAAGCGTCATTTCAAGCACGCCGTGGACCGCAACAGGGTGAAGCGCCAGGTGCGTGAGGCCTATCGCAGGAACAAGCACATACTGGCTGAAGGCGAGGTGGCGCGCGGTGTGGCCATGGCTTTTCTGTGGATTGACGGCAGACTGCACGAAACGGACGAGGTCGAGGCCAAGGTAAGGAAACTGCTTGTGAGGCTGAAGGAAAGGTTATGCAACGACTGAAACGTGTCATGGCCTGGCTGGGTCGCGCTGTGGTCTGGCTGCTGGTACTGCCCATCCTGTTCTACCAGCGTTTCATCACGCCCTATACGCCGCCATCGTGCAGGTTCACCCCCACATGTTCCGAGTATGCACGGCAGGCACTCCTCAAGCACGGGCCTGTCAAAGGGCTTGCGCTGGCAATATGGCGCATATTAAGGTGCAATCCTTGGGGAGGAAGCGGATACGACCCCGTCCCATGAAAAGGGGTTCCGGAAAGGAAAGAAGAAGACAATAACCATAAACAACGAAACACTGCAATGAGAAAGAACTTTGTAGAAGAACTACGCTGGCGTGGCATGCTGGCGCAAATCATGCCCGGAACAGAAGAACTCTTGCAAAAAGAGATGGTCACGGCTTATCTCGGCACAGACCCCACGGCCGATTCCCTGCACATAGGCCACCTGTGTGGCATCATGATGCTCCGCCACCTGCAGCGTTGCGGACACAAGCCCATCATTCTCGTGGGAGGCGCGACAGGCATGATCGGCGACCCTTCAGGCAAGAGCCAGGAACGCAACCTGCTTGACACGCAGACCCTGTACCACAACCAGGAGTGCATCAAGAAGCAGGTGGCCAAGTTCCTTGACTTTGAAGGCACAGAGCCCAACAAGGCCGAGATGGTGAACAACTATGACTGGATGAAGGATTTCACCTTCCTTGATTTTGCAAGGAAAGTGGGCAAGCACATCACCGTGAACTATATGATGGCCAAGGACAGCGTGCAGCAGCGTCTGAACGGCACGTCGCGTGACGGGCTCTCGTTCACCGAGTTCACCTACCAGCTGCTCCAGGGCTACGATTTCCTGCACCTCTACCAGGACAAGGGATGCAAGCTGCAGCTCGGCGGCAATGACCAGTGGGGAAACATGACCACCGGTACGGAACTCATACGACGCACGCTCGGACAGGAAGCCGAAGCCTTTGCGCTCACCTGCCCGCTCATCACCAAGGCCGACGGGAAGAAATTCGGCAAGACCGAAAGCGGAAACGTGTGGCTCGACCGCAACCGCACCACACCCTATGCCTTCTACCAGTTCTGGCTGAACGTGAGCGACGATGACGCCGAACGCTATATCAAGATATTCACCAGCCTGGACCGCGAGACCATTGAGGCACTTGTCGAGGAGCACAGGCAGGATCCCGGCCGCCGCACCCTCCAGAAACGCCTGGCTGAAGAGGTCACCACCATGGTGCATTCTGCCGAAGACCTGGAGACGGCCAAGGAAGCCACGAACATATTGTTCGGGAAAGGCACAAAGGAGTCGCTCCAGAAATTCGACGAGGCCACGCTCCTCAGTATCTTCGAGGGTGTTCCCCACTTTGACCTGCCTGCCGACCAGCTGGGCCTGCCTGCCGTGGAGCTTTTCACACGCGACGATGTGAAGGTGTTTGCCAGCAAGGGCGAGATGCGCAAGCTCGTGCAGGGCGGAGGTGTTTCGCTCAACAAGGAGAAACTCTCTGCGTTCGACCGCGTGGTTACTGCCGAAGACCTGATTGACGGGAAGTACCTGCTCGTGCAGCGAGGCAAGAAAAACTATTACCTGATTACCGTGAAATAAGCGCTTCATCATTCCTGTACACATGTGCCGTTTCCTGCGGGCTACGGCCTAAGCATAAAGAGGGATTTTCCGGAAGGCGAATCCCTTTTTTTGTTTTGCGCGACCTCAATGGGGGGGGCGGAAGGCAGTGAGGGTATATCGGATGGCTGTTTTTGACATATTGTCGTTTTTTTAACGCTTTTGCTTACACTTTGATTTTTCGAGGTTCTGGAAAAAGAACTGTTTTGAGCCGATTTTCATGTTAATAAGTGTGAATTGCCGGTTTTTTGCACAAAACGGGAAAATCAGTTAAGTGTTAGGGGGGAAACACTTAACTGTTTTCAGAAAATTAGTTAACTATTTTCGATCCGGCACTTAAGTGTTTTTGGGGTAAAACTTAACTGTTTCGGGGCAAAAACTCAGGTTTTTTGGCCTCAAAACCGCGATTTTCCGGCCAAAAGTGCGGAAAATGGGGGCTGAAAACTGCACAAATCGCGCGTTTTGTGCACGAATTTAACGGATTTTAGGTTAAAATCGGGCGGTTTTCATTAACACTTCACGCCTGTAAAAACTTATCACGTTGATTATCAAAGGTTTACAAAACAGTCATCTGAAACCCGGAATTTCCGCTGGCGCGTAAAAATCTGCTTTCGCCGGATTCTTCAGAAATGGCCCGAAAATCAAAGTGTAAGCAAAAGTGTTAAAAAAGTGACACTTTGATTTTGGGTCTGATTCAATTCCCGAAAGCAGAAAACCGCTGGGGGTGTGGGCGTCCCGCCCGCACATTGCCAGGCAGGCTCTGTCATCATGACATTTTATTGCAAGAGGGTGCTGCAAGTGCGGGCGGGACGCCCACACCCCAGTGGCTGCGCCCGGACGGTCTCGCATAAAGAGGATACTCCACAAGCAGGAGGCAATCCGGTCGTATATACAGAGAGAAAAGCCGTACCCGAAAGTTGAATCAATATATAATAATGTGGTAGATACAAGCAGGTTGGAAGGCTGTAAGCGCGCCTATGAAGTGCACCCACTTCCGTTTCTGTAAAAAACAAAAGAAAAATTTGGAGGAGGCGTGGAAAAATGTTACCTTTGCACCGCAATTGTCCAATGGTGTAATGGTAGCACAACAGGTTTTGGTTCTGTTTGTGGTGGTTCGAATCCGCCTTGGACAACGTTTCCTGTTTCAGGAGCATGGCAGAGGAAAGAGTCTTCTTTCCTCTTTTTTTGTAAAGGCGGATGGTATAGGGCCATCGCCGGAATCCACTGGTGCGTGCAGTCAGGACTCCTGGTGGGCGGAAAAAATAAAAGCGTCCTTTGTGTGGACGCTTCTATCGTTTTTTTGAGAATAAGGATTCTGATTACTTGATGGCATCAGCCAGTTCTGCACCAGCCTTGAACTTGGCCACTTTCTTGGCAGCGATGGTGATCTTCTCCTTTGTAGCGGGATTGATGCCCTGACGCTCGGGACGCTCGCTTACGCTGAATGTACCGAAGCCAACGAGCTGAATCTTGTCACCAGCAACAAGCGCATCCTTGATAGCAGCAACGGTTGCATCCAGTGCTTTCTTGGCATCGGCTTTGCTCAAACCTGCGCCAGCAGCGATTTTCTCTACTAATTCTGTCTTGTTCATAATAAACGGTTTTATAAAAATCTATAAAATGAAAAAAATGTTGTTTGTTATTTTTCGTGTCGGCAAAAATAACTGATTCATTTTATAACACAAACAAAAAAACAAAAAAAGTGAGTAATTTTTTGAAAAAATGCCCATTGTAACGCTGTTTTCTGTGGTTTCACGGATATTTTTCGTACTTTTGCCCTGTTTTTCAGTGTTTTACTAACTGTCATATTCATGCGCAGCATTCCCAAGATAACGAAGAACCTGTTAATCGTCAATGTGTTGGCGTTTATCGTCACATTGTTGCTTGAAAACTCCGTGGACCTCGGATATGTCTTTGGCCTGCATTTTTTCATGGCATCCGATTTCCACATCTACCAGTTGTTCACCTACATGTTCCTGCATGCGGGTTTTGAGCATCTGTTTTTCAATATGTTTGCCTTGTGGATGTTCGGCTGTGTGATGGAGAACATCTGGGGACCGCGCAGGTTCCTGACCTACTATCTGGCCTGCGGCATAGGTGCCGGCCTGTTTCAGGAGGCGGCCCAGCTGGTGGAGTTCTATATGCTGGCCAGTAACCAGATTCCGGGCGTGGGATGGGGAGACCTCTCGCTCGTTGCGCGCAACAGTGCCACCGTCCTGAACATGTGGACAACGGTAGGTGCATCCGGTGCCATATACGGCATTCTGCTGGCTTTTGGCATGACATTGCCGGAGGAGCGCATGTTCATATTCCCCTTACCTGTTCCCATAAAGGCCAAGTGGTTCGTTGTGGGCTATGCGGTGCTCGAAATAGCCATGGCGCTCACCCGTCATGACAATGTGGCTCATCTGGCCCATCTCGGCGGCATGGTTGTCGGCTTCTTCATCATACGCCATTGGATGCGCCGTGCGCGCGGTGGCTACGGTTACCGTCAGGAGGGTCTTTTCGGCAGGCTGGGCCAGTGGTGGAAGGGCTTCTCGGCCAGTGGGACATCGCGGAAACAGTCGGGTCCGCGGACAGGTGGAGGAGGATATGCCGATGCCAATCCTGATTGGGAATACAATGCCCGCAAGAAAGTCCATCAGGAAGAGATAGACCGCATTCTCGACAAGATACGCAAGAGTGGGTATGACAGCCTTACACGTGAGGAAAAACAGAAGCTTTTTGACAGCAGCAATATGAAATAGGCATCATGTTCAAGTTGCTGAAGAGTTTCACTCTACATCTGCTCACCGGTGCCAACGTGGCCTCTATCCTGGTCATGTTGGTTGTTGGCTACAGCGACCGCATCAATCCCGTCAGCCATCCTGTGCTGGCCAATGTGGGATTGGCCTTTCCGGTCATACTGGCTGTCAATCTGGCCTTCCTGGTGCTTTGGCTGTTTCTCAAGCCTCGGATGGCATTCATTCCAGTGGTGGGCTTGCTGGTCTGTTATGAGCCTATCCGCATCTATTCCCCTCTCAATGTTCCCAAGACGCCTCCGGAAGGATGTGTCAAGGTGCTCTCTTTCAATGTATGGACATGGAGAGACTGCGATAAGCCCGATGAGACCATCGACTACATCGTCAGGGAGAACGCCGATATCGTCTGCCTTCAGGAAGCTGGCGTGTACGGGGAAAGGCGTGAGAGGATTCTTGGTCGGCTGGACTCACTCTATCCTTACAGGGAATGCTCACTGCGTGCCAACAATACCGAGGAAACCATGATATGCAGCAAGTTTCCCATTATCCGGAAGAAAGACATCGAGTTCGAGCCTACATTGAATTCAGCTACGGCTTATTATCTGCTTATGGGCAGGGATACGGTGGTAGTCATAAACAATCATTTGCAGTCGAATTGCTTTTCTGACCAGGAGAAGGAAGCCTTCAAGACAATGGTAAAGGGCGACATGGAGCGCGATTCGGCCTCGGTGGAGTCGAAAAGGCTGATGGAGAAGCTCAGCAGTACCGTGTTGATGAGAGGACCTCAGGCCGATGCTGTCGCGGCTTTTGTGCGTTCCTGTTCCGGCAGGAGCGTAATCCTTTGTGGGGACTTCAACGACAGCCCGATATCCTATGTGCGCCATACCATTGCCCGTGAACTTGTTGACTGCTATGTGGAAAGCGGAAACGGTCCCGGCATATCCTATCACAACAGTGGTTTTTATGTGCGTATAGACAACATCATGTGTTCGGACGACTGGGTGCCCTATGGCTGCAAGGTCGATTCAAAAGTGAAATCCTCAGACCATTATCCCATAGTTTGCTGGCTCAAAAAACGCCAGAAACCCTAAAAATGAAAGAATTAAGGCCATAAATTTTCCAAGAAGTAAAAAAAATACTATCTTTGCACGTCTTATACAAAGGGGAAATAATAATTAAAAACAAATAAACAAAAAAATGCAAAACAAAGGAATTGTAATTGTAACCGCCGTCTTACTGACGCTTGCAAGCATCTTCTATTTGTCATTCTCTGCTGCCACAAGGTATTATGACAGCCAGGCAGCTAAACTCAAGGATCCTATCGCACAGCAGGACTACAAGGACTCCGTGAAGTTTTTGGGAATTTACACTTACCAGAAATGTTTGGAAACACAGATAGGTCTCGGACTTGACCTGAAAGGCGGTATGAACGTCATTCTTGAAATCAGCGTTCCTGATGTTATCGAAATGCTGGCTGACCACAAGACTGACGTCGCTTTCACCAAGTCAATGAAAGAGGCCAAGGTTGAAGAAGAAACCAGTCAGGAAGACTTCATCGCCCTTTTCATCAAGGCTTTCCACAAGAATGCACCTTCTCGCAGACTGGCAGAGATTTTCGCCACACAGCAGCTTCAGGGCAAGGTTTCTCCGCAGAGCAGCGATGCCGAAGTGGAGAAGGCTCTTCGCCAGGAAGTGCAGTCTGCCATAGACAACTCATTCAATGTCGTACGCACACGTATCGACAAGTTCGGCGTAGTGCAGCCGAATATCCAGAAGCTTGAGGGTCAGGAAGGACGTATCATGGTGGAAATGCCTGGTATCCGTGAACCCGAGCGTATGCGTAAGCTGTTGCAGGGAAGTGCCAATCTGGAGTTCTGGGAGACCTACAATGCAGAGGAAATCATTCCTTATCTCAACCAGCTTGACGTAAGGCTGGCTAATGCCGGAACGGAAACCGCAGACAGCGTTGCAGCAGATACTGTTGCAAAAGCTGATACGGCCAAGACCATACAGAAAGAGGGCAGCAAGTTGAAACTCAATGCCAAGAAGGGCGTTGCAGAAACGGCAGGCACTCAGGAACAGCTGGAAGCTGCCAAGAAACAGCATCCTTTGCTGGCTATGCTTCAGCCTACAGGAAGCGGTTCGCTGTCGCTGGTGGGCTATGCACATGCACGTGATACCGCAGAAATCAATAAGGCTATCTATTCAGACATCGCCAAGCAGGTTCTTCCTTCCGACTGCAAACTGCTTTGGAGCGCCAAGCAGGAGGACGGCATTCAGGCAAAGAACATATATGGGCTGTATGCAATAAAGGTAACTTCGACCAACGGACGTGCTCCGCTTGAGGGAGATGTGATTACCGATGCGTCAGACCAGTTCAGTCATGTGACCAACGCTCCCGAGGTAAGCATGTCCATGAATACGGACGGTGCACGTCGTTGGGCTGCTCTCACCAAGGCCAATATCGGCAAGGCTATCGCCATTGTCCTTGATGGAGTGGTTTATTCTGCTCCCCGTGTAAACGGTGAGATTTCCGGAGGCCAGTCTTCAATTACCGGTAACTTCACTATTGAAGACACGAAGGATCTTGCCAATACGCTTAAGTCAGGCCGTATGCCGGCTCCCGCACGCATCGTGCAGGAAGAAGTGGTCGGCCCTACACTTGGTGCCCAGTCAATCCAGCAGGGTATAATCTCATTCATCATTGCATTCATCTTGCTGATGATCTACATGATAGCGATGTATGATTTTATTCCTGGTATGATGGCCAACTGTGCCCTCATCGTTAACATGTTCTTCACCCTGGGTATCCTTACTTCGTTCCAGGCAGCCTTGACCATGTCGGGTATTGCCGGTATGGTACTTTCTTTGGGTACTGCCGTTGATGCCAACGTGCTCATCTACGAACGTACCAAGGAGGAACTTCGTGCAGGGAAAGGCTTGAAACAGGCTATCTCGGAGGGTTATGGAAACGCTTTCTCAGCTATCTTCGACTCAAACTTGACTTCATTGCTCACAGGTATCATCCTTTATGTATTTGGAACAGGTCCTATCCGTGGATTCGCCACTACGTGGATGATTGGTATCGTATGTTCGTTCTTCACGGCTGTTTACCTCACTCGTTTGGTTTACGAACACCAGATGAAGAAGGACCGCTGGATGAAGCTGAATTTCGTGACCCGTATCTCGCGCAACCTGCTGCAGAATGTTCATTTCCATTTCATGAGCATCTATAAGAAGACTTTTACGCTGGTGCGCATTGCAGTGCTGATTTTCGTCATCAGTTTCTTCACCCGTGGCTTGAGCCGTTCTATTGATTTCACTGGTGGACGCAACTATGTCATTGTATTCGAGAATCCGGTTGAGCCGGAACAGATCCGAGAGATTATCGCTGAAGCGTTCCCTGGATGCAATACTGGTGCATTGGCACTTGGAACAGACCACAAGACCATCCGTATTTCAACTAACTATAAGATTGAAAGCAACAATCCTAATGTTGACGATGAGGCTGAAACCATTCTCTACAATGCGTTGAGAAAAGCCAATCTTGTTTCACAGAGCAGTGTGCAGGATTTCAAGAATCCGGATATCAGACAAGGTGGATCGATTATCAGCTCAACAAAGGTTGGACCGTCTGTGGCAAAGGATATCACACAAGGCGCCATTATCAGTGTGCTTTTCGCATTGGTAGTCATCTTCTTGTACATCCTGATTCGTTTCCACAACCTTGCTTTCTCTGTAGGCTCTACAGTTGCGCTGGCTGTTGACACAGTAGTAGTGCTTGGAATTTATTCTCTCTGTTGGGGATGGATGCCATTCTCGCTTGAGATTGACCAGACATTCATAGGTGCTATCCTTACGGTGATTGGCTATTCAATTAACGATAAGGTGGTTGTGTTTGACCGTATCCGTGAGAATCTTAAGCTGCATCCCAAGCAGGACCAGCAGGTGGTATTCAATGATTCTATAAACCAGACGCTTTGTCGTACCATCAATACATCGTTGAGTACGTTGATCGTATTGCTCTGCATCTTCTTCTTGGGAGGAGACAGTATCCGCAGTTTCTCGTTTGCAATGATTCTCGGTGTTGTATTCGGAACATTATCTTCCATATTCATCGCTTCACCGATAGCTTATCTTGTACTTGGCCGCAGAATCAAGGAACAGGAACTGGAAGTTGTCAAATAAGGAAACATAGAATATTCGTGATAATAAACGAATACCCCTTTAGCCGTGTTCCTCAAAAGGGGACACGGCTTTTTTATTTTTCAGTTAGACAGATAAAAGAAAAGGCAGACACTCTGTTAAGAATATCTGCCTTGATAATGTACTCCCACCGGGAATCGAACCCGGATCAAAGGTTTAGGAAACCTCCGTTCTATCCATTTAACTATGGGAGCCCAAAAGATTTTGCAAAGATAAGCTAAAAAAGTCGTTTGTCAAAATAAAAAGCAGAAAAACGATGAACTATGTGCAAGAAGACATCTGTTTCGGATAAGTCAGTCCCTTGCCAATAGAGTTTGCTGAGATGGTGTCAATATGGTATGTCGATATGATTTTCATGAGATAGCAGGTTCTTGTCTTGACTGACATCAAAGATTGAATTGTTCCATTAAACCCCAACACTAATTTTGCATCAGAATAAATGTTATGAATCGATACTTATTATATATTCTATTGTGGTTGTGTACCACTACAGCAAGTGCGCAAGGTCTGGTAAAAGGAAGAGTGATTGACAAAATCAGTGAAGAGCCGCTTGGTTTTGTCAGTGTGAAGGTGGAAAACAAGGAATCACACGCATTCGTTGGTGGGGCAACGACCGACAGCGAAGGCAATTTCAGTATATCGGGATTGAAGGACGGTTCCTATACACTTACTTTGACATTTGTAGGATATAAAAATCTGGCACGTCATTTTGAAATTACTTCAGCTAAACCTAATGTCAGTTTTGCGCTTCTGCACATGTCAGAAGATGCTCAGGTACTTGATCAGGTAACAGTGACAGGGCAGAAATCAACCATGAAACTTGAGGTTGACCGCAAGTCGTTCGATGTTACCCAGCTTATCTCTAATAGCGGACAGGCGGCAAGTGATGTGCTAGACAATATTCCTTCGGTAGAAGTGGATAATGATGGGAATGTATCCTTACGTGGAAATACCAGTGTTGAAGTATGGATAAATGGCAAGGCCAGTGGATTGACCAGTGACAATCGTGCGCAGATACTTCAGCAATTGCCAGCTGAGAGCATCGAACGTATAGAAGTCATAGACAATCCTTCCGCCAAGTTTTCTGCAGAAGGTTCTGCGGGTATCATCAATATCGTGTTGAAGAAAGACCGTAAAGCAGGTTATTACGGTTCGTTACAGGCAGGAGGCCAGACACGGGGTGGAGCCAATACCAGTTTCAACATCAATTACAATAGCTCACTCATTGATGCCTATGCCAATATTGGTTATCGTCATCGTGCAAACAAAGGGAAAACACAGAGTGAGCAGGAATTTATCCATAAAAACCAGTACCAACACTACAATGCACGTACTGACAATCAAGGAAATAACCTTTTTTCCCGCGCCGGAATTACCTGGCATGCCACGCAGTCAGATGACTTCTCACTCAATGGCATGATGATGCGTGGGGCAGGAAGAAAGGGAAACCTCACACCTTATCATTATGGTATTATAGGATCACCCTCTGACAATTATCTTATGGTTCGGCGTACACGCAGTAGAGATGATATGACTATGCTTTATGGTGAATTTAACTATCGCCATAATTTCAATGACAGCCATTTCATTGATTTTGTACTCAACACCAATAAATGGAAGATGGATAATGACAACTACTATCAGGACTCTACGGTTTATTATACTGAAGACTACCCGACCGAGTACGACTTCCAATACCGCCCCATGTTCATGAACAGCAGGCGTTGGGAGATAAAACTTGACTATGAGAACCAGCTGTCGCAGGCATTAAAAGTGGAAGCAGGTTACCAGGGCAATTTCTCTCACGAAAACACACCTCAGGAATCATGGGTAGATGAAACCTCATGGGACGGAGTGAATGTCGTTGAGGACCAGTCCTATTTCAACCGTTTTATTTATGACATGGATCTCCATGCTTTCTATGCAACACTCAGCTACAAACTTGGCCGTTTCGGGGCAATGGGCGGACTGCGCGGAGAATATTGGAAGGTAGATACGGAAAGTTATACATGGGAACAGGAACACGATCCGTCCAAACGTGACCAGGCTTTCAAGAAAGACTATTTCCAGCTCTTTCCGTCACTTTTCCTGTCTTATCAGATTACAGACAATGACCAGCTTCAACTCAACTATACACGTCGGTTGCGTCGCCCATGGGGTGGACAGCTCAATTCTTTCCGTGATACGCGTGATGCAACAACTGTGTCTTTTGGTAATCCCGAGTTGACGCCTGAATTCAGCAATTCTTTCTCGCTGAACTATCTGCGCACATGGACTGAACACTCGTTGCTTGTCAGTGCCTATTACCGTCCCACTACTGATGTCATGCAGCGCATCACTTGGCAGAATCCCGATGATGGACTGATGTATTCCACCAGTAAGAATGTGGCGAAAAGCCTTAGCTCCGGACTTGAGATGGTGCTCAAGAACAAGTTCTTCCGAATACTCGACCTGACGACTACGGCGAATGCCTACTATTACAAACTTAATGGATTCAGTTATACCATTGATGGGCAGACAATAACCGGTCAGTCTAATCATAACTTCACATGGAATGCACGTATGACAGCCAGCCTTGTGTTGCCTTATGACATTTCTGTACAGGCATCCGGCCGTTATCGGGCTCGGGAAGTCATTACGCAAGGCTATCGTAAAGCCAACTGCAGCATAGACCTTGGCATACGCAAGAACTTCCTTGACAAGATGCTTACCGTTGCGCTCAATTGCCGTGACCTGCTCAATTCACGCAAGTTCGAGACCTATACCAGCAGCGACACCTTCACACGTCACCAGCTCAACCGTCGTGGAGGGCGCAATCTTGGACTTACAGTTACATGGAACTTCGGTAATACCAAGCCGAAGAAGCGTCCGCAACAGGTGGAGGGTGAGCAGCAGGAAATGGATAACCAGAGTTATGACGGAGGAGAAGAATAATTCTCCTTATGGATTGACATAATCAGTCGGGCACTTGTTTGCAGGGAAATCTGCATACCAGTGCCCGATTTTATTACCACCCATATAGTGTATTCAGATTCCTCACAAGGCTTAGGAGCCTGTACCGGTTCTGTTAAATGACAGAGAATTGCCCGATTTGTCGGGCAATAGTTTGCTGTCGTAGCTTTAGTTCCTCAAGACGAATCATTGCTTCTTCAAGCCGTTTTTCCTTACTTTCAGGGTTGTTCAGTATATCGTCAACTTGTCTCCGCAAAGGCTCAACGAACTCATCCATTACTTTTTTCTCCTCACCATAAGTGATAACGGACAGAGTTGCCGTCATAAGAGTAGAAGCCGCTGGCAATACTGCATCCTGGAATACAAATGCGTTAAGGAATGTGGACTTGCCACATTTCATTTGGGCGATTACTCCAATGGTCAGGACGTCATTGTTCATCTTGTCGAAAATTTCTTTTTCGCGATCAGCATCAATCCAACTGAATGTTTTGGGCAGGGCAAATGGTTGGTTTCAGAAAGGGCGTGGTTTGACATTTTGTCAGTTTCTGCGCGGTTTTGCTTACACTTTGATTTTCGGGGCATTTCTGAGGAATCGGTCAAGAACGGATTTTTGCTCGCCAGAGATAATTTTGGGATTTGGGGGTTTGTTTTGTAAGGCGCTGATAATCAATGGGATAAATTTTTAAAGGTGCAAAGTGTTAACAAAAAGTGTCCAGTTTTAACCTAAAATAAGTTAAATTCGTGCACAAAACAGCCGATTTGTGCAGTTTTCAGCCCCCATTTTTCGCACTTTTGGCCGGAAAATCGCGGTTTTGAGGCCGAAAAACATAGGTTTTTGCCCCGAAACAGTTAAGTTTTTCCTCAAAAACACTTAAGTGCCAAGACGAAAACAGTTAACTGATTTTCTGGAAACAGTTAAGTGTTTCCCCCCTAACACTTAACTGATTTTTCCGTTTTGTGCAAAAAACCGGGAATTTACACTTATTAACATGAAAATCGGATCAAAACCACCCGTTTTGAAAAACACTGAAAAATCAAAGTGTAAGCAAATGTGACAAAAAACTGACACTTTGTAAATCTGGTCTTTTTCATGCATCGAATGCCACAGACAGAATACATTCACCTGTCTTCTACAATCTCTATGTGGTTATCAGCATCGGGTATCGGGCAATATCATGTCAGAAAACAGGTTCTGCCAAGGATACCCTTTAACATTTTCTTGCCGTTCCGTGTACGAAAAGCAGTGACAATGCGTTATCTTTAATATTATATTTATATAAATAGCAGTATATTAATCATTAATACTAACAATAAACATTTCCCCTACATGAACTGGAGATTACGTACTATTTTGGGTGGCGCATGTATAGCCGCATGTTTGGCCGCCGAGGGTGCCGATGTAAAGGCACGAGTGAACATCAAGCAACCGGGAATGCCGGCGGTGACGCATGAGTTGGCCGACCGTGGAAACCGGCTCGAATCGGCTTCTGCACTGCCGCTGGTCATTGGCAAGAAGGTAGAACCCGGAAGCGTGGAAGGCGAGGAGGTCCTCACGCTTACGCTCAAGGCCAACGGGTGTGTATGGTTCAATCTGGGTCTGGAGGTGGAGACCGGAATAGGCTCGGACAACAGCGAGTTCTATCTGCCCGGTTTCTGGTACTACCGCAACCTGCGCTCACCGCGCGAGGCTCCGTCTTTCCATACCTCCAAAAGCTGGAACTTCCGCGAAGACCGCCTTTCATCTCCGCTGTCCGGTGTCTATGACATGGTCTCCGGCCAATGGGTGACGGTGCTCAGACAGGAAGAGGGAAGCTGCGATGCGCTGACCACGGCACAGGAAGGCGAAGTGATGCTTTCCGGCAATACTACTGTGGGCTATATGGGCTTCGACAATGACGGTGCAACGGCCAGGCTCACCTTTGGCTATCCATACGTGGAAAGCCCGCGCCGCTACATCCGCAAGCTCACACTTGCCCCACAGGTACAGGCTTTCGTGAAAATGGAGAAGGGCGAGGTGAAGACACTCAAGTGGAGCATCAGGCGCGCCACATCCGGGAGCTATGGCGATTTCGTGGCACGTACGTGGGAGTATTGCTTCGACCGGCTCAATCCGCAGCCGCTTGAGCCGATCTATACGCCTGAACGCATGAAGGCAGAGCTGAGCAACTACTTCAGGGCATCCTATGTGGACCGCTACGACCTGAAGTATAACTCCGGCCTGAGCCTACGTGTGGACGACTGCAAGCCTTGCGGCGAGGTGCAGCTGGGATTCTGCGGCCGTGTGGTGCTCAACGGGTTCAACGCGCTTGAATACGGCGAAGCCACAGGGCAGCAAGACCTTGTAAGAATTGGGCAGAGCATCTTCGACAGCTTCCTGGAACATGGGTTCACGGAGGGTGGCTACTTCCTCGACTTCGTGAACTACCGTGACGGCAGACCGGCCGACAAGGATGTCGTACACTCCATACGCCAGCAGTCGGAGGGTGCCTATGCCGTGCTGCATTATCTGGCATACGAGAAGAAACAGGGACGCAAGCACAAGGAATGGGAACAGAAGATACGCACGCTGCTCGACAATTTCGTGAAGCTCCTGAAGCCGGACGGCAGCTTCGCCAGGAAGTTCCACGACGATGGTTCCGACATTGACGCTACTGGCGGAAGCACACCGTCGGCTACCTCTACGCTCGTGATGGGCTACAAGTACTTCGGCGACAAGCGCTATCTGGAGGCTGCAAAACGCACAGTGGACTATCTGGAGAAGAACATTATCAGCAAGAGCGACTATTTCTCTTCCACGCTCGATGCCAACTGCGAGGATAAGGAGGCCGCTATCAGTGCGGTCACGGCTACCTATTATATGGCAATGGTGACCAAGGGCGCAGACAAGCAGCACTATACGGAACTCTGCCGAAAGGCCGCCTATTTCGCCCTTTCCTGGTACTATCTCTGGGATGTCCCGTTTGCGCAGGGACAGATGCTCGGTGACCTCGGCCTGAAGAGCCGCGGATGGGGCAACGTGTCGGTGGAGAACAATCATATCGATGTGTTCGTGTTCGAGTTGCCGCACATAGTGAACTGGCTTGGCGAAACGCTGGGTGAAGACAGGTTCGTGCGTTTCTGCTATGTGGTGGCCTCATCGCTCTGCCAGCTCCTTCCCATTAAGGACAGGCTGTGTGGTGTAGGTGTGGAAGGATTCTACCCCGAAGTGGTGCAGCACACCACATGGGACTACGGCCGCAACGGAAAGGGCTTCTATAATGACATCTTTGCACCGGGATGGACCATCGCCTCGCTCTGGGAACTGTATAGTCCCACACGCACCAGCGATTTCCTGACCAGGAAAAAATGAAAGGCTGAAGAACATGAACCATATCGCAAGGACGCTGCTGGCGGCATTCCTACTGCCGCTGGCAGCACAGGCACAGGAGGCCCGGGAATTCAGCAACCCGGTCATTGACACCAGTCTGCCGGACCCGACGGTCATCAGGGCAGATGACGGCCATTTCTACCTCTATGCCACGGAGAACATACGCAATCTGCCTATCTACCGTTCGGACAATCTGGTTGACTGGACATTTGTAGGTACAGCTTTCAGTAAGGAAACACGACCCCAGTGGAACAGGAAGGGCAACCTGTGGGCACCCGACATCAACCGGATCAACGGGAAATACGTGCTCTACTACTCCAAGTCGGAGTGGGGAGGTGAGTGGACCTGCGGTATCGGTGTGGCTGTGGCCGACAGGCCTGAAGGGCCGTTCGAAGACCGTGGCGCGCTTTTCATCAGCAACGAAATCGGCGTGCAGAACAGCATAGACCAGTTCTATATTGAAGACAATGGAAGGAAATACCTGTTCTGGGGTTCGTTCCGTGGCATCTACGGCATTGAACTCTCCGACGACGGGCTGAGCCTGAAGCCGGGAGCCGTGAAGCAGCAGGTGGCGGGCACCTTCATGGAAGGTTCCTACATACACAAGCGAGGACGCTATTATTATCTGTTCGGGTCGGCAGGAACGTGCTGCGAGGGCGCGAAAAGCACCTACCGTGTCACTGTGGGGCGTTCGGAAAGTCTGTTCGGCCCCTATCTGGACAAGCAGGGCAGGCCGCTTATGGACAATCACTATGAAGTGGTGGTGCACAAGAGCAGGCAGGTTGTGGGACCGGGCCACAACTCGGAAATCATTACAGACGATGAAGGTACCGACTGGATGCTCATGCACGGTTTCAAGAGCAATGACCCCGATGCGGGAAGGGTGGTATGGCTCACGCGCATAGACTGGAAGGACGGATGGCCAGCAGTGAAGGACGACCAGCTTCCGGAGCATGGAAAAGGCCCTGTGTTCGGACAGCTCCACATGGCTGACCCTACCATCTTCCATGACGGTTCCAGATATTATCTTTATGGCACTGCACCTGACAGCGGCAACGGATTCCTGGCCTACACTTCGGACGACCTGGTCCACTGGAACGGCCCGGCGGGTGACCGCGATGGCTATTGCCTGCGTGGCAACAGCTATGGAACGAAAGGGTTCTGGGCTCCGCAGGTGTTCAGGCACGGAGATGACTATGTCATGGCCTACACTGCCAATGAGCAGATTGCACTGGCCACATCCAAGTCTCCGCTCGGGCCGTTCACCCAGCCCGTAGAAGCCATGCTCCCGGCCAAGACCAAGCAGATAGACCCTTTCGTGTTCTTCGATGACGACGGGAAGGCCTACCTCTATCATGTAAGGCTCATCAACGGCAACCGCATCTATGTGGCAGAGCTCGACAGCGACCTGAAGGGCATCCGGGAGGAGACTGCCCGCGAGTGTGTAGCCGCCGAAAAGGGATGGGAAGACACTGCCAATGCAGAATGGCGCGTGAGCGAGGGACCCACTGTGGTGAAAATCGGGAAGACCTACTACCTGTTCTATTCGTGCAATGACTTCCGCAACATTGACTACGCTGTGGGATATGCCACGTCCAAGTCGCCGCTCGGCCCGTGGAAGAAGCAGAAGAAGCCCATCATCACCCGTCACAACATCGGGATGAACGGAACGGGACACGGCGACCTGTTCCGCGATGCCGACGGCAACTGGCAGTATGTCTTCCATACGCACGACTCCGACAGGCGTGTAGGTCCGCGCCGCACTGCCATCGTGCAGCTGCAGCTCAAGGGAAAGAAGTTCAGCACCGTGCCTGGAACATTCCGCTTCCTTACCCGGTGAAGGATAGCCTTATGGATTAGGTGACAATCTTGCTGATACAAGGAAACGCCACAAGGACGGCCTGTCGGAAGGCTTGTCTTTGTGGCGTTTCCTTATGTATGGCTACGGCAATGCCGTGGGCGGTGTGCGGTGGTCTGCAGCGGATGCCCGTGTGCCGGGCACCGTGCATTCAGACTTTCAGGATCTTCTCGGAATATTTCTTTCCGTTGCGGTTCACCGTAACGATGTACAGTCCCCAGGGTATGCAGCCGGTCTTCACGGTGACCTGTCCCTTTCCCTTTCCTGCGGCTACTGTCTCGCCGTGCGTGCTGGACACCTGCCAGCTGAAGTCTGCGTTGTCGGGCACATTGATGCTGAACGATTCCTTCACGCGTTTCGGACTGATGGTTGCCTTCTTTGCGGAAACCGTTTCCACGCCTGTCCCGGTATTGCTGAAGACGGGTTTGCGGGCTACGGTCGATGGCTTCGAGCCTACAATCTGCGGCCATCCGTCGCTGCCCCAATGTATCTGGTCCATGTAGAGATACCGTCCGTTGCCCGAAGCGGCATCCCATCCGTGGTAGAATATCCAGGACTGTCCGGCCTCGTCCTGCACGATTTCAGAGCAGTGTCCCGGGCCATACACTTCATCGCTCTTGCCCAGCAGTTTAGACCAGCAGTTTTCCATGACCGTTTTCCCGGCCTTGTTCACGTAGGGGCCGAAGAGGCTCTCTGAGCGTGCCACCATCAGCCGGTAGGTGGAGTTCAGCCCGTCGCAGCAGGTTCCGGCCGAGCCTATCATGTAATAGTAGCCGTCGGGCCGTTTCTCGATGTATGTGCCTTCGGTCATGGTGTCGGCCACCTTCGTGAAGGTCATGCCGTTCTTCAGTGCCAGTCCGTCATCGGTCAGTTCCGTGTACCAGATGCCTCTGAACGACCCCCAGAACAGGTACTTGTGTCCGTCTTCCTCGATGAAGAACGGGTCGATGGAATTCTGTGTGCCCATTTCGCTTGATATGAAGAGCTTGCCCAGGTCGGTGAACGGCCCTTCGGGCTTGTCGGCCACGGCCACGCCTATGCCGCACTCCCATTCCTTGCCCCAGTCAGACATGGAGTAGTACATTACATAGTGGTTGTCTATGAAGTTGATGTCCGGTGCCCAGAGACAGCTCTGCCGTGTGGTGTTCACGAACGTGGGCCGTGTTTCCTCAGTGAAGCAGGTGCCCACGAAGTCCCAGTCCACGAGATTGGACGAACGGTAGATGGGCATGTTCCTGATGTTCTCCGTGGCATAGAGGTAGAAGTAGCCGTCTTCGGCCTTGATGATGGTGGGGTCGGGGAGCGATGTCTCCACAATCGGATTGTGGTAGAGTTCGCTTTCATCTACGCCGGAAAGGTCCTCTCCGGGAATGATTTCCGGCAGGTTGATGCTTTCGGGGTCGATTTCCTCCAGCAGCCAGAACGAGCGGTGGTTGGTCCCTGCCACTGCGGCATAGCTCTGCACGCAGCTCACCGTCTCGTGCGGTTCGCCGCGCAGGTTCAGTCCCATGCATCCGGAGGTGAAGTCATGTACAGGTATCGCCGTTGACGAGAACCCGTAGGCGCCGCCCTCGTTGCTGAAGGCCTTCACGTGGTATTCTGCCGGTGCGTCTCCGGCCTTGGTCTTCACTTCCGACTGTTCGCTGTGGCCTTGGATATAGCGTCCGGTGGCCATGTTCCTGATGTAGTAGCAGTCGGCATTGCCTGTGGCGATGAATGTCCAGTAGGAATATTCGTTCATGCCGAACGCATCGACCACATCATCGTCGCTGAAGTTGTCCTGCATATACGCTCCCTGGCTTTTGGCGTTGCGGATGGTATATACTTTCCCTTCCTCAATCTGTGCCTGGGCGACGGCACCGATACATGCCGCCACCAGTAAGAATAGTTTTCTCATTTGCCTGAATCCTGTTTAATTATGAATAATGTTCCTGTTGTCCTCCTCTGTGGATGGGTTATGGGGTGTTTCCTTGTAGTCGCGCCGTGTCATTTCCGGCATTTGGGCTTCTTCACGGCCTTCACGCCCTCGAAGGTGATTTTTACGGGCTTGATGAATCCGTTTTCATCAAACTCCATGCGGTCTATGCAGGTCACGCGGCTGTTGGCATCCTTCTCCCCGAGCGGGCGGCGGTGATACACGATGTACCATTCATCCTTTCCCGGCCCTTTGATTACGGAGTGGTGTCCTGCGCCTGTGGCCACCTCAGGGTCTTGCTGCAGGATCTTGCCCACACGCTTGAACGGCCCGAAGGGAGAGTCGCTGATGGCGTAGGCCACACAGTAGTCCGGGCCTCCCCATCCGCCTTCCGACCACATGAAATAGTATTTCCCGTCACGCTTGAGCATGAAGGGGCCTTCCACGTAGCGTTCGGGTGTCACCTCGCGGTAGGTTGTCCCGTCCTCGAAGGGCACCACGCTGAGCAGGTCCTGCGACAGTCTGACCACGTTGCAGTGGCCCCATCCGCCGTAGTACATGTAGTATTCGCCGTTGTCATCGTGGAACACGAACTGGTCTATGGGCTGCGCGCCGTTGACAATCTCGCCGATGAGCGGTTTGCCCAGCGCGTCCTTGTAAGGGCCTTCGGGCTTGTCAGCCACGGCCACGCCTATGCCTCCTGTTTCGCCTTCATGCACGTCGTTGGCGCCGAAGAAGATGTAGAACCTGCCGTCCTTTTCCACTACGGCCGGTGCCCACATTGCGCGCCAGGCCCAGCTCACGTTCTCCTTTTCCAGCACGCGCGGATGCTTGGTCCAGTTCACCAGGTCGTCCGACGAGAACGCATCCATATAGACCTGTTTCTCGTAAGGCGCCGAGTAGGTGGGGAAGATCCAGTAACGGCCATCGAGCACCACGCCTTCCGGATCGGCATACCATCCAGGGAACACGGGGTTCCCGCTTGTCTTCTTTTTCTTGGCCATGCCTGTGGCCACAATCGCTGTCAGCAGCACAGCGGTCAACAATAGTCTTCTCATGTTTTGCTTTTGGTTTTTAGGTGGGTGCCTGCAAGGCCCCGGATTCTGTAATCTGAAGTTTCGGTTGTCTCTTCTCCCGTTTCCCCCTGTGCCTTTCAGGCTGGTGGGGGTGTGCGTTGCAAAATTAGGAAAAAAAAACCACAATCCGTCCTGTTCTGCAATATTTTTCCGGAATCGTCCGGTTGTCGGTGCGGAAATACATGCAGGGCAGGTTCTTTCTGCAGGATTTATTCGAGGGAGGTCGCGAAATGGAAAACCGGGAAAAGTGAACTGGAAAGTCCCGAAAGGTTAACTGGAATGTTTCCGGGACTTAACTGCAATCTGTAGTTCACGCCGTGAAATATAGTGTTCACGCCGTGGAATATAGTGTTCACGCCGTGAAATATAGTGTTCACGCCGTGAACTGCATTTTCCACTTTGCCTACCGGAAGTTTTCACTTCGCTTTCCGGAACTTTCCTGTTGGCTTTTCCCGATTTGTCATTCTGCTGTTCATGTCGTGTTTCTGTGCAGGGCGTTCCTGGTGGAGGGAAGCATGCCGCTGTCTGCCGGTGAAGCCGGGACAGCACGGGGAGGAATCTGCGTCCTGCTTCTGTGGCCAGCGGGAGTGGTTCCCAGACCCAGATAAATAAAATGTAAAAATATTTATAAAATAATTTGGTTTATATTATAAACTTAATTAACTTTGCAGCGGAGAAATCCAGAACAGGCATGCCAGACAGTCTGCATGTGGGAAGGAAACTCCTTCTGCATGGCTCCGTGAGGCACTGCCGTGGCGCATTCCGGAATCACCGGGGGCGGCCAGTGCGAATAGACAGAATACACCTTATTAAATATATATAAAGAAAATGGAAGAAAACAAAGAACTGACTGCCGAGCGCAGTCTTGAGATCATCGGACGCTCGATAGAGCAGAGCCGTAGGGAAATGGAACGCAATGCCGGGTGGCCTCTCATCCTCTGGGGCAGCCTGGTTGTAGTCACGGCCCTTGTCGTGGGCCATCTGTGGGAGCACTGTGGCGGCCCGGTGTGGAATCTGCTTTGGTTTGCCATGACCGCTGTGGGATTTGCCATGCAGCGTTGGCTCGATGGCCGTCGCGGCACAGCGCCCAGAAGTTTCGTGGGCAAGGTCATCTGCTGGCTATGGCTGACGTTTGCCGTCTTCGCCATTGGCATGGCGGTGCTGTCCTGCCTGGTGGGCTGTCTCGGCATCGGTGCGCCTCTGTCCTATGTGCCGCTCACGTGCATCATCATCCTGCTCATGGGCTTCTCGAGCACCGTCATGGGTCTGCTCATCAAGAGTGGCATCATCACCGGCTTTGCCGTCGGCTCCTGCCTGGTGGGCGCCATCTACTGCCTCATGTATCCCGGTGCCTACGAGATGGTCATGCTTGCCATTGTGGCCCTGCTCGTGCTTGTCGTGCCCGGTCTGCTCATCCATCTGAAGTCGAAAGGGGAGGGCCATGTTTAAGCCGCTCGACCCCCTGCTCCACAGTGAACTGAGGCTGGCCGTCATGTCCATCCTGCTCAATGCCGAGGAGGCCGACTTCGTGTTCCTCAAGGAGCAGACCGGAGCTACGGCCGGCAACCTGAGTGTCCAGGTGGAAAAGCTGTCACAGGCCGGGTATGTGGAGGTGAGCAAGGGCTACAACGGCAAGCGGCCGCGCACCACCTGTCGCATAACGCCGAAGGGCGTGGAGGCTTTCACCCGTTATGTGGAGGCCTTGAAAGGATATATTGCGCGCTGAGGCGCGCTGTTGCCAAGGGAAACCGGCAGTTGCCTGCTTCACCGCGTTTCCCTGTGCGGTTCCGTCCCCATGGCCGGAGCCGCTTTGGCGTGGAGAAGGAGTGCAGAAAGCGTTCTTGTGGCTGACAATGAACAAGAATTGTTCATGTGTTCGCGCTTAATCGAATTTTTGCATTATCTTTGCACGAGATAATCCGCATCCCGTCATGGACAGCATGCACGCACGGTGTTGCCGCCCTGGGTCTGCGCTATCTCGCGTACAGTTTATGAAAAAGAACATTCTGGACCCCTTGGGCAGGTTTTTCACTGCTTTCCTGTGGCCGATACGTCTCAACGGACTCTTCTTCGCGTTCATGTATCTGCTGGGAGTGCTGTGTGCATACGCCACACTGCGTGAAGGCCGTGGCGCACATGTCTATGAGCACCTCTACGCCGAGCTGTTCGTGGATGTCTATGCCGTTTGTGCCGTGCTTGCGCTCATACCGCGCAAGGTGAGGCGCTGGGTGCGTGGGGTGCTGACCGTGCTGGCCTATGCCGTGGCGCTGGCCGATACCTACTGTTTCGTGAAGTTTGACTCCACGCTTACCCCCACCATGCTTCTGCTCGTGGGAGAGACCAATAGCAGGGAGGCCGGGGAGTTCATGCGCACGCTGCTGTCGGCCGATGTGGTTTTCGGTAAGGTGGGTGGCATTCTCCTGCTTGCCTTGCTCCATGGTGCAGCCGCCTTTGCGCTACCGCGTATTGTCCGTTCACACCGCTTTCCGCTGCTTCCGGAGGTCATGCGCCTTGTTCCGCAGCCGCTGCTTTCCGGTGCCGGAGGATGCTGTGTGGCTGTGCTGCTGGTGTTGTCGGCACAGGCTGTGGCCCACAACAAGGCGGCTGTGTGGAAGCTGATGAGCGGGCGCAACATCGGCGAAGTGGAACACACGCTCACCGAACCGGACAAGGCCGTGCTCTTCCACCCGGCCTATAGGCTGGCTTTCAGTATCTATGCCAATTCGCTCACCGCCCGCCAGGTGGACAAACTCATACAGGCCGCCGACAAGGTGCGGGTGGACAGCTGCTGCTACCGCACGCCGAACATTGTGCTCGTCATAGGAGAAAGCCTTGCTCGCCACCATTCACAGCTTTATGGTTATCCGGTGCCCACCACACCGAGACAGCTCGAACGCGAACGGAGCGGGAGGCTGGTGAAGTATTCCGATGTGGTGGCACCATGGAATCTTACCAGTTTTGTGTTCAAGTACATGTTTTCCATGCATGTGGTGGGGCAGGAAGGCGAATGGTGTGACTATCCGCTCTTCCCCGAACTATTCCGCAAGGCTGGCTATCATGTGACCTTCCTTACCGACCAGTTCCTGCCCAAGGCAAAGGAGGCGGTATATGACTTCAGCGGGGGATTCTTCCTGAACAATCCGAAACTCAGCGAGGCGCAGTTCGATACGCGCAACAGTGAGCTGCATGCCTATGACGAGGGCCTGCTGGCAGATTACGATTCACTCTGCCGCGATGACCGGCCCAACCAGCTTGTCATATTCCATCTCATCGGGCAGCATGTGAACTACCGGCAGCGAAGTCCCAAGAACAGGAAGGTGTTCGGGCCGGCCGACTATGAGGCTTCGCGCCCTGACCTCACGCCCAGGCAGCGGCGCGTGTTGTCGGACTACGACAATTCGGTGCTCTACAATGATTCCGTTGTCGATCAGGTCTGCCGCAGGTTCGAGGACAAGGATGCTGTGGTCATCTATCTCTCGGACCATGGAGAGGAATGCTATGAAGGCCGGCGTGGATTCATCTGCAGAAACCATTCTGCGGAGATAGACTACGACCTTGCGCGGTATGAGTTTGCAGTGCCGTTCTGGATATGGTGCTCACATCCCTTTGCCACTGCGCATCCGGAAATCTACCGCCAGATAGTGGCTGCCAAGGACAGGAGGCTCATGACCGATGCACTGCCTCACCTGTTGCTGTATCTCGCAGGGATAAGCGCCCCTGACTATAATGCTGCCTACAATGTGCTGTCGCCCGGCTACAACGAGATGCGCCCACGCATACTCAAGGGACAGACCGACTATGACAGGCTGCAGAAACCAGTGACCGAACAAAACACTACTGATAACCCATGAACAATTCCAACCTGCTGAGCAAGGCCGAATGCAATGCCTTGCGCGGACTGGCCATCATAGGCATCGCGCTGCACAACTACTGCCACTGGCTGGGTTTTGCTGTCAAGGAAAACGAATACACGTTTACGGCACAGAAAGTCACCGACCTGATGGGGCATATCATGCAGCCCGACTGTAGCCTGCCTGTGCACCTGCTCTCGTTCTTCGGGCATTACGGAGTGCCTGTGTTCCTGTTCCTGAGTGCCTACGGACTGGTGCTCAAGTATGAACGGCAGGACACTGCGGTGCCTGTAATACCGTTCGTAGGCAGCCATTACAGGAAGCTGTTCAAGATGATGATTGTGGGCTTCGTGGCCTTTACCATGGTGGATGCCATCACGCCCGGGAGACATCACTATCAGGCCATCGACATTATTGCACAGCTTCTCATGTTCAACAATCTGATGCCTGACCCTGACCATATCATCTGGCCCGGTCCGTATTGGTTTTTCGGACTGATGCTCCAGCTCTACATCGTTTACAGGCTGATGCTTTACCGCCGGCACTGGGTGGTTGGACTGGTTCTCGTGGTGGCTTGTACGGTGGTCCAGATGTTCTGCGTTCCCGAAGGCGATGCGCTCAACCGATGGCGATACAACTGCGTGGGCGGAATGTTGCCGTTTGTCGCCGGCATGCTGACTGCAAGGCATATAAGGGCAGGAGAGAAGGGCAGGGGAATATGGGACATTGGGAATAATGACCGGATCCTGTGGGGTGCGGCTGCACTGGCCATGCTGTTCCTGGTGTTCGTCTGCCAGGCCAGCTATTACACATGGTATATCGTGCCGTTGCTGGTCTGCATAGGCAGTGTGGCATTTGTGAAGCTGCTTCCCGCCTGTGTGCTGAAAGGACTGGAATGGATGGGTGTAATCTCGGCAGCCCTTTTCGTTATGCACCCATTGGTGCGCAAGATATTCATTCCCATCAGCCGTCATGGCGATGTGTACGCCGGACTGTTGCTTTATATGGTGGCATCTGTGTTTGTGGCATGGACAGTGGATGGATTGCTGAAGCGCATGAAGTGAGAACCCGATAAACGGACAGACAGGCATGAAATGGAGAATACCTGACATAGAATTGGCGAATATCAGTCGCTTTAGAGGTGAACTGATGGGTGCTGCCATGCTGTTCATCATATTGTTCCATGTCGGGCTTGACCGTGGCGACCCGTTCTTCGGGCTGCGGCGCTGCGGCAATGTAGGTGTGGATATGTTCCTGTTTCTCAGCGGGGTCGGATTGTGGTTCTCGTGGACCAAGTCGCCCTCGCTCAAGCGGTTCTTTTCACGCCGCTATGCGCGCATCTATCCGGCGTGGCTCATCATGGCCAGTCTTTATTACATACCGGACTATATCTATGGCCGGGGACATTCAAAGAACCTCATAGACCTGTTGGGGGATATACTGGTTAACTGGGACTTCTGGCTCCACGACGAACTGACATTCTGGTATATACCGGCCATCATGATGCTTTACACGTTTGCACCCTTCTACATGATGCTTATCCGCAAATATCCGGAGTACAGGTGGTTGCCGCTGGTCATGGTCATCTGGTGTGTCATGGTCCAATGGGTGTTGCCCATCAACCGTGCCGTAGGGCATATCGAGATCTTCTGGAGCAGGGTTCCTGTTTTCTTCATAGGAATAAATATGGGAAAATATGTGATGGAGAAACGGACCATCAGCGGGTCGGCCATTTGGTTGCTCATGGCCATTTTCCTGATGACGTTCGGTACAAGCCTCTATCTGGAGCAGGTAAGACATGGGCGGTTCCCGTTGTTTGTCGAGCGTATGCTTTATATACCTTTCACACTGACAGCTATTTTGCTGCTCAACCGTATCTTCAGACGCACACCTCATGTGTTCAACCGTTTCTGTGCGCTGGTGGGTGCAGTGAGCCTTGAAGCCTATCTCATACATATTCATTTTGTACTCTGTTATGTGGAGCGTCAACATCTGGGCTATTGGCCGACGTTCATGCTTACTGTTGCCATTACCATGCCGCTGGCCTGGTTATTGCATAGACTGGCAGAGAAAATAGAAAAAACAATTCTCAAGCAATGAAAGACCTGGTAAAGCTCATCCGTCCCAAACAGTGGGTGAAGAATACTTTCGTGTTCCTGCCAATGTTCTTTGGCGGGGCATTGGGAAATGCCGATGCCATTACTGGCGGGCTGGTCACTTTTGCCATGTTCTCGTTGGCGGCTTCGTCCATTTATTGCCTGAACGATGTGATAGACGCAGATGCCGACCGGAAGCATCCGGTGAAGTGTAACCGGCCGATAGCTTCAGGCGCTGTGAGCATGAAGCAGGCCTTCTTTCTTATGGGGGCACTGCTGTTATTGGGATGTTGCTCGTTGCTGCTCCTTCCTGTCGGGAAGCGGACAGATGTCGGGGCTGTTGTCTTGCTCTATCTGGTCCTGAATATTGCCTATTGTGTGAAGCTCAAGGAATATTCCATCCTTGATGTCTGCATTGTTGCGTTCGGATTTGTGCTTCGTGTTGTTGCAGGCGGACTGGGAGAGGATGTCGTCTTGAGTCATTGGATTGTGCTCATGACTTTCCTGCTTACCTTGTTCTTGTCGTTTGCCAAGCGGCGTGATGACGTGTTGCGCATGAATGAAACAGGGGAAGCCCCGCGGAAAAACACTATCCGGTATAATCTGACTTTTATCAACCAGGCCATTACCATTACTGCATCGGTGACACTTGTGTGCTATATCATGTACACTGTTTCCGCAGAGGTAGTGGGACGTTTCCATACCAGCTATCTTTATCTTACCAGCATCTATGTGCTTGTCGGGCTGTTGCGCTACATCCAGATAGCTGTGGTGGACAAGAAAAGCGGCGACCCGACTAAAGTCATCCTGCGCGACAGGTTTTCACAAATCATCGTCCTTGCGTGGGGACTTACGTTTTTCTTCCTGATTTACTGAACCTTGAAAACGGCTTTGCAATGAGGATTTATGCTTTCGATTTCGACGGGACACTCACCACGCACGATACGCTTATTGCTTTCATACGTTATGCCAAGGGCAGTGCCGCCTGTTTTGGGGGATTCTTGCTTCACGCTCCATGGCTTTTGCTCATGAAGCTGCGCATTTATCCCAACTGGAAGGCCAAGCAGCGCGTTTTTTCTTTCTTTTTCCGTGGTTGGCCTGTAACCCGGTTTGAGCGGGTATGCAGGGATTTTTCCCGGGACAAGTGCATGCTGATGCGTCCAAAGGCGCGGAAATATCTGAATGAGGTGCTGGAACAGGACGATACTACTGTGGTGGTAGTAAGTGCGAGCATTGATACCTGGGTGCGTCCGTTCCTTCCTGAAAGTGTGGTTGTCTTAGGCACGCAGGTAGAGCAGCAGGGCGGTGTGCTCACGGGAAGATTCCTGACAGCCAATTGCTATGGTGAGGAAAAGGTACGCCGTCTTCGGGCCATGTTCCCCAATCGAAGAGAATATGAACTCATTGCCTTCGGTGACAGCCGGGGTGACCAAGAAATGTTGATATATGCAGATAAAGGATATTATAAACCGTTTAGATGAGAATGACAGACAGAAACTGGGTGAGGTTATCCGTTTCGGGATTGTCGGTGTGGCAGCTACCTTGTTGCAATATGCCATTTATTGGGTGCTCATCCATTGGATTTCCCCGTCACTTTCGCTGACCATTGGCTATGCGTTGAGTTTCATTTTCAATTTCTTTGCATCGACACTCTTCACTTTCAGGGTGAAGGCCAATGCACGCAGAGGGGCCGGGTTCGCTTTTTCCCATGTCGTGAACTACCTGCTTCAGTTGTTCACGCTGAACCTGTTCATGTGGCTGGGCGTGGGTAAGCAGTGGGCACCCGTACCCATGTTCTGCGTCTGTGTGCCGGTGAATTTTTTGCTGGTCAGGTTTTTCCTGAAGAAATAGACTCCTTCAGCTGTTATGAGAAGAATTTTCGATATCCTGCGCGTCCGTCGTGAAGAGCGTTGGCTGGCATTGTTCATGCTGTTGCTGTTCCTGCTGCTCAATACCATGCCCATCATCAAGTACTATGACCTCTTTACACCGATTACACGCCATTATTGGCCGCTCTTCATACGCAATTACCATGTTTCCGGGTTCGATCCCATCACCTACAGCGTGGTGAGCGACTGGTCGGCGGGCTATAATGTCTATCGCCATCCGTTGCTTGCTTTCTATATGTATGTGCCATATCTTGTCAACCAGGCTCTGATGGCGGTGACGGGCATCAACTGTGCCATATTCATCGTGGCAGCCATGCAGATAGCGTGCGGATTCTATTCGGTGCTGTTCATGTACCGCATACTTCGTGAGGTTGTGGGTGTGGAGCGTTCCGGTGCCACCTGGCTGACTTTGCTGTTCTTTTCCTTTGCCTATGTCATGCTGTCGGTCATGGTGCCCGACCATTTCATCATATCCCTGCTCCTGTTACTCATCGCGCTCTACATCTCCGGCCGGCGCATGATCAGCCGGCGTCCGTTCAAGATCTGGCAGAGTGTGCTCTATTTTCTTCTGACTGCGGGGACATCATTGAACAACGGGCTGAAGATATTCCTTGCGGCCTTGTTCGTCAATGGCCGTCGTTTCTTTCGTCTCCGGCACCTGTTGCTGGCCGTCCTGCTGCCTTCCGCCCTCATCTGGGGAATCAGTCGCTGGGAGTATGCCAAGTTCGTCTGGCCTGTGGAAACGGAACGCCATGCGGCCAAGGCCAGAATGAAGGCCAGGCAGAAAGCCAAGGCAGAAGCTGAGGCATTCCGCCGCAGACAGGCAGAGATTGCCGACTCCATGGCGGGAAAGGCCACAGCCCGTCTGCAGAAGGAGCAGACTGCTGTCACGAACAGGCCGAAGCGCAAAAGCAAGCAGGGAACGCCGATAGGCAACGGGGAGTTCATGCGCTGGACAGACATCAGCACCTCGCGTGTGCAGTCGGCTGTAGAGAATCTTTTCGGTGAGTCCATACAACTGCATCAGGATTACCTGCTCACCGACATCTTCGGCAAGCGTCCGGTCATCTTCCCCTACCGATGGGTGCTCAACTATGTTGTCGAGGCCCTTGTTGTCTTGCTTTTCCTTGTGGGGCTATGGTGTGGCCGCCGTTCCCGTTTCCTGTGGCTCTGCCTTTCCTGGTTCTCGCTTGACATGCTCCTGCACATGGGGCTGGGCTTTGCCATCAATGAAATCTACATCATGGCTGCCCACTGGATCTATATCATTCCCATAGCCATCGGTTTCCTCATGGCTGCATTGCAGGGCCGGAAGCCGTGGGGCCGTGCCTTCACTGCTGTTGTAGGCATCCTTGCCCTTTATCTCTGGATATACAATGTCTCGCTTGTCGTGACCTATATGCTTGGCTGATACATGTTACGGATATTCAAGATCAGGCGTGATGAGCGCGTCATGGCACTTGTGCTGCTGTGTCTGCTTCTGGCTTTCAATGCACTGCTCATCTGCAAGTATGCCGATATTTTCACCATGGGTGGGAATCTCGGGTTCTGGACCATCTTTTTCAACAACTTCCATGTGTCGGGATACGATGCCCTGTCCTACATCGCCCTGTCCAACATGCGTGTCCATTTCAACACCCTGCGCCATCCCCTGTTCTTCCCTTTGCTGCTGCCGTTCTATTGGCTCAACCATTGGCTCATGCAGCTCACGGGCATCAATTTTGCCGTGTTCATCATGGCATTCCTTATTGTGTCCTGCTCGCTCTATTCATTCCTTTTCCTCTATCGCACGTTCCGGGAAATCATGGGCAACAGCAAGCCCGTATCGGTTGTACTCACGTTCCTGTGCTTTTCTTTCGGCCATATCCTGCTCACCTGCATGGTTCCCGACCATTTCGTGTTCTCCTTCTTCCTGCTCACACTGACGCTCTATCTTTCGGGCAAGGCCATGCAGGAAGGCCGCACTGTCACGCCGTTCCAGGGTGCCGTCCTCTTTTTCCTGACCGCCGGTATCACGGTCACCAACAGCGTGAAGACCTGTCTGGCCATGCTGGCGGTCAATGGACGCAGGGTTTTCCATGTGCGCTATATTGTGGCTCTGGCCGTCTCTTCGCTCCTGCTCTGCGCCATCTGGGTATGGCAGCATGAGGCGGTCATCGTGCCGCAGGAGCGTGCCATCAAGCGCATGGAGGACAAGAAGAGGCAGAAGGATGCGCATTTCGACGAGAAGCATAAGGCCTTTGACGAGAGAAGAGCCAGGCGTAACGGCAAGGCCATTGCCGAAGACTTGCCGCTGCTGGAATGGAGCGATGTCTCTACGCCGCGGTGGCCATCCGTGCGCGACAATCTTTTTGGCGAATCCCTCCTGCTCCATTCCCGTCACCTCCTGGGTGATGTGCAGATAGAGCGTCCGGTCTTCGTGTCCTATACCTGCTGGGTGGAATATGCTGTCGAGTCCCTGCTCTGCATCCTTTTCCTTGCCGGGCTGTGGAGAGGCCGCCGCAACCGTCTGTTGCAGCTGGCGTTTGGCTGGTTCCTGGCCGATATGGTTGTGCATGTGGGTTTCGGTTTCGGTTTGAACGAGGTCTATATCATGGCAGCCCACTGGGCATTTGTAGTGCCCCTGGCCATTGGAGCCGGTCTCCGCGGTCTGCGCCACAAGGCTGTCATCTGCGTGCTGTCCCTGCTCACGCTCTATGTGTTTATCCATAATTCCTGGCTTATAGCCGAATACATGCTCCGATGAGACAAGTGATGAAGGAAATCTTCGCCCTGCGTGCGGGAGAGCGTCGTTTCTCCCTGTTCCTGATGGCAGTCATCCTGGTGCTCCAGTGGCTCATGGTGAGCAAGTTCTTCACCCTGTTCGCCCATTATGATGACAAGGCCTGGCGCACCTTCATGCGCAATTTCCACATGTCGGGCTTCGACCCTATCACCTACAGTGTGGTGACCGACTGGAGCATGGCCTATGATGTGTTCCGCCATCCGTTGCTGGCCTTCTTCATGTATCCGCTCTACGCGCTGAACAGTCTGCTGACCCTGCTCACCGGCTGCAACTGCGTGCAGGTGGTGGTCGGCCTGTTGCTCGCGTTCTGTGCTTTCTACGCCCTGCTGTTCCTTTACCGTCTGCTGCACCATGTCGTGGGGGCATCGGTCTGCACGGCGCGTCTGCTCACTGTGGTGTTCCTCGGGCTCGCCTATATCGCCGTGTCCGTCATTGTTCCCGACCATTTCTGCATCTCCATGTTCCTGCTCCTGCTCACGCTCTGGCGTGCCGGATGCAAGATCAAGGCACATGAGTGTTTCAGTGTATGCGAGACCGCACTGCTCTTCGTGCTCACCTCCGGTGTCACGCTGACCAACGGTGCGGTCGTGTTGCTGGCAGCCCTTTTTGTCAACGGCCGCCGTTTCTTCCGGGTGTCCTATCTGCTCCGCGGCGTGCTTCTGCCCGCTGTCTTCATGGCAGTGCTGTCCTTCGCGCTGTCCTCTTTCTGCGGAAAAGCCCCTGCCGCTCCCGTGGCACAGGTTTCCGGTCAGATGGGCTGGACCAGACACACCCATCCGCGTATGGACATTGTCGTGGAGAACCTTTTCGGCGAGTCGTTGCAGCTCCACCGTCAGCACGTGCTGGGCGATGTGCTCACCCGCCGTCCCGTCATCGTGCGCTACACCTGGAAGGTGCAGTATGCCATCGAGGCCCTCATAGTGCTGTTGGCGGTCTGCGGACTGGTGGCCCGTCACCGCAACCGCTTTGTCCAGTTGTGCCTGAGCGTGTTCCTGTTCAATCTTTTCCTCCATGTCTTTCTTGGCTTTGCCATCAACGAGGTCTATATCATGACAGCCCATTGGGCCTTTGTCCTTCCGCTGCTCATGGCTGTCCCTGCCCGCAGACCCTATGAGCGTCCGTTCCAGGTGCTGTGTGTGCTGCTGGCTGCATATCTCTGGACCTACCATGGCTATCTGCTCCACCGCTACCTGACCTGGCCACTGGTGCAGTAGGTATGGTGCACATTTTGGTTCACGCCGTGAATACTGGTGTCGAGGGCATGGCTTGAGAGTTTTTTATAGAGACATGCTGTCAACGCATTTTTTCAAAATGTCAGAATTTTAACGCTTTTTCTGACACTTTGATTTTTCGTAGTCTTGGAAAACAGGCTGTTTTGGGCCGATTTTCATGTTAATAAGTGCAAAAAGTCGGTTTTTTGCACAAAACGGAAAAATCAGTTAAGTGTTAGGGGGGAAACACTTAACTGTTTTCAGAAAATTAGTTAACTATTTTCGATCCGGCACTTAAGTGTTTTTGAGGAAAAACTTAACTGTTTCGGGGCAAAAAGTGGAGTTTTTCGGCCTCAAAACTGCGATTTTCCGGTCGAAAGTGCGGAAAAAGAGGTATGAAAACTGCACAAATCTGCTGTTTTGTGCATGAATTTAACGGATTTTAGGTTAAAATCGAGCAGATTTTGTTAACACTTTTGGTCTTCAAAAACTTACCTCGTTGATTATCAACGGTTTACAAAACAGGTCTCCGAGACCCGGAATTTCCGCTGGCGCGCAAAAATCCGCTCTCGTCCGATTCTTCAGAAAAGCCCGGAAAATCAAAGTGTAAGCAAAAGTGTTAAAATTCTGACACTTTGTAAAATCACTCTGACGGGATTCCGCCCAATAGAGCCCTCTCATGCAACCCGTTCAGCACTGTTTTCCGCGACATGCACACAGGCAATTGCACTTTACCCTTCTGCATATCTTACTTGGCATTCCGGAACTTTCCTGTTGGCTTGTCAAAACATTATATTAACGTGAGTTCGATGAAATATAAGTGTCTGTAAACTGCCCCTGTACACAGCCA
>JBJEHA010000023.1:0-18914 GCA_051875605.1 Prevotella sp. | reverse complement strand
AACCGCGATTTTCCGGCCAAAAGTGCGGAAAAAGGGGGCTGAAAACTGCACAAATCGCGCGTTTTGTGCACAAATTTAACAGATTTTAGGTTAAAAACAGAAAGGTTCTGTTAACACTTCGCACTTGCAAAAACTTATCCAATTGATTATCAACGGTTTACAAATCAGGGCTCTAAAACCCGGAATTTCCGCTGGCGCGCAAAAAACCACTTCCGCCCGATTCTTCAGAAATGACCGGAAAAATCAAAATGTCAGTTTTTTAGCCTTTTTTGTAACACTTTGATTTTACGGCAACCATCATGTCCACGTCTCGAAAAAAAACTACGATTTGCCTCCAACCCACGGTTATTCAAAAAAAATGCTTACTTTTGCATAAAATGTAAGCTACAACATCGCAACATTAAAAAATATAACTACCATGGCAAAAGTTTTTGTTTTTCTGGCACCGGGTTTTGAAGAAATCGAAGCCCTCATTCCGGTCGATGTGCTCCTGCGCGGCGGACTGGAAGTCAAGACCGTGAGCATAGCAGACACACTTGAGGTGGAATCGGCACATGGCATAACCGTCAAGGCCGACATGCTGTTCGGCCAGGCCAACCTTTCCGATGCCGCCCTGCTGGTGCTGCCGGGTGGCATGCCCGGCGCGGCCCATCTTGACATGCACGAAGGCGTGCGCAAGGCCGTTGCCGCACAGGCCACAAGCGGGAAACCCGTGGCCGCCATCTGTGCAGCTCCCATGGTGCTGGGACACCTCGGACTGCTTAAAGGGCGCAAGGCCACCTGCTATCCCGGATTCGAGAAATACCTGGACGGAGCCGAATACACCGCCGACCTGTGCACCGTCGATGGCAACATCACCACAGGCGAAGGTCCGGCTGCCGCATTCCCCTTTGCCTATGCCCTGCTGGCACAGCTCACCGATGAAGAGACAGCCAACGAAGTGGCCACAGGCATGAGATACAGGCATCTGATGGAGAACCGCTGACACCGGACAAACGACATGTACAGAGAATATGCCATCATCGTGGCCGGAGGCAAAGGACTGCGCATGGGTGCCGGTCTGCCCAAGCAATTCCTGCCCGTCAATGGGCTGCCCGTACTCATGCACACCCTGAAGCAGTTCCGTGCCTACAGCGACACTCTCCAGCTCATACTGGTGCTGCCCGCGGCCCAGCAGGACTATTGGCGCAGCCTGTGCTGCCAGTATGGGTTTGACGTGGCCCATACGGTGGCCGACGGAGGGGAAACGCGCTTCCATTCCGTCAGGAACGGACTGGCACGGATTCCCGATGATGAAGAAGGCACTGTAGCCGTACACGACGGTGTACGCCCGTTCGTCTCGGCCGAGGTCATTGCCAGCTGTTTCCACACAGCACGCCTGTCAGGCACAGCCGTCCCCGTAGTGCCCGTGGTGGAAACCCTTCGCCACATAGACCGCACAGACAATTCCAGCACCACCGTGAGCAGAGACGACTACCGGCTGGTGCAGACACCGCAGACCTTCAGCATACAGCTGCTGAAGAAAGCCTACGCGCAAACCTACGACACAGGGTTCACCGACGATGCCTCCGTTGTGGAACGCCTCGGCCATGGCATAGAACTCGTGGAGGGCAACCGTGAGAACATCAAGCTCACCACTCCCTTCGACCTGACGGTGGCCCACGCCCTCACAGCCACAGGACAGGAACAGGAGACCAGACCCATCTGACAACAAGAACACGCATGCTGAACCAGGACATCATGTATATTCCAGGAGTGGGGCCAGGAAGGAAAGCCCTGCTGAGCAAGGAAATCGGCGTGGAGTCGGTGGGCGACCTGCTGGAATATTTCCCCTACAAATACGTGGACCGCAGCCGCATCTACACCATCCGGGAGATGAGTGGCGAGATGCCTTTCGTACAGGTATGCGGCCGCATACTCAGCTTCGAGCACTTCAGCATGGGTGCCCGGCGCAAGCGCGTGGTGGCCCACTTCTCCGACGGCACAGGTATCGTGGACCTGGTATGGTTCACACACGCGCAACAGATAGCCAAGACCTACAACACGGAAACACAGTACATCGTCTTCGGAAAGCCCACGGTCTATGGCGGACGCTACCAGTTTGCCCATCCGGAGGTGGAAAAGGCGCAAGATGTGGAACTGACGGCAATGGGGATGCAGCCCTACTACATCACGACAGAGAACATGAAGAAACGGGGCATGACCTCGCGCAGCATCGAGAAAATCATGAAAACCCTGCTCGACCGTATGACCATCACCCTGCCCGAAACACTTCCCCCGTTCATCACCGGACCACTGAGACTGGTGAGCCGCGATACGGCCATGCGCAACATACACTACCCGAAAACCGCCGATGACATGAGCCGGGCACGCTTCCGGCTGAAGTTCGAGGAACTCTTCTACGTGCAGCTCAACATCCTGCGCTACGCCAGCGACCATCGCCGCAAGTACCGTGGCTATGTTTTCAGCCGCGTAGGCGCATATTTCAACGGTTTCTTCAGGGACTACCTGCCCTTTGAGCTGACCGGTGCACAGAAACGGGTAATCCGGGAAATAAGGAAGGACATGGGGAGCGGTAAGCAGATGAACCGTCTGCTGCAAGGCGATGTGGGGTCGGGGAAGACCCTCGTGGCGCTGATGTGCATGCTCATCGCTGTGGACAACGGCTTCCAGGCCTGCATCATGGCACCCACGGAAATCCTGGCCGAACAGCACCTGGCCACCATCCGCGGCTTTCTCCAGGACATGGATGTGCGCGTGGAACTGCTCACCGGCATTGTCAAGGGCAAACGGCGCAAGGAAGTGCTCCAGGGACTGATGGACGGCAGCGTGCAGATACTGGTGGGTACACACGCCGTCATAGAAGACACGGTGCAGTTCAGCCGCCTGGGCTTTGTGGTGGTGGACGAACAGCACCGCTTCGGCGTGGCCCAACGTGCCAAGCTCTGGAACAAGAGCGACAATCCGCCACACGTACTGGTGATGACAGCCACACCCATACCCCGCACACTGGCCATGACCCTGTACGGCGACCTGGACGTGAGCGTGATCGATGAACTTCCACCGGGCAGGAAACCTGTGGTGACCGTGCATAAGCTCGACAGCCAATCGACCAGCCTTTACCAAGGCATACGCAGCCAGATAGCCCAGGGACGGCAGGCCTATATCGTATTCCCGCTCATACAGGAAAGCGAGAAGATAGACCTCAAGAACCTGGAGGAAGGGTTTGAAGCCCTGGTACACATATTCCCGGAATACCGGCTGAGCAAGGTGCACGGAAAGATGAAACCGGCAGAGAAAGAAGCGGAAATGCAGAAGTTCGTGAACGGAGAGACCCAGATACTCGTGGCCACCACCGTAATAGAAGTAGGCGTGAACGTGCCGAACGCATCGGTCATGGTCATCCTTGATGCTCAGCGGTTCGGTCTTTCCCAGCTCCACCAGCTGAGAGGCCGGGTGGGACGCGGCGCCGACCAGTCGTTCTGCATTCTCGTGACCAAGCCCGAACTGACCACAGAAACACGCAAGCGCATAGAGATCATGTGCGACACGAACGACGGCTTCCAGATAGCCGAAGCCGACCTGAAACTGCGTGGGCCGGGCGACCTGGAAGGCACACAGCAAAGCGGTGTGGCCTTTGATCTGAAAATTGCCGACATAGCAAGGGACGGACAGATTGTGCAGATGGCCCGGGACGAGGCCAGGAAGATCATAGAAGCCGACCCAGACTGCAATGCACCCGAGAACGAACTGCTATGGAGAAGGCTGCGGGAAATCAGGAAAACCAACATCAACTGGGGAGCCATCAGCTAAACAGGATTCATGTCGTGAACAAACGCTAACGGTTCACAATCAGGCACTTAGAAAATGACAGCCAAAGCATATAAAAAAGTTGTGCAAAGGTTTGCAAAATAAAAATAAAGTATTCTTTTGTTAAAAAATCAGTATATTCCACGCATAAATATGTATTTTTTCAGAAAAATTCAATAACTTTGCGACTGATTTTTTACTGAATCCGTTGAAAATGCGTTGTATTTTAACGGAAAAACCTATGGGGAACGCTCAACATTCCCCTGTTCTTCAGAACCTAAGAATAATTATGAACTTGAAAAGAATAACAAAAACAATTGCCATAGCAGCCATGCTGTCCATGCCGGCACTGTCAGCCTCAGCGCAAGACCTCCTGGCCAGACAAGCTCCCGTTGACAGAAAGATGAAAGAGGTTGACACCATCATGCTCAACCACATTACCCTGAAAGAAGAACTTGAATCACCGGCTGCAGACCTCTATGACAATTGGGACAACAAATACGCCCACCGCGCAACAGAGCTTCCCCAGAGATTCAATATTGACCTGAGAAATTTCTGCATGCCCACACCGAGCCGTGTCATCACCAGCAATTTCGGACGCAGATGGGGAACAGTACATAAAGGAATAGACATCAAAGTCTATATCGGCGACACCATCCGCTCGGCATTCTCCGGAAAGGTGCGCATCGTGCGTTATGAGCGCGGTGGCTACGGCAAATACATTGTCATCCGTCACAATAACGGATTGGAAACCATCTACGGCCATCTTTCCAAGCAACTGGTAGAAGAGAACCAAGAAGTGCGCGCCGGCGATGTCATCGGTCTGGGCGGAAACACCGGAAAGAGTACCGGTTCACACCTGCACTTCGAGACAAGACTGTGTGGCGTTGCACTGAATCCGGCTCTGATGTTCGACTTCCGCGCCCAGGACGTAACCGGCGATTTCTATGCCTTCGACCAAAGCACTTATGACCAGGAGTCCATTGAAGCCACACGTCTGCGCGGAAAGATCGGCAACGGAAGCTACACAAGAGAAGAAGTTACCGGACAGGCCACACCAACAGTCAAGTCGATGGAGGAAGCCAACACCAAACGCCTGTACCACAAAGTGAAGAAGGGCGACACCTTAGGTGCCATTGCACGCAAGCACGGTGTGACGGTTCAGGATCTTTGCCGCCTGAACGACATCAAGAAAACGACACGTCTGCGCCCGGGACAAATCCTGCGCTATTCCTGATATACATTATATATAAATAGAACACACGGCTACCCCTTGAAAAACATGCAGAGAGCATGGACTTCAAGGGGTAGTCTTTTTATCATATCTACAGCAACGGAGAGACCAAGACTTGCAACTGCAAGTGCTGGAAGATTCAGAAAGGGACTTCACTGACGAACTCCATGGTACGTCCGTCAACCGGATGAACAAAAGACAACCTGGCAGCGTGGAGGTAGAGACGGCCAGCCGGTTGCCCATAGAGACAATCACCGAGGATAGGCGCATTCAATCCGTCAGTGTGGGCACAATGCACGCGCAGCTGATGCGTGCGTCCAGTATATGGAATGAGTTCCACCCGAACGCCAGCAGCTGCCTGCCCCACCACGCGGAAGAATGTGCGGGAGGGCTTGCCGTGCATGGAATCGACCATCTGCCGCGGACGGTCATAGGGATCCGGGCGCAACGGCAGGTTCACCCAACCTTCGGACAAATCCGGCCTATGCACAAGGACTGCTACATAGACTTTCTTCACCGCACGACGTCGGAACTGTGCTTGCAGACGCTGGTGGGTATGCTTGTCACGGGCAAGCACAAGCAAACCACTGGTATCCATATCCAGACGATGAACGACCAACGGACCATCGGCATCGGGCCATCGTCGGCGCATGAAGTCATAGACCGACTTCTGTCCACTCTTGCCCGGCACGCTCAGCACGCCACATGGCTTGTCCACCACGGCCAGGAAAGCATCTTCATAGACCACCCTGACCTGTGCTTCCTGCACCGCATACGGCAACCGAAGCGGCTCCACGTCAAGTCCCTGAAGCATAAAGTCGAGTATTGGCTTGCACTTGCCTCTGCATGCAGGATAGAAAAAGCCATGCCTACGTATTTCCGTCTTTGGAGACGCGCCCCACCAGAACTCTGCCATGCCCACGGGTCGCAAGCCATGAAGGAAAGCATACTGCAGGAGTTTCGGTGCACAGCATTCACCGGCACCTCCCGGCGGAAGATGTGTGGTCGCATCCATGAAAATCCTGGTCAATGACTTCCGCTCACCCTTGGCATTGAGCATGACAAAACGGTCGAAAAGCCAGCGTTGCAAAGCATCAGAACGCCCTGCACGCTGTGCGGACAGACCAGCGATACGCTCCTCCAGACTGTCAAGCCTTCTACGGGCCTCCTCCATGCGCTGTGTTGAAGCCTTCTTCATACGCCGGAGCTCCGCCTTCATGAACTGGCTCTCCCTGACCAGCATAGCTTCTTCCTCCTGAGAAAGCATACCATTTCCCCTGCGTTCCTGACGCGACTGCCGTGCACTTTGCATAGTGGAACGGAATGTCTGGAGCCATTCCTTTTCACGGATTTCCAGGGTATCCACCCGACTGCGTTCGGCCACGAGTTCTGAATGGAGGTCCTTATCCTCCAACTGCCGGTTGATGGCAGAGATGGCAGCCTCCTCCCTGCAGAAATATCCGTCAGGCTGCAAATAATCGAACACTGCCGGGACAAAGCCCTTCCAGTCGCTCCGACCGCCAATCTGCCCGGAATAGGCCGAGAGATAACCCAGACTGCCGTCCGTCCGTTCCACGACAAGCACGCCGAACATCTTTCCCTGTTCCACCTCATCGCGCCAGTCCTCCCGTTGTCTAACAGTCTCCATGAGCATCCCTGCCGCCGCCACACATAAAGGGTGCGGAACAGCAGCAAAGGGATTGGTCATGCGGACAGGCCGTTCCACATCAGTGCAAAACGGTTTCAGCACACCTTCCGTTTCTTCAGGTGAATAGTTATCGGTCTTCATTGTATTTCCATCTTAACGATATGTACCACAAAATTAGTCATCTTCCACGACAATGCCAAGCCATCTGCACAAAAACGGGAAACAGCGAACCGGAAAGTTCCGGAAAGCGAGAAAAACAGAGGAATGTTTTGCATTGTCTGTTTTTTCAAGTAACTTTGCAGGAAAAACAGGTACAGACACAACAACAACGACACAATCATGGATACATTGAAAAAAGACTTCGCATCGAAGCTGCTCAACATCAAGGCCATCAAGCTTCAGCCCAATGACCCCTTCACATGGGCCTCAGGCTGGAAATCGCCTTTCTACTGCGACAACCGCAAGGCGCTCTCCTATCCCGCTCTGCGCAACTATGTGAAACTAGAACTGGCCCATGCCATACTGGAACACTTCCCTGAAGCGGAAGCCGTTGCAGGTGTGGCCACAGGGGCGATTGCACAAGGTGCGCTGGTGGCCAACGAACTGCACCTCCCCTTTGTATATGTGCGTTCAAAACCCAAAGACCACGGACTGGCCAACCTCATAGAAGGCGAACTGCCCGAAGGCGCGAAAGTCGTGGTGGTGGAAGACCTTATCTCTACCGGCGGAAGCAGCCTCAAGGCCGTGGAGGCTCTGCGCCAGGCCGGTTATGCCGTTGTGGGCATGGTGGCTTCCTATACATATGGATTCCCCGTCGCCCAGGAGGCGTTCGACAAGGCCGGTGTGCAGCTGGTGACCCTGACCGACTATGAGCATGTGGTGGCAGAAGCCCTGCGCACAGGCTATATCGCAGCATCCGACGTGGATGTACTGAACGAATGGCGAGCCAATCCATCGGCATGGAAAAAATAGTCCAACCAACCATTTCCTCAAGACAGCATGATGACAACATTTGAAAGCAGCGTCAGGGAAATCGACGCCCCGCAGACAACCGTATATGCCACACTGAGCGACCTGCAGAACCTGGAACGCATCAAGGATCGCCTTCCCCAGGACAAAGTGAAAGACCTCACGTTCGACAGTGACTCAGTATCTGCCAGCGTGTCTCCAGTAGGAAGCGTCTCCTTGCGCATAGTGAACCGCGAACCGCACAAGTGCATCAAATTCGAGACCACCAACAGCCCGATCCCTTTCAACTTCTGGATCCAGCTGCTGCCCGTCACCGAAAGGACATGCAAGATGAAACTCACCATCAAGGCAGAACTGAACCCGTTCATCAAGGGCATGGTACAAAAGCCCCTGCAGGAAGGCATCGAAAAGATGGCTGATGCACTGCAGATGTTCACCTACAAATAGGAAACCTACAACATGGCAAACAAACTTTGGGAAAAAGACTTTGAAATCAACAAGAAAATAGAACGCTTCACCGTCGGCCACGACCGTGAGATGGACCTGTATCTGGCAAAATACGACATCTTGGGCAGCATGGCACACATCACCATGCTCCAGTCCATCGGACTCCTGGAAGCCGAAGAGCTTGCACAGCTGAAAGCCGAGCTGAAGAACATCTACCACATCTGCGAACAAGGCAGATTCGTCATTGAAGACGGGGTAGAGGATGTCCATTCGCAAGTGGAACTGATGCTCACCCACAAACTGGGCGACATGGGAAAGAAGATACACAGTGGCCGCTCACGCAATGACCAGGTACTTGTGGACCTGAAACTCTTCATGCGCCACGCACTCAAGGAAACGGTTGAACGCGTCAAGAACCTCTTCGACAGGCTTCAGGAGAAAAGCGAACAATACAAAGACGTGCTGATGCCGGGATACACCCATCTGCAGATTGCCATGCCCAGCTCGTTCGGGCTATGGTTCGGCGCATACGCGGAATCGCTGGCCGATGACATGCTTTTCCTGCAGGCCGCCTACCGCATGGCCAACCGCAACCCGCTGGGAAGCGCAGCAGGCTACGGGTCGTCCTTCCCCCTCAACCGTACGCTCACGACCGAACTGCTGGGATTCGACTCCATGGCCTACAATGTGGTGTATGCGCAGATGGGACGCGGAAAGACCGAGCGCAACGTGGCCTTCGCGCTGGCTTCCGTGGCTGGGACAGTCGCCAAGATGGCCTTCGATGCCTGTCTCTTCAATTCACAGAACTTCGGTTTCGTGAAGCTCCCGAAAGAGTGCACGACCGGTTCAAGCATCATGCCCCACAAGAAGAACCCGGATGTATTTGAACTGATCCGCGCGAAATGCAACAAGCTACAGTCGCTTCCGGGTCAGATAACCCTCATCATGAACAACCTGCCCATAGGCTACTTCCGCGACCTCCAGATCATCAAGGAATCCTTTCTCCCCGCTTTTGGCGAGCTGGCCGAATGTCTTGACATGGCTGCCTATATCGTAGGGCGCATGGAAGTCGAGGAGCACCTGCTGGATAACCCTATGTACGACCCCATGTTTTCCGTAGAGACCGTAAACAGGATGACTGCAGAAGGGATGCCGTTCAGGGATGCCTACAAGACCGTGGGTCTGGCCATCGAGGCAGGGACATTCAAGGCCGACAAGACCATCCGCCACACACACGAAGGATCGCTAGGCAACCTGTGTACAGACAAGGTGGCCGGGCTGATGGCACAGACCATCCAGGCGTTCCATTTCGAACGCATGGAACAAGCCGAGAAAAAACTTCTTGAAGACTAGAACATGCACAGTACATCACTCCTGCTCCGCTCACTCATGGCTCTGGCAGCATGCGGCCTGGCCATTTCATGCAGCGACACCTCCTTTGAATACAGCAACAGGCCATGCCGGTTCGTATTCAACATGAATACGCACGCCCACTCTGCAGCCCTGCAGAGCGCAGTGGGTTCCACAGGCATCTTCTGCATGGTGAGCAAGACCATTAAGGGAGGCGCGTCACACTACCATTTCACCACGAACCAAAACCTTTCAGACGATGTCATCTTCACCGCCGAAGACGAACGGACAACGGTATTGCTCGGCATGAACGATGCCATCATCGTCGGCTTCGGTAACCTGGACAATCCGCCCACGTTCTACGGATATGACGCGGAATGCCCCAACTGCTTTAATCCCGATGCCATACCTGTGAGAAGCCATCGGCTCAGCCTAGGCACCGATGGCATGGCCACCTGCAACACCTGCAAACGAAAGTATAACCTGAATACAGGCGGGAACATTGCAGATGGCGAGAAAGGCAACAAGCTCGAACGCTATCATGCCAGCTACAATCCTTCAGGAATCGTGACCGTAACAAACTGAATCTAAACCACATTCAAGCCGTAGAAAAGAAAAAATATTCCTTTTCATTTGGCTGTTCAAAGATTTAGCACTACCTTTGCAGCCACTAAAAAATGCGGAAATAGCTCAGTTGGTAGAGCACGACCTTGCCAAGGTCGGGGTCGCGGGTTCGAGTCCCGTTTTCCGCTCCATAAGAATTCCCGATGCCGCAATGGTGGAATTGGTAGACACGAGGGACTTAAAATCCCTTGGCCAGTAATGGCTGTGCGGGTTCGAGTCCCGCTCGCGGCACTTTCCTAAACCTTTTAATTCTATGCGTAAAAATCTTATTTTCACTGCATCTGCATGTGGCCTTCTGCTGCTTGCATCATGCTCCAAGAAAGTGGCACTTACGGCAGAAAACTTCAATGTAGTGCCCAATCCACTCGAAACACAAGCCGGTGAGGTATCTGCGACAATCAACGGCATGTTCCCGGAAAAGTTCATGAAAAAGAAAGCGGTGGTAACTGTTGTTCCCGAACTGCGCTATGGCAACGGAGAAGTCGCCACAGGTCAGGCTGCAACATTCCAGGGCGAAAAAGTGCTGGGCAACGACCAGACCATTTCGCACAGACTGGGTGGACGATACACCATGAAGACCAACTTCAAATACGTACCTGAAATGCAGAAGAGCGAGATGTACCTCACCTTCAACGCACATGTGGGCAAGAAAAAGCTTGACGTGCCTGCCATCAAGGTGGCCAACGGTGTCATCGCAACATCTGAACTCTACAGGTTCACAGCAGACAATGACGGCTGCTTTGCACCCGATTCATTCCAGAGAGTAAGACAGCAGAAGCAGGAAGCCAACATCAAGTTCCTCATCAACCAGGCCAACCTGCGTAAGAGCGAGCTGGCCAACAACTCTGTACAGGAGTTCGTAAAAATGCTGAAGAAAATCAATGCAGACCGTGAAGGCCTCAACATACAGAATGTGGAAATCCAGGCCTATGCTTCACCAGAAGGAGGATTTGCCTACAACGACAAGCTGGCCGGCAAGCGTCAGGACGTTTCTGAGCAATACGTTAAAGAACAGCTGAAGAAGACCAATGTAGAGACAGGTATCGATGCACATTATACCGCCCAGGACTGGGAAGGATTCCAGCAACTGGTTCAGGCGTCAGACCTGCAGGACAAGGAAGTCATCCTGCGTGTCCTCTCCATGTATAAAGACCCGCAGCAACGCGAACAGCAGATCCGCAACATGTCAGCTGTATTCAAGGAACTCGTTGACGGCATTCTCCCTGAACTGCGCCGTTCACGCCTCATCATCAATTATGAGACCATCGGCCGCAGTGACGAACAAATCCAGCAGCAGTATGCTGAGGACGCGACCAAACTCAGTGCTGACGAACTGCTTTATGCCGCAACACTGGAAAATAGCGCAAGCAAGAAAGAAGCCATCTACAAGACAGCAGCCAAACTGTATGACAAAGACTATCGTGCATACAACAACCTTGCTGCACTGGAACTGGCAAAAGGCAACGAAGACGCTGCAGCACAATACATCGCCCAGGCTATCCGCATTGACAACAAGGGTGCCGAGGCATACGCAAACCGCGGACTGCTGAACCTAAAGAAAGGCAATCTCCAGGATGCAGAAAACGATATTGCAAAGGCTTCAGGTGCTTATAGCGTAAACCAGGCCATTGGTGTACTCAACATTGCCAAAGGCAACTACAGCCAGGCAGAATCAAGCTTTGCCGATACCTATTCAAACAGCGCAGCTCTTGCACAGCTGCTGAACAAGAACTACGCGGCTGCCGCAGAGACACTTGACAAAGTTCAGACACCTGATGCCATGACAGACTATCTGCACGCCATCGTCGCCGCCCGCCGTGGCAACAAGTTCGCAGCATCTTCTTACCTGAAAGCTGCGCTTGAAAAAAATCCTTCGTTGAAATCGTATGCCGACAACGACCTGGAATTCTCGATTCTGAATAAATAAATGAGAAAAGCAGCATATCTCTTCCTGCTCACCCTGATTCTCGTGTCTTGCGGAACCGACAGCCATCACTTCAAGTTTGAAGGCCGGTTTCTTCACCTGAATCAGGGTGAGTTCTATGTATATAGTCCAGACGGCGACAGGAATGGTCTGGACACAATCAAGGTAGAGGCAGGACGCTTTACATACGAGATACCCTGCAAAAGACCCATGACGCTTGTCATCATTTTCCCCAATTATTCCGAACAGCCTGTTTTCGCCGAACCTGGGAAAAGTGTGGATATCAAAGGAGACGCCTCACACTTGAAGGAAATGAAGGTCAAAGGAACAAAAGCCAATGAGTTGATGAACTCCTTCAGGGAACAGGTCGCCTCCGCGTCTCCACCTGAGGCCAGGAAATATGCAAGCCAATTCATTGAAGACCATCCCCAGTCCCTTGTCGGCAACTATCTGGTTTACCGATATTTCATACAAACAGACAATCCGGACCACAAGACCGCATCTCATCTGCTTGAACAGATGATTGCCAAGCAACCTCAGAACGGATTTGCCAAACGTCTATACGAACAAGTGAAGACCGTCAGCGATACCCGGATTGGCCAGACTCTCCCTGATTTTACCGCGACAGGCATAAACGGAGAAAAGATTTCTTCAAAAGAACTCAGGGAAAAGGGGAAAACGGTAGTCTGTTTCTGGGCATCATGGAGCTACGAGAGCACAGCACAGATGCTTCGGTTGCATCAACTTCAACGTCAATCGGAGTCAGACTTCAGACTTGTCGGTGTCTGCCTGGATCCGGACATCAGGCAATGCAGGAACTTCCTGAAACGCGACTCGATGAACTGCCCAGTAATCTGTGACGAGAAAATGATAGAGGGTAACATCGTCAGGAAATTCGGCATAAAAAGCATACCCGACAACCTGTTGATTGAAAACGGAAAGATAACATCAAGGTCACTATCGACAGAAGACATCATCAACAGGCTTAAAGGGCAATACAATTCCCCAAAATGACAATCCGGAATCTGTGCCATATCAGATTCCGTTTTTTGTTTTTATCCACAACAGCACGAAAAACAGACAAACTCAGACAAAAACAGTGAAAACAACAGATTTAACCTGTATGTAACTTCTGTTTTATGATTATTTTCTTATTTTTGCACAAGTTTTAGTCAAAATAACTTTTTTTAATTTAAAAACCACGAATTATGTTAAAGAAAGCAAGATTTATGCTAACACTGCTGTCGCTTTTCCTGACTGTAGTGAGCATGAACGCGCAGGTCACTACGGCTGCCATGGCCGGTAAGGTGACAGAAAAGAACCAAGAACCTCTTATAGGTGCTTCTGTCTTGGCTGTGCATGAACCTTCAGGCACACGCTATGCCACTGTGACAAACATTGACGGTCGATACTCCATCCAGGGTATGCGTACCGGTGGGCCATACAAGGTCACTGTCACTTATGTGGGCCTACAAACCACCGTTGTCAAAGATGTAAAGCTTGACCTCGGTGAAATCTATGACTTAAGCGTTGTGCTCAACGAATCCTCCACAATGTTAGAGGATGTTGTTGTCACAGCCAGCAAGAGTAAATTTGCAGTTGAGAAGACCGGTGCCTCAACCAACATCACAAACCAGCAGATCATGTCTTTGCCTTCTGTCAGCAGAAGCATTACCGATGTCACCCGCCTTTCTCCTTATGGCGGAAACGGGATGAGTTTCGCAGGTGCTGACGGACGTACAGCCAACTTCACAGTTGATGGTGCAAACTTCAACAACAACTTCGGTCTTTCGTCCAGTCTGCCTGGCGGTGGAAATCCGATTTCCATTGATGCCATTGAGGAACTGCAAGTGGTCATTTCCCCGTTTGATGTCAGACAGACCAACTTCATTGGCGGTGGTGTCAATGCCATTACAAAATCGGGTACGAACACATTCAAAGGAACTGCTTATATCTATCACCGTAATGAAAACATGCGCGGTGACGCAATTGAGAGCGAACAGATTTCCGGTGCACGAGAACGCGACCGCAACACCACGTATGGTTTTACACTTGGCGGACCGATTATCAAAGACAAGCTGTTTTTCTTCGCTAATGCAGAATACTCAAAATCGCCAACAGTCGCTGTCCGCTGGAGAGCATCCCAGGATGGCCAAGGCGATGCTGACAGTTTCCTTTCCTATGCCACCGTTGAAGACATGGAGCGTGTGCAGGCCTTTGTACACGAGAAGTACGGTTACAACACCGGTTCATATACTAATTTCCCTGCTGACGAAAGCAACACCAAGGTTCTTGCACGCATAGACTGGAACATCAACAACAACCATCATCTTGCTCTGCGCTACAACCATACCAACAACATCGGCTGGAACGCGCCAAACGCATCGTCTATGGACGGTGGAACACGTTCTGCCTTTGCCAGAACATCATTGTATTCCATGGCATTCGCCAATTCCATGTATTCCCTGAAGAATCTTGTCCACTCATTCTCTCTTGACCTGAACAGCCGCATCACGTCCTCACTGTCGAACCAGTTCCTCGCAACATTCTCTAAACTTGACGACGTGCGCGATTCCAATTCTTCAGAGTTCCCCTTCATTGACATCCATGACGGAACAGGCAACACTACACAATACATGGCTCTTGGCTATGAACTGTTTACCTGGAACAATGCCGTACACAACACCATCTTTAACGTGAAAGACGATGTCACCTATTATATGGGCAAACATAAGATCACTGGTGGTCTCAGTTATGAATACCAGATGGCCGACAACCAGTACATGCGTAACGGAACGGGATATTACCGTTACAAAAGCGTTGACGACTTCCTGAATGGTGCCACACCTGAAGTGGTATGTCTCACTTACGGCTACGGAGGTGAGAGCAGTCCTGCAGCACGTGTTGCCTTCAATAAGCTGGGACTTTACGGACAAGACGAATGGAACATCACCGACAAGCTTAAACTCACCCTGGGCATCCGCTTTGACGGACTTTTCTTCAACAACGGAGACCTTATGACCAACAATGCCATTTACGAGATCAACTATAATGGACGTCATATCGACACTGGCAAATGGCCAGGCGGCAACATTTCCGTTTCCCCTCGTGTCGGCTTCACTTACGACGTATTCGGCGACAAGAGCCTGAAGATACGTGGTGGGTCCGGACTTTTCTCCGGCCGTCTGCCCTTGGTATTCTTCACCAACATGCCCACCAACAGCGGTATGGTACAATATCAGGCACAGCTCGGCCCTTCTACGAAATACGACAATCTGCCGCAAAACGTGAAGGACAAATACGCTGACATGTCTGAAATCATGAGCCAGTTCAGAGGCGGTCTGGTAACCGATGCCAACGGAAATGCAAACATTGCCGCTCTCAAGGACAAACTCATCAGCATGGGATTTCCCAGTGACATCTCACCGGAAGAAGGCTCACTTCCTTCCTCCATTTCTGCTGTAGATCCCGACTTCAAGATGCCACAAGTATGGAAGACCTCGATTGCCGTGGATTATTCCATTCCCGTATCGTTCCCGTTCACTGTTACTGCAGAAGGCATCTTCAACAAGACCATCAACGGTGTGACCATGACCGACTGGAGCATCCTGCCAGTTGAAGGCTTTGCCCGTCTTAACGGTGCAGACAACCGCCCGATGTTCCCCAGCACATTCAGGAGCGGAACAAAGGCTTTTGTACTTGAGAACACAAGCAAGGGTTATGGTTGGTCAGCCAACATCACCCTGACAGCACGCCCCATTGAGACCCTCAGCCTGATGGCCGCCTACACCCACACCGTAAGCAAGGAGATTACCGGCCTGCCTGGTTCAAATGCCGAGTCGGCCTTCACATACGTTCCTACGTTCAAGGGTCCGAACAACATCGGTCTCCATAACTCACAATATGTCACCCCAGACCGTTTCGTACTCTCGGCTACCCACAACGACAAGCATGGCAATACCCTGAGCATAATCTATGAGACATGGCGCGGTGGCTACAACTATTCATACATGACAGCCAACGACATGAATGGCGACGGCTACAACTACGACGCCCTCTACATTCCCACCGACAAGCAGGTGCTCAACCGTGAATTCCGCTTCGTTTCCGACGATGACCGCGACCGTTTCATGGCATACGTCCACAAAGACAGCTACCTCAAGAACCACCAGGGAGAATATGCCGAAGGCTACAGCGTTTACAACCCCTGGGTTCATCGTGTTGACCTCAGCTATAAGCACGATTTCAAGGTGAACTTCGGCAAGACCACACACAAGCTCCAGCTGAGCTGCGACGTGAAGAACGTGCTCAACATATTCAACTCCAACTGGGGCGTGACAAAGATCATGAATCCCTCGCTCAACGAAGGACGCATCCTGAAATTCGAAGGTGTGGATAGCGAAGGCTATGCCACATTCTCTACACCTTCAGCTGTCAACGCCAACACGAAGACCTGGACGCGCTACCATGCCATCGGCCAGTGCTGGTATGCTTCGGTTGGTATCAAATACATTTTCAATTAATTAAATCTGGATAAAAATGAAACTGAAATATTTTTTCACGGCAATTGTCTCTGCACTCCTTTTCATGGGATGCTCCGAAGATAACGACCCCGCAGGGCCGCTGAACAACATACGCCTATCCGAAACCTATGCCATTCTGCCCACAAGCGGCGGCTCCGCCAAAGTCACGATAAACTCTACCGACAGCTGGGCTTTCAAGAATGTGGTAAGAAACGAGGAGACCGGGAAACTGATGCTTGTCGATTCCAAGGGAAAGGAAACCCAGCTCTGGCTTGAGCTTTCACAGCTCAGCGGTGCAGCCGGCTCAACCGAGCTAACTATCACGGCCGATGCCGTAGATGGCGGAAGAGAAGCCGAACTGGTCATCGGTGCCGGTGGCAACACACAGATTCTCATGGTGCGCCAAGGTTCTCTTGAGGCCGTCACAGCCACCTGTGCTGAAGTCATCAGCGGCAGCGACGGCAAGACCTTCCGCGTGAAAGGTACCTGTACAGCCATTGCCAATACGACATACGGCAACTGGTATCTCAACGACGGCACAGGCGAAATCTACATCTACGGTACGCTCGATGCGGAAGGCAAGACCAAGAACTTCGAGAGCCTGGGAATTGAACTGGGCGACATCGTGGAGGTTGAAGGACCGAAGACCACATATAACTCAACCGTTGAGCTTGTTGACGTGACTGTGCTCAAGATCACCAAGTCGCTGCTCAAGATTGTCACCCCCGAGCCACTCATGGACATGGCAGGCGGTGAAATCGACGTGAAAGTAGCCTACAAGGGCAGCGGAGCTTACGTCAACATACCTGAGGAGGGCAAGGACTGGATCCTCTACAAGAACACCGAGTTCATCAAGGGCGTGCCCACAAAGCTCGAGGCCAACCCTGCCGACACTGCAGTATTCAAGTTCGAAGTGCTCACCAACATGTCGGAAACGAGAAGCGCAGCGCTCACCTTCCAGTCGTCCAACGGCGGTGGCTCCACATCCATGGACTACACCATCACCCAGAAAGGTGCCATCATCAAGGGTTCCATAGCCGAGTTCAACCTCCTTGAAGACAGCGACGAGCCTCATCTGATTTCCGGTGTCATCACGCAGATAAAGAACACCACATACGGCAACATGTACATCAAGGACGGTACCGGCGAAGCATACGTTTACGGCACGCTTACCGCCAGCGGGGAGAAGAAACAGTTCGAGACACTGGGACTCAACGTGGGCGACGTGGTAACGCTCAAGGGACCTAAAGGTTCCTATAATGGCTCACCGCAGATGGTGAACGGCGTTTACCAGAAGCACATTGCCGTGCCCGGCGGCGCAACAGCCATCAGCATAGCCGACTTCCGCAATGTGGAAGACAGCAAGGACACCTACTACCTGCTCACCGGTGTTGTAGGCGAAGTGACGGAAAGCGGTGCAAAGGACGACATCTCCACCTACGGCAACTTCAACATCACCGACCTCACCGGCTCTGTTTATGTATATGGCGTGCTCACCGGATGGGAAGGCGAAAAGGGCAAGTTCGGCACACTCGGCGTGAAGTATGGCGACACCATCACCATACTGGCCACCAAGTCCACCTACAAAGGACTCATTGAAGCCGTGGGCATCTATGTTTCCCACGTTGCAGGCGAATAACGGAGACGGCAACCGGTGCTGAGCACCAGCCGTACAAATCGAGTAGGAGGTAAACGCTAATCACAGGCGTTTATCTCCTACTTTCACGTTTACCGACCTCTCACACCACCGTACGTGCCGTTCGGCATACGGCGGTTCCTATTTTGGGTTCCATTCTCTATATGCGTCCGATAGGCATACATACCCCTGCTTACGCAGTCGGTCATTAGATATGGCTGTGTGCAGGATTGGACTGTCTGCTATGCGCCAGTAAGCCAGTCGAGTATTTCCCCACTGGTAGGCTTGCCATTCTGCAATACCACACCTAATGAGGTTTGCCACTTTCGTCCTTGGCTTCTTCCAAGCCTTCCATATACACATGCGTATCCGTCGCCGTAACCATTCATCGGTTTCATGGCAAAGACGTTCCATATTAGCAAGGTGATAGTACCCTACCCAACCCTCTATATACTCTTTCAGTTTCTGCTTCCTCTTTTCATATCCCCACCCATTGCTACGACTTGTCAGCTCTTTAAGAGACGATTTCATCTTTGCCTTGGATTTGGGATGTACGGTGAGTTGGCATTTGCCTTTGTGTACATAAAAGGAATAACCGAGATACTTCACGCCTCTTATGTATGAGACGACCGTCTTTTCCTTGTTTACCTTGAGGAGGAGTTTCCCCTCAATGTACTTGGTTACAGACGATTTCACACGCTCCGCAGCCCTCTTGGACTTGCAGAATATCATCGCATCATCGGCATAGC
>JBJEHA010000022.1:0-18989 GCA_051875605.1 Prevotella sp. | reverse complement strand
CTGGCCCCAGTTTGAACGATGGGAATGGCATGAGTGCCTGGTCGCTAAGTGTGGGTGAACCAAACGGTTTCATGCCCATCTGGATGCAGCGTTGAATCAACGGGTGCTGCGGATTGATGTGTGAAGAATGAAGGCGGAATGATCGGGCTTGGATATCGCAGGATACATGATTGCGTATGATTTCGAACACCTCTTCGTTGGTGTACAGTTCATTCGTGCGGACATCAAGTACCATCTTGCATTCATCTGGTATTATGTTGTGCTGTGTCCCGGCATTCACCATGGTCACGTTCATCATGGTGGGACCAAGAAATCTGCTCATCCGTTCAAATTTGTAGGAACGCAGCCAAACCAAGTCGTCAAGTGCCTGATATATGGCATTTATGCCTTCTCCCCGTGCGGCGTGACCGCTCTTTCCCCGTGCAATGAGGTCGATAACCATCAGTCCTTTTTCCGAGACAGCCGGTTGCATGTTTGTCGGTTCCCCGACAATGGCTACGTCTATCTCAGGCAGGGAAGGCAGTACATGCGCAATGCCGTTGGTCCCGGAAATTTCCTCCTCGGCGGATGCAAGGTAAATCAGGTTATAGGGCTGGGGAGTGGAACTCAAGATTCGGAAAGCCTGGAGCAGAGCCACCAAACCTCCACCGCAATCATTGCTTCCCAATCCGTAGATTCTTCCATCCTCTTCGATGGGTTCGAAAGGGGCTTTTGTCCAGCTGGATACAGGCTTAACCGTATCAATGTGCGCATTAAGCAAAATGGTGGGCTTGCTGTTGTCAAACGGATGGGAGACTATCCATACGTTGTTTTTCTCACGTTGGCATGTCATGCCGTTCTTTAAGATGAAATCTTCCAGAATATCAGTCGCCTGTTTCTCTTCACGACTGATAGAGGGCGTGGAAATGAGCCGTTTCAGAAGCAGAACGGCTTCGTCTGTAAAAATCCTTGTTTGCATATCGTAGCAAAATTACCAAAAATGTGTAAATAATTTTTGTTTTCTGTGATAATTCTTTAACTTTGCATTAATCAAAAAAGAATATTTATGCAGACAAGATGTCATCTTTCGGTACTTATTCATGAGCTATCGAAAAAATATGGGACGCGCGAGGCACTGATTTTCCGCAATTTCGGAAGCAGTCAGTGGAGGTCGGTTTCCTGGAACCGTTTCTCTGAGCGGGTCAGGCAGGTCAGCAATGCCTTGCTCAATCTTGGCGTGAAACCGCAAGACCGCGTGGCCGTTTTTTCCAATAATTGCATACAATATTTATACACCAATTTCGGTTGCTACGGTATTCGTGCTATAACTATACCGTTTTATGCAACAAGTAGTGAGCAGCAGATACAGTTCATGGTGAATGATGCTCAGGTGAATGTACTTTTTGTAGGTGAACAGGAGCAGTATGACAAGGCTCACCGCATATTCCCGTTGTGTCCCTCTTTGGAGCGTATTGTGGTATTTGACCCATCTGTACGGATAAGTTCACATGACCCCAACACCTTGTCGTTTGAAGCATTCCTGGCATTAGGTGAGAACTTTCCCAGACAGTCTGAAGTGGAAGAACACTGGAAAAACGCATCGGACAAGGATATCTGTGACATCTTATATACCAGTGGTACTACGGGGGAGAGCAAGGGTGTCATATTGACTTATGGACAGTATGCAGCAGCGTTGAAATATAATGATGAGTGTGTACCAGTCGGTGAAAATGATCGTGTAATCAGTTTTTTGCCATATACCCATATTTTTGAGCGAGGGTGGACTTACCTTTCACTTTCCGAGGGCGCGAAGGTCATTATCAATACTTATCCTCAGGAGATACAGCAGTCCTTGCGTGAAACCCATCCTACCTGTATGTCTTCCGTCCCACGTTTCTGGGAGAAGGTTTATCAGGCGGTGAAGGACAAAATAGACCATGCTGGTGTCTTACAGCAGAAGATGTTCCGTAAGGCGTTAGATGTGGGCAAGCGATATCGTATAGATTGCATAAGTCGTGGAAAACGGCCGTCACTTGGCCTTTCTATGGCATATAAAATGATTGACTCCACTCTTCTTAATCTGGTGCGTAAGCAGATAGGATTGGATCATCCTAATATTTTCCCGACAGCGGGTTCTACGGTATCCCCGGAGATAGAATGTTTTGTGCATTCTATCGGAATCAACATGGTCGTGGGATATGGCTTGACAGAAACCCTTGCTACGGTCTCATGTGACCATCTTGATGAGACCTACACAGTAGGTTCTGTCGGACGACCAATATCAGGCATAGAGGTGAAAATATCGGAGCGAGGGGAAATTCTGTTGAAAGGTCCGACTATTACACCGGGATATTATAAGCGCGAGGCTGCTAATGCAGAAGCATTTGATGAAGATGGGTTTTTCCATACGGGTGATGCTGGATATATGAAGGACGGTGAGTTGTATCTGACAGAACGTATAAAAGATCTCTTCAAGACATCAAATGGGAAATATATCGCTCCACAAATGGTGGAGGCCATGTTGTTAGTGGATAAGTATATAGACCAGGTAGCAGTAGTTGCAGATCAACGTAAATTCGTCTCCGCGCTTGTCGTACCTGAGTTCAGATTGCTTGAAGAATATGCTCGTGAACATGGTATTGCCTATTCCAATAGAGAAGAACTCTGCAGAAACAAGCAGGTCTATGAAATGATGATGGAACGGGTAGCTACTTTGCAGCAGCAACTGGCTCATTATGAACAAGTAAAACGTATATCCCTGATAACCAGACATTTCTCTATGGAAGAGGGCGAACTTACCAATACGTTGAAGATTAAACGTCAGGTTATCTACAAGAATTTCAAGGAAAGTATCGATAAAATGTATGAGGATTAAGGTGACACGTTTTTTTCATGGATGAAAAGCCGGAATAGCATATAGAATTTATGATTACATCAGACCAATTGAAGGACGTTATGGAGCGTGCCGATGCGCTCCATAAATATTTGAATATAGACCAAAAGACTGTAGAGTTTGAAGAGGAACAGCTGCGCACACAGGCTCCTGATTTTTGGGATGATCCAAAGCGTGCACAGGATCAGATGAAGAAGGTCAAGAGCATAGAAAAGTGGATTGTCGGATACAATGAAGTGAAACAATTTGCTGATGAGCTACAGCTGGCTTTCGAGTTCTATAAAGATGATATGGTAACGGAGGAGGAAGTTGATGAAGACTATTCCAAGGCCATTTCAGCGATTGAGCATTTGGAACTTATGAATATGTTACGCCAAAAAGAAGACCCTATGGATTGTGTATTGAAAATCAATTCAGGGGCAGGTGGAACAGAGAGCCAGGATTGGGCACAGATGCTCATGCGTATGTATGTGCGATGGGCGGAAGCTCATGGACATAAGGTTACGATAAGCAATCTGCAGGAAGGGGATGAGGCTGGTATAAAAAGTGTTACTATGGAAATTGAAGGCGGTGAATATGCCTATGGCTTCTTGAAAAGTGAGAATGGTGTGCACAGATTGGTGCGTGTATCTCCATTTAATGCTCAGGGGAAGCGTATGACCAGTTTTGCCAGTGTTTTTGTCTCACCTCTTGTGGATGATACCATAGAAGTGTATGTCGATCCAAGTAAGATTAGCTGGGATCTTTTCCGTAGTGGCGGCGCAGGCGGACAGAATGTAAATAAAGTGGAAACAGGTGTCCGCTTGCGTTATCAGTACGTGGATCCCGACACAGGTGAAGAGGAGGAGATTCTGATAGAAAACACAGAAAGCAGGAAACAGTTGGAAAACCGGAATAATGCTATGCGTTTGCTCAAGTCGCAGCTTTATGACAGAGCGATGAAAAAGCGTCTGGAAGCAAAAGCAAAGATAGAGGCCGGGAAGAAAAAAATTGAATGGGGAAGTCAGATACGCAGTTATGTATTTGATGACCGCCGTGTGAAAGACCACCGTACCAACTTCCAGACCACAGATGTGGATGCTGTTATGGACGGAAAAATAGACGGTTTCATCAAGGCTTTTCTTATGGAGTTTCCCAGTGAAGATGAATAGTAGTCTTTGAAGGTAAAAACATCGGAAGCTATTCTGTTGTGCAATATATATAACAGAAATTGAATTCATATAAAAAGAACCTAAAAATATTACAACTATGAGTCAAAAGTCAAAAAAGAACCGTGCTTCTCGTGAAACACGTCAGGAGAAAGAGGCACGCAATGTTGTTAAGTGGGTGTTTCTTGCATTCATACTGTTGGCATTAATATACATGGTCTATACAATGTGTATTGTGTAATGAGCGGTTTGGAAATTGAAAGGAAATTCCTTGTAAGAAAAGGCGATGCATTCAAAGGCGTCGCCTTTTCTTGCAGCCATATCCGTCAGGGCTATATTCCATGCGAGGGTGCGACTGTCCGTATCCGCACTCGTGACGAGAAGGCTTTTCTTACTATCAAGGGCAGATCGATGGACGGTGGCTTGTCGCGTTATGAGTTTGAAAAGGAAATTTCATCCGATGAGGCCAATCATCTTCTCTTGTTATGCCGGGGGGGCATGATTGACAAGCACCGCTATTTGGTGAAGAGTGGAAGACACACTTTCGAGATAGATGAATTTCATGGTGACAACGATGGATTGGTGCTGGCGGAAATAGAACTTTCAGATGCGGATGAAGAGTATGAGAAGCCCGATTTTATCGGCTCTGAAGTGACAGGTGACCGTCGGTTTTACAATTCACATCTTCTTAAATATCCTTTTTCCCTGTGGAAAGAATCCTTGCCAGAAGCCTACCGGTGATATAGCCGAGTGTTGCACCGCCAGCATTGGCAGCGAAGTCCATCCAGTCTCCGCTGCGGTTCCCGTTTGTGCAGTAGGCCTGTGCCAGTTCAATCAGTCCACTCATGGCGACTGGAGCCAGCCATGTAAGCATGAATACCTTTGCATGGTTGGCCTTGTTATGCTTGCGAATGTATTCAAGCCAGATAATCAGACACAATCCCCCGTACATGACAAGATGAGTCCATTTGTCCATGAACGCAACATTGTCCAATGGCGTTTCCGGGATGGGAATCAGGCAGATGACCCAGATGACCAGTATTGTCAGACATGAAAAAGGGTAGCCCTGAATGTAGTATAAGAATGTCTTCATTGTTGTTTTTGTGCAAAAATACCCATTATAGTTCTTATCTACAAGTCCTTTCATGAATTTTCGCCCGTGATGCACCATAGTTCCTTTATTTTTATAATGTAGCATGGTCAATTGGAATCTTTTTCCGTTTTCTGCCCAATGTTTTGTGCTTTTTGTAAGGGTAAAGGGCAGAAATCTTTCGTTGTGTAACAAAAAGAAGATAAAATTTTATACATTTGCAACTCCAAATACGGTTTTTGTTGCAATATGTCCGAAGAAAGAGCAAAGTTTGGCAGCAAACTGGGTATAGTATTGGCTACAGCCGGTTCTGCTGTCGGTTTGGGAAATGTATGGAGATTTCCATACATGGCTGGTGACAATGGGTGGGCTGCCTTTATTCTTATTTATCTGGCTTGTGTGCTTGTGCTGGGCATTCCCTGTATGATCAGCGAATTTATCATTGGCCGTCATGGCGCTTCCAATACGGCGCGTGCATATTCCCGGCTGTCCAATGGTTCAGCATGGAAATATGTCGGGTTTATGGGGGTGCTCACCGGCTTTCTCATTACCGGTTATTATGCTGTGGTGTCCGGATGGTGTCTGCAATACCTGTTTGCATCGGGAATAGGCGAGCTGAAGGGCGACCCCACCTATGTGTCAGGCTATTTCCAGAACTTCTCCCAGTCACCGTTTCTGCCCATTTTCTGGACAATGGTCATTCTTCTGATTACTCATTTTGTCATTGTCAAGGGAGTACGTGGAGGCATAGAGAAAGTGTCCAAGGCACTGATGCCAACCCTTTTCCTGCTGTTGCTTGTCGTTGTCGTGGCATCCTGCCTGTTGCCGGGTGCAGAGAAAGGCATACTGTTCCTTTTCAAGCCTGATTTCTCGAAGATTGACAGCGGTGTCTTTCTTGGTGCATTAGGACAGTCGTTCTATTCGCTCAGCATTGCCATGGGTTGCATCTGTACTTATGCGTCCTATTTCTCCAGGCAGACCAATCTTCTGAAATCGGCACTCCAGATTTCCCTGCTCGATTCCCTGGTTGCCATTCTTGCGGGACTTATGATTTTCCCGGCTGCCTTTTCGGTCGGCGTGAGTCCCGACAGTGGCCCGTCACTCATATTCATCACTCTGCCCAACGTTTTCCAGCAGGCATTCTCCTCGTTTCCATTGCTTGGTTCTGTCGTGGCCATAGTGTTTTATGCCCTGCTGTCGCTTGCTGCCCTCACCTCGCTCATATCACTTCATGAGGTAAGCACGGCGTTTTTCTTTGAGGAGTTCCATATCACACGCCGCAGCGGAGCTATGCTTGTTACTGTCTCCTGTTGCATTATAGGCGCGTTCTGTTCCCTTTCCCTGGGAGCGGCAGAAGGACTTCAGATATGCGGCGTTTCGCTTTTCGATGCCTTCGATTTCGTCACTGGCCAGGTGTTCCTTCCTGTGGGCGGGTTCCTGACTTGCCTGTTCCTTGGATGGTTTGTCCCCCGGCAGATTGTCCGTGATGAGTTCACGAACTGGGGCACGGCAAGTGGCCGTCTGTTCGGAATCTACCTGTTCTGTGTGCGCATTGTCTGTCCCATCTGCATCCTGTTGATATTCCTTCACCAGTTCGGCTGGATATAACAAACAACTAAAACAAATTCTATGGAAAAGAGAGGCCATTTCGGCTCACGGTTGGGCATTATCCTGGCCACGGCCGGTTCTGCTGTCGGTCTGGGAAACATCTGGCGTTTCCCATACATGACCGGTCAGGATGGTGGAGCCGCCTTCATACTCATCTATATCTGCTGTGTCTTCTTGCTGGGCATTCCCGGCATGATTGGCGAGTTCATCATCGGCCGCCATGCCGGAGCCAATGCAGCCCGTGCCTATCACCGGCTTTCCGGTGGCAAGCCGTGGGCATTCATCGGCTATATGGGTGTGCTCACGTCCATGATCATCTTGGGTTTTTATGCTGTGGTGGCAGGGTGGTGCCTTCAATACCTGTTTGCTTCCGTTCTCGGTCAGCTGAACGGTGATGCGCAGTATGTGGCCACCTATTTCAACACGTTTTCTTCAGATATGTGGAAGCCCTTGCTCTGGACGGTTGGTTTCATACTCATCACCCATGGGGTGGTGGTGAACGGTGTCAGGAACGGCATAGAGAAAGCGTCGAAAATACTCATGCCCACGCTTTTCGTCTTGCTGGCTGTCATCGTGGTGGCATCATGCCTCTTGCCCGGGAGCTTTGGCGGCATAGACTTCCTGTTCAATCCCGATTTCTCGAAAATAGACCGGGGCACCATGCTCGATGCCCTTGGCCAGGCGTTCTTCTCGTTGTCTTTGGGCACAGCCTGCCTTTGCACCTATGCCTCTTATTTCTCGCGGCAGACCAACCTGGCCAGGTCTGCACTTCAGATTGTCCTTATCGACACCCTGATTGCCATACTTGCAGGGCTCATGATTTTCCCTGCCGCATTCTCTGTCGGGGTGAATCCCGACAGTGGCCCTTCGCTCATATTCATCACCTTGCCCAATGTCTTCCAGCAGGCATTCTCTTCCATGCCTTCAGTGGGCTATGTCATTTCGGTGCTGTTCTATGCCCTGTTGGCACTTGCTGCTCTGACATCGACTATCTCTATGCACGAGATCGGCACAGCGTTTTTCTGTGAGGAACTGAAACTGGAGCGCAAGCGTGGCGCATGGATAGAAACGGTGACATGCTGCTGTATAGGCGTTGTCTGTGCCTTGTCCTGTGGAGCTGTACCCGGACTGGGGCTGTTCGGCCGGTCCGCGCTTGACTGCTGCGACTATCTCACCGGGCAGATTCTCATGCCTGTCGGGGCGTTCTGTACCTGCCTGTTCCTGGGCTGGTATGTGCCCAGGAAAATCGTTCATGAGGAGTTCACCAACAGCGGTACTGTTTCCACACGTCTTTTCAGCCTGTTCCTTTTTGCTGTGCGCTATGTCTGTCCGCTTTGCATTGCCGCAGTCTTCCTTCATCAGCTCGGCATCATCTGAAAATAAACCGTAGCACAGGCCTTTAGTAGCCAGCCATACGCCTATGTTCAGGAATTTCGCCTATCTCTCGCGTTCCGACCGTAAAGTCATTGTCTTCCTGCTCGTCCTTATTGTGGCCGGAGGGCTTGTGCTGTATGGTTCTCTGGGCGATTCCACCTCCAATCAGCTGACCCCTGCCGACAGCGTGTCCAGTGGTCTGCGCTCCCGGCATGTGGCAGATTCTGCCAGCCGGCAATATGTCTATGCCGTGGAAAGCAGTGAGCCGGAACGGTTCGTCTTCGACCCAAACACTGCCGACAGCACCCAGCTCTTGCGCCTTGGCCTGCAGCCTTGGCAGGTGCGCAATATCTATAAGTATCGCGCGCGGGGAGGTGTCTATCGCGAACCGTCCGATTTCGCCCGGCTCTATGGACTGACCGTGAAGCAATACCGTGAGCTGTTGCCCTATATACGCATTTCCTCGGACTACCGTCCGGCTTCCACGCTCTATCCGCAGCGCCGCGACACCTTTGTACGCGACACGCTGGACTATCCTGTGAAGCTCAAGCCGATGGAGCGGCTACAGCTCAATGATGCCGACACTGCACAGCTGAGGCGCGTGCCTGGTATAGGACGCTATTATGCCCGTGAAATCGACCATTATCGCCGGCAGCTCGGCGGATTCTGCCGTGTGGAGCAACTCAGGGAAATAGAAGGTTTCCCCGATACGGCCATGACCTATTTCCTGGTCGATGCCAGTGTGGTGAAGCGGATAAACATCAACAGGCTCACCCTCAGCCAGCTCAAGCGTCATCCTTATATCAATTTCTATCAGGCCCGTGCCATCTGTGACTACAGGCGGCTGAAAGGCCGCATAGGCAGTCTCTCTGACTTGAAACTGTTGAAGGATTTCAGCGAGTCCGACCTTATCCGCCTGGCTCCCTATGTGGAGTTCTGACCGGTCCTGCCTGTTCGGCATACCTGTCTTTCCTTTCTTTATTGCTGCTTTTTCAGCACCTCCAGCACCTCTTTCTCCGATTTCCGGAAAGGGCCGCTCTGCTCCAGCTTGAGCGTACACAGCGCGGCTGCATACTTCCCGGACTCCATCGGTGTCTCGCCCTGCGCCCTGCAATAGAGGTAGGCTGCCGAGTAGGAGTCACCGCATCCGGTGGCATCGACAATGCACTTGGGCGGATAGGCCGGTATGCAATGGAACTGGCCATCGGTGAAGATGAGCGAGCCGTTGCTTCCCAGTGTTATGACCACCTCCTTCACGCCCCATCCCGCCAGTGTCCGCGCTGCCTCTCTGGGTTCGGACAGGCCGGTAATGGTGAGCATCTCGCTTTCGTTCACTTTCAGCGTGTGTGTGTGGCGCAGGGTCTGCAGCTTGTCCTGCCAGTCGGTGGGGTGTACTGCTGTTCCGTCCAGGCTGCGCAGGAATCCCTGAGCATCAATGGAGACCTTCCCCTTCCCGGCCAGCAGTTCCACGGTTCCCGGTGCGAAGTCATCTGCCAGTAAGGGGCCGAGATGGAACACACGGGCCTCCAGTTGGCTCAACTCGTCAGTGGTAAAGGGGTCTGCCTTCTCCAGCACGCGCTGTGTGCGCTCGTCGCTGTTGCTTCCGTACTTGTTCTCGAAGAATACGGAATGCCTGCTGGCATGTGCCACCACGTCAATGCCGTCGGCCCTCATGGCCAGGACCGTGGGCATGGATTCCTCCCCTACCTTGGTGACCAGTCCGTAGCTGACAGCCGAAGGGAGGCTGCACAGCGCATAGCTGAAATAATAGGATGTACCGCCAGCCATGTCTGTGGTCTGTAGCGGTGTGATGATCTTGTCTTTGGTAATGTGTCCGATACAGCAGATATCTTTCATTGGACGGATATGTTTTTTATTGCGTAATATGCAGGAATTCCCTTTTGTAAAAGATTTTGCAAAATTACTGTAATTTCCCGGAAAAAGCCTGCTTCCATTCCTGTTTTTCGCTGAAAATGGGGAGCGAAGGGAAAAGTCCGGAAAAGCGAACAGGAAAGTCCGTGATGGTGAAGTATAATCTTCCGGGGTGTGAAGTGAAAAGTGTAGTTCACGCCGTGAACTATAGTGTTCACGCCGTGGAATATAGTGTTCACGCCGTGAACTATAGTGTTCACGCCGTGAAACACAGATTGCAGTTAACCATGGGAAACCTTTCAGTTAGCTTTTGCGGATTTTCCGGTTCGCTTTTCCAGACTTTTCGTCTTGCACTTCCGTCTCGTCTTCAGGGGCTGAAGGGGAGCATAGGCGGAACGGGTGGGGTAAAACGGTGGGGGAATATGTAGAAATAGCCTGATTTCCGCGTTCCGGAATGGTTTTTTGCAGGAAAAACGGTAATATTGCATTTGCTGGCAGACCTTGCTGCAGAACGGAGCCAGCCAATAGCTTATGGAAAAGGAAAAAGACATGACCTGGAAAACGCTGAAAAGCGAATACGTCATCCGCCGTCCGTGGCTGACAGCCCGGCGCGACACAGTGGAGCTGCCTACGGGGGCAGTGCACGATGAATACTATGTACTGGAATATCCCGACTGGGTGAATGTCATTGCCATTACCCGGGACGGGCGGTTCGTGATGGTGAGGCAGTATCGTCACGGTTTGCAGCGCACGCTGACCGAGCTATGTGCCGGTGTGTGCGAACCGCATGAGTTGCCGATGGATGCCGCCCGTCGCGAACTGGAGGAAGAAACTGGCTATACGGGAGGAAAATGGGCGGAGCTGATGACGGTCTCGGCCAATGCCTCGACCATGAACAATCTTACCCACTGCTTCCTGGCCGAGGGTGTGGAAAGGACGGCCGGGCAGCATCTCGATGCCACTGAAGACGTGCAGGTCTGTCTGCTGGACCGGGCAGAGGTGCTCCGTCTGCTGAAGGAGGGCATGGTGGTGCAGTCGCTCATGGCTGCACCGCTGTGGAAGTATTTTTCCGGATGTGAATAGGAACGTGTGTGGAAACGGCCTTGCGGCTTTCATGTCGCAAGGCACTGCACGAGCAGCTGGGCTATGACAACACGCACGAACATGCCTAGCGGATAGACCGTGGCGTAGCTCACCGATGGCGTGTCGCCCTTGATGGTGTCGTTGGCGTAGGTCAGGGCCATGGGGTTGGCCATGGATCCGCAGAGAATGCCGCAGATGGTGCCATAGTCGAACTTCTGTGCGCGCAGGGCGGCCAGTCCCACAATCAGCACCGGTGCGACGGTGAGCACAAAGCCCAGCCCAACCCACAGCAGGCCCTCGGGTCTTACCACGGTGCCGAAGAATTCCTGTCCTGCGCTCAGTCCCAGACAGGCCAGATAGAGCGACAGGCCCAGTTTGCGCAGCATCAGTCCGGCACTGCGGGTCATGTATGAAATGAAGTGGACCCTGGGGCCGAGCGCGCCGATGAGTATGCCCACAATGATGGGGCCTCCCGCCAGTCCCAGACGCACAGATACGTTCATGCCGGGAATGGCGATGGGGATGGTGCCCACGGCCAGTCCGATGATGACTCCCAGGAAAATGGCGCCCAGGTTAGGCTCGTTGAGGGTCTGCACGGCATTTCCCATGAAGTTCTCCACATTGTCAACGGCTTCCGGCTTGCCCACTACGGTCATACGGTCGCCGTATTGCAGGCGCAGGTCATCGGTGGCCAGCAGTTTCACGTCGCCGCGCAGCACCCTGCTCACATTCACTCCATAGGTCTTGCGCAGCTGCAGCTGTCCGAGCATCTTTCCGTTGAGCACGGTACGCGTGATCACGATGACGCGGCTCTCCACCTTGGCATCAATGGCGTTCCAGTCAATCTTTTCCTGGTTCCAGTCCTTTTCCACCCTTTTCCCGAAGAGAATCTCCATGGCCGTATCGTCGTTCTTGTCGGTCACGACCAGCACGTTGTCCTCTGCCTGCAGCCGGGTGGAGGCCAGCGGCACGATGACCTGCTGCTGTCGCCACAGCCTGGACACGATGAATTTCAGGTGGGTCATCTGCGATACCTCGGCAATGGTTTTCCCTTCAAGGGCAGGATTCACCACCACGTACTGGCCGATGGAGGTATGGTCGTCTTCTGACTGCGGCCGCATGCGGAGATGTGCCGGGCGCACGAAGCATTTGCGCATGACGACCAGTGCCAGGATGACTCCCACCACGCCGAGCGGATAGGTCACGGCACAGCCCAGTGCAGCGCCTCCGGCAGGGAGCTGTGCCTGCTTGAGTGCCTGCTGTGCGGCTCCGAGTGCCGGCGTGTTGGTCGTGGCTCCGCACAGGATGCCCACCATGTCGGCGATGTCCACAGGGAGAAGCCAGCACATGGAAACGGCCATGAGCGTGCCTAGGCCGATGACTGCCAGCCCCCAGAGATTATAGGCCATGCCTTCTCGCCTCAGGGAGCCGAAGAACATGGGACCCACATACAGTCCGAGTGTATAGACAAAGATGGTCAGTCCGAAGCTTTCGGCATATTCAAGGACATTCTGGTCAATGGTCAGCCCGGAATGTCCGGCCACTATACCCGTGAAGAACACGAAAGCAACACCTAATGAGATGCCTTTGACACGGAGCTTGCCAAAAGCCAGCCCCACGGAGCAGATGAGCGAGAGCACAATCACTGCCTGTAGGGCCGAGTGGTTCATCAATAAGTTGTCAAGCCATTCCATGATGGATGATTGTTTTTATTCTATTTCTTTTCCCATGTCAAAGGGCACGGTGCCGTTTCCTGCTGCCTGTTGAAGCCGAAACGGACTGCAAAAGTACAACAAAGAATCGGTATAGTGCAGGAAACCACGCGAAAAACACCTGTAAACACCGGTGTGAGACCGTGAAACAGCCTTTTTGGACACGGAATTTTGCCGAAAAACTGTTTTTTCGTACATTTGCACACCCATGAACGATTTCCGGCATACCGGAATACCTGCGAGATAGAGGTATTTATATAAATATTCATTTCAGTTCTACAGACATGAAAATACGCATTATCCTGTTTTCCCTGACCATCGCATTGGCATTGGAGGCCAGTGCGCGTCCAGATGTTTACAAATGGCAGCGGAAGGGCAACGCCCGTGTGCTCCGGTGTGGTGATGCGGTGGTGGGCCGGGCTGAGCTGCAGACCGACAAGCGCATTGGGCAGGACGTGAAGATTGTAAGGATAGACGATGCCACGTTCAGGCTTACCTATCGCCTGACAGCCCGCTCCGATGTGAAGGAGGCACAGGCAAGGCTTGTCTTTATCCATGAGGAAAAGGCACAGTGGTGGGCCATTCCTGCCATCTCCTATAACGGCAATCATTGGGGGCGTGGAGACGAGCCTAAGGATGCCATGGAGAATGGCGTGCCACGGACATTCTCCTACAGGCGGACACCAATTCCCGGGGCTGTCTATTCTGAAGGCGACCGTTTCGCCGTTGCCACATGGAGCACGGCACCACAGCAGGAACAGGACGGGTTCTCCTGCGGACTGGCCACTGCGGACAGTTCTGCCGCGCATCTTGTCGTATGGCCTGAAGAGGAAAGACCACGCTCCTATGTGGCCAAGGACACTTATGGCGAGGGCTTCGTGCGAACGGTGGAGCTGAAAGAGGGCGACTGTCAGGTGCTCACGCTATTCGTTCATGTGAGTCCGGTCTTGCCGCATCACCAGGCACAGGCTTCCTTCCTGAAGACGGCATGGACACTGGCTCCAAAACCTCAGGTGAAGGTGGCCACGCCCCGACAGCTATGGGACTGGGGCGTGACGTATGCCAAGGAGTCGCTGTGGGCAGAGGAGAAGGGCTTCAAGGGGTTCAGCATCGGACTGGTAAGAGACAATGACAGGTGGATCCAGCGGCCGGGATGGAAGTATGAGATAGGCTGGTGCGGACAGAACGCGTCGCTTGCCAACACCCTGTTCATGGACTATCTGCTCTATGGACATGAGGACTCCAGGGACAAGGCTGTCACGACACTCGATACGTGGTGCCGCGACTGTGTGTTGCCCAACGGGCTGATGGTGACCAACTATGACTATATTCTCGATGGACAGACCAACGGTGTGGTAGATGCCTGCAATCTGGGAACAGCTGCGGTGAACTTGCTGGAGGCCGACTCGCTGGCGCGCAGATGTGGACTGGAGCGGCCGCAATACCGGAAAGCGGCATTAGGCATACTTGACTTCATGGTCAGGGACCAGCAGGATAACGGATGCTACGGCAAGGGCTGGAACATGTCGGGAGCGTGCGTGCATCGGGAAGGGACCATTGGCGCATTCATCATCCCACCGATGGTCGATGCCTATAGGCTTACAAAGGACAGGAAATATTTGAAGTCGGCCATCAGGGCACACAGATATTATATGGACGGACTGCTTACTGACGGCTATACAACGGCTGGCGCGCTCGATACGTGGTGCATAGACAAGGAATCGGCCATCACGCTGTTGAGGTCGGCACTTCGGCTATACCGGCTCACGGGAGATTACCAGTATGCCGAGGAGGCCGTGGCGGTGTCGTGCTATCTTTCGACATGGCTCTGGCATTATGATGCTTTCTATCCGGCAGACGACATGATGACCATACATGGCTACCACACGTTCGGTGCCACGTCTGTTTCCGTCCAGCACCATCATCTTGACCCCTATGCCCTCTTCTGGGTGGTGGAGTGGATGGAGCTGTCAAGGATTACCGGCGACCGTCAGTGGCGTGAGAAGGCACAGGCCGTATGGAGAAACGGATGCCAGCTTGTGTCCGATGGTACATTGGTCATCGACGGCATCCGCCGCCCGGTGGGTTCGCAGAATGAAGCCTATTTCGAGTGCAACTGGAGTTTCAGCAAGGCCGGACGCATCAATTCCTGGCTGGTGGCCTGGCCGGGGGCGTTCCGGCTGGAGACTTTGCGCCGCATGCAGAACCGTCTGGAGCTGCTTCAGTGACAATGGTGTCAAGGCGTTTCCAGACTGTGCTTTCCACTTCCCATGAATACATGATGAACGAATGAGACATTTTGTATCTTTCCTGATCATCTTCTTTTCTCTTGCCGGGACCATAGTCCGGGCACAGGACGGGCATACTGTCCCGGGGCGCATTGTGCGGTTCACGGACAGCCTGGCCCAGCAGTTTGCACCGGATAGGCGTACTGCCTTGTTCGACATTGCCTATACGCCCGATGGCAGCAGACTGGCCGTGCGGGGCGTGACTACATCGCAGGAAGCCCACGACCGGCTTCTCCGTCAGTTGAAGGCGTGGGGATACCGTGTGGACAATAAAGTGCGCATACTGCCCGATTCTGTTTTGCTGGCCGGAAAGCCCTACGGGGTGGTGAATCTTTCTGTGGCCAATCTGAGGGCACAGCCAGGCTATGGTGCGGAGATGGTGACCCAGGCCTTGCTCGGTACGCCTGTCAGATTGCTTGAAGGTAGCTCATGGTATCACATACAGACCCCCGACAGCTATCTCTCTTGGGTCATTGATGCCGCTGTCACGCGGATGACGAAAACGGAGCTTGAGGCGTGGAATCATGCCGACAAACTGGTCGTGACCAGCCACTTCGCCTTTGTCTATTCTGCTCCTGACCGCCGTTCGCAGACCGTTTCGGACATTGTGTCCGGCTGTAGGCTGCGTCTGCTCGCAGATGAAGGCGACTTCTTCCGCGTGGCCTATCCTGACGGCAGAACGGGTTTTGTGCACCGTGATGACGGCCAGCCAGAACATCAGTGGCGCAGCCAGCTCCGGCAGGACGCAACGGCTCTCATCAGTACGGCCTTCACCCTCATGGGCATACCCTATCTATGGGCGGGCATGTCGGCCAAGGGCATGGATTGCAGTGGCTTTGTGCGCACCGTATTCTTCCTGCACGACATTGTGCTGCCGCGCGATGCTTCCCAGATGGCACTTGTAGGTGAGCGTGTGGATGTTTCGGCTGGCTATGACGCATTGCAGCCTGGCGACCTGCTGTTCTTCGGGCGCAAGGCTACAGATACACGGCCGGAGCGCGTCATCCATGTGGCCATCTATCTGGGCGGAAAACGTTTCATCCACTCGCTGGGAAGTGTCCATGTGGGCAGCCTTGACCCTGTAGACCCGCTTTTCGACGAATACAACACGCGCACATTGCTGTACGGTCGCCGTGTGCTGCCTTATGTCAACAGGATGGAAGGCATCATGACAACCGGAAACAATCCCTTCTATCAGTAGAACCTCATCAACAAGATAACATCCGATGACAAGCAGAAGACAATTCCTCAGGACCATGGCCTGTGCCGCTTTGGCTGCGGTCGCGGGTAAAGAGGCCATGGGGGCGGCCGGTTGCACCATTGCTCCGGTCAATGTGAACCGTATGGCCGGGACACGCCCACGCATGAAGCTGCGTTTCTTCCCTTATGAACTGAAACTGAGACACGTATTCACTGTGGCCTCCTGTTCGCGCAGCACCACACCCGATGTGCAGGTGGAACTGGACTATGACGGCCTTACCGGTTATGGAGAGGCTTCCATGCCGCCGTATCTGCAAAAAGAACTTGGAACGCCGCAGAGTGTCATGGACTTCCTGGTCCGGGCACAGGAGGTGCTCGATGATTTCGGCGACCCCTTCAGGATGGAGGACATTCTCGCACGCATCGACAGTCTCGACACGGGCAATTCGGCTGCCAAGGCTGCAGTCGATATCGCCTTGCACGACCTCGTGGGCAAGTTGCTGGGGGCACCGTGGTACCGCATCTGGGGGCTTGATCCGCTCAAGGCTCCCTCCACCACCTTCACCATAGGAATAGACACTCCTGACGTGGTGCGTGAGAAGACGCGTGAGTGTGCCGGAAGATTCAATATACTGAAGGTGAAACTCGGGCGTGACAATGACAAGGAAATGATAGAGACCATCCGTTCTGTTACCGGTCTGCCCATTGCCGTAGATGCCAATCAGGGATGGAAAGACCGCAGCCAGGCACTCGACATGATACACTGGCTTCATGCCAAGGGCATTGTCATGGTAGAGCAGCCCATGCCCGGAAATCAGATTGACGACCTTGCATGGGTCACTGAGCGGAGCCCTCTGCCAGTGTTTGCCGACGAGTCGGTTCAGCGGCTCTCCGATGTGACTGCGCTCAAGGGTGTGTTCTCGGGCATCAATATCAAGCTGATGAAATGTACTGGCATGCGAGAGGCCTGGAAAATGGTTCAGCTGGCACGCGCTCTGGACATGAAGGTCATGGTGGGCTGCATGACCGAGACATCCTGTGCCTGTTCGGCTGCCGCGCAGCTCTCACCGGCTGTCGATTTTGCCGACCTCGACGGCAATCTGCTCATCGCCAACGACCGTTTCCACGGCATGGAAGTGGTGAAAGGCCGCATCACCCTCAGCGAACGACCCGGCATAGGTGTGTCATTGAAAGAGGAAAAGAACTGAGAAACATAGACAACATGAATTACGGAAACATGAAGCATTTTTTTCCAGTCGCCGCGCTGATACTGCTCGTGGCGGCCTGTAACAGTCAGGAAAAACTGTCCTCCTACAGTTGGGAGAACGACCTCAAGGGCCGGATAGGCTGTGACTTCACATGCTCCGAGGACGAGGTAAGGGACTATATCAGCAACTATATTCCCAACGTAACGGACAGCCAGATGCGCAGATGGGAAAACGAACGCTCACTGGAGTGCATGACCATTGACGGCGAGAAGTGGTATTTCAATCAGGCAGGGCCCAACCTGTTCCGCATCAATCCCGCATGCAGGGCCATCAAGGAACTCCTGTCAACACCCGGATACTCTGCTGTGGAGAAGGCCGACATGGACAATCTGCCCGAAATCATGCGCGATGCACTGCAAAGCCCGTCAGCCACGGCAGCTCCCAAACGCATGCGTGTCACCTATACGCTCACTGTCCGGCCTGATGCGGTGCCGGAAGGCAAGACCGTGCGCTGCTGGCTACCGTTCCCGCGCACCGACCATCCGCGCCAGCAGAACGTGAAGCTCATATCCACACAGCCCCTCAGACACAGGCTTGCACCGGCTGGCAGCACGCACAGCACGGTCTATATGGAGCAGAAGGCCGTGAAGGGACAGTCCACGGTATTCACAGAGACGTTCGAGTTCACCTCCTATGGAGAATGGCATAACCTGGCCGAAGCCAGGATCCTGCCCTACAACACCCGTTCGGCAGTCTATCGCGAATACACCTCTGAACGTGCTCCGCACATGGTCTTCTCACCCCGTTTGCGCCACCTGGCCGACAGTCTCACGAGCGGAACCGACAACCCTTACGAAAAGGCACTGCGCCTGTTTCACTGGATCAACGACAGCTTTCCCTGGGCATCGGCACGCGAGTATTCCACCATCGAAAACATACCTGAATACGTGCTTGACAACCGCCACGGCGACTGCGGGCAGGTGTCACTGCTTTTCATCACCCTCTGCCGCATCAGCGGCATTCCCGCCCATTTCCAGAGTGGCTTCATGATGCACCCCGATGGCTGGAACCTGCACGACTGGGCCGAAATCTATTTCGAGGGAGTGGGTTGGGTGCCGGTTGACCAGTCCTTCGGCGTGCCGTCTTATGCCCGGAGTGAGGCCGAGCGCAATTTCTTTCTCGGAGGAATAGATTCCTGGCGGCTCATCGTGAATGCTGACTATGGCAGACCACTCTGTCCGAAGAAAAAGTATCCGCGCAGCGAAACGGTCGATTTCCAGCGTGGCGAAGTGGAGTGGGAGGGAGGTAACCTCTACTTCACCATGTGGGACTATGATATGAAAATCACGTATCTCGATGTGTGAACTGCTACAGTCATGAATGGGAAAGCCTGTCATCGGAAAATCAAAGTGTCAGGAAAATGCCGGTTTTTCTGACACTTTGATTTTCTGGGTTCTTGAGAAAAGAACTGTTTTGTGTCGATTTTCATGTTAATAAGTGTAAATTGTCGGTTTTTTGCACAAAACGGAAAAAT
>JBJEHA010000021.1:0-3442 GCA_051875605.1 Prevotella sp. | reverse complement strand
CCAAGACCCCTGAAAATCAAAGTGTAAGCAAAAGCGTTAAAATTCTGACACTTTGCAAAATCGTTCTGACAGATTCTCAATCTCAAGAAAACCCCTAAATTACGGTTTCCTCCCACCGGAAGAGACAGGATAGGCTTTCCTTCTCCCACCAGGAGGATTTGGATGAGTCTTGAGGGGAATTTATGGTAGGCCTCAAAATGGCCGAGACCCTTAATATTTCCTGAGGATTTCCTTTTCGCGCTGGCGTTGCTTCCTGGAGATATGCCGGTGGCTGCGGTCGAACACAGACAGGAAATCGAAACCCGATATACCACCTGTCTTGGGGGCGCGCTCTGCACCCTTCCGGGCTTCTTTCACCATGTTGAATTCTGGCTTGAGATGTCTGCCAATGATGACCACCTCGCCCAGGCGAGTATATTCGGGCAGCAAGAAGACAGTGTCGCGGCGGAACTGGTCGGCCTTCATGGTAAGCAGGTCATAGCGCGATGCCCTGATGGCCACAGAAGAAAATGGCTTCTGCAGCACGAAACGCCCCCTGTAGTCGGTCTTCACCTCCTCACCCGTATTGGTGCGCAGATGCGCATCGCGTATGGGCAGACGTGTCTCCATGTCTGCAACAACGCCTTCTGCCTGTGCTACCGACCTGACCGGGCAGAACAGCATGGCGGACAATATAGACGGCATAAATATGCGTAACATTTCCTCTTGATGTGACTGTATGATGCGACAGATGTCCAGAATAATCAGACCGCGCGCTGCAAAATTATGCAACGCCTTGGAATCAGCGTCTCTGCATTAAGTTTTCTTGTCCGTTTTTTCAGTTTTTTATGCCAACTGACGCTGTATCAGTCTCTTACACAAAAATAGGTATCTCCTCAACCGGCAGGGCAAAAGAGAGGATATAGGTGAAAAAACCGTCCTTTTTTGTTAAACTTTACTAAAACGGGGGGGGTAATTTTGATGGTTTTCGACTCGGTAACAGATAATTCAAGGGAATTTACTAAATTTGCATGCGGAGATTTGTAAAAATATGAATAATATTGACAAGAATTTCCGTATGTACACTCTTTTAGGGAAAAAACACGATATTAAACATATATTCCGTACATAAGACAAGAAGATTTAAATAATGAAACGAGTACCTGAGAAAGGTATAGCAGTCAAATGATAGGTTAATTATATTGATTTGATGGTGAGCCGGACTTTTGCCAGCGGACAAAAGCATCCGGCTCTTTTTTTTCCCTTCTCTGTCGGCTTTTCCCTATAAACGTTTCTGATTCACACCCCGGCTCCGTCAGAACAGAAAGGCGGACAGAGTGTCCAGATTGTTGACACCCACTGTCCAGTTTCTTGACACTCCTGAGAACAGCACTTTCTATAACATGCTGGAAATGAAGCATTTGCATTTTTGGCACAGATCTGGCAATTATATGTATGTATGAAAACAAGAACATTTACATGGGCTATACTGCTGTCCGTCTCACCGGCCTTTGCACAGGATGTGTGGGACATGGACCGTTGCATGGGCTATGCCGTGGAACACGCCACGGAGGTGGAACGGCAGAAAGTGGAGGTGAGACAGTCAAGAACCGACTACCGCACGGCACTGCTCGACTTCCTGCCCAGCATCGGCGCACAACTGAGCGGACAGTACAGCTGGGGACGTAACATCGACCCGGAAACGAACACGTATAACAACGTGACAACCTTCAACAACTACTGGCAGTTGTCGGCCTCCATGCCAGTCTTTGATGGCGGACGCACAATAGCAGCTTTCCGCCAGGCCAGGGCAGCTAAGGGCAACGCGCTGAACGCACTGCAGAAAGCACGCGACGAGAAAGCCATCGCCGTGATGGGGAAATTCGTAGATGCTACCTACGCGGAGAAAAGTGTGGAACTGGCCCGGCAAAAGCTGGACGATGCGCGACAACTGCTCAAGAAAACCCGCACACTCTATGAACTGGGGGAGAAAAGCTGGCCCGATGTGGTGCAGATAGAGAGCCAGGTGGCAGAGGATGACTACAACCTGCTCCATCAGCAGAACCTGGCACGGCAAACCCTGCTCGAGCTGAAAAGGGAAATGAACTTCCCCACAGACGGGACGCTGCGCGTGGATACCGTAATCAATGAAGCCCGACCCGCAAGCATGGACAACGGCGAACAGCTCTTCAGCCTGTACGGGGAGCAGTCTGTGGATGTCAGGGCTGCACAGGGCACAGCAGAGAACGCACGGTTCGACTGGATCATGGCACGCGCTTCACTCATGCCCTCACTCAATCTCGGGGCGGCCATAGCCACCAATTATTACAAGAATCTTTCTGCCGATGGATTCCATGAAACGTTCAACAGACAGTTCAGGAACAACATGGGCGAATACTTTTATCTCACACTTTCCATTCCGGTCTTCGCACCCTCACAATGGCGATTGGCTAAACGGGCCAGAGCGAACTATAAACTGGCACAGATCGGTCTGGAAGAAACACGCAGGAAACTCCATGACGACATTCTGATGGCGGTGATGGACCGCGACGGATATTGCAAGGAAGTGGAGCAGATGAAGCGAAAGGTGGAAGCTGACAATATGGCTTATCTGCTCTCCACCCGCAAATATGAAGAAGGGCTGCTTTCTGTCTTCGACCTGCAGACAGTAGCCCAGACCCTCATGGAAAGCCGTATCAAACTGCTTCAGCTGCAACTGATGCTCACAATGAAACAGAAACTTGTTGAATATTATAAAGGAGAACCTTTATGGACATTAAAATAGAAAAGAAGAAGTACATCATTCCCAAGAAGTATTGGGGATGGACGGCAGGTGGAACGGTGATTGTGGCTGCTCTTGTGTGGCTTGCCACGGGTAATTTCGCTTCTACGCTGAAGGTGGAACGGCGAGGACTGAGTATAGGCAATGTTGAGAAAAAGGAGTTCAACGACTATGTGTCGGTCGATGGTCAGGTGGTGCCTATACAGGTGGTGCAGGTGTCACCTCAGGAGGGCGGTATTGTCCTGGAACGTGTTGTGGAGGAAGGGGCATCGGTGAAGAAAGGAGATGTGCTCGTGCGCCTCTCCAACACCAATCTCGACCTCGAGATACTGCAGGCGGAGAGTGAACTCGCCGAGAAGCAGAACATGCTGCGCAACACGTATATCACCATGGAGCAGGACAAACTTGCCAATGAGAGTGAGGAGGCGCAATTGGCTCAGGATGTGATCACCAAGCGTCGCGCATGGGAACATCAGGAAAAGCTATACAAGGAAAGACTCGTAAGCCGCGAGGATTATCTCAAGGCGAAGGAGGACTATGAACTATCGTCGAAGAAACTGTCGCTCGTGAAGCAGAAACTGAAGAAGGACGCACAGTTGCGCCAGTCGCAGGTGGATCAAATGGGCGACAATCTTGCCGCCATGCAGAAGAACGTGTTACTCGTGCGTCAGCGCAAGGAGC
>JBJEHA010000020.1:16729-19366 GCA_051875605.1 Prevotella sp. | reverse complement strand
GTGCTGGCGTACAGGATATTGATAGTTAAAGCTATTCATGATTATGACTTTATGTCTCTACAGTTTTATTTTGTTATGGGCTTAATCCCAGTTGTATTATTGTCTTTCATCTGCCGCTCCCAGAATCTCACAGCATCGTCTATCCATCCCTCGGCAACCGTTCCTGTGCCAAGGCCGAAGCCGTGAGGCAACCCCTCGTACACATGAAACTCCGTCGGTATGCCGAGTGAAGAGAGTCCGTCAAGCCGTGCCTTCATCGTGCGCCAATAGGCTATGCCATCGCCACTGCCCACACTGGCGTAGGTGGGCACATCGTCGAGTGAATATTCACTCAATCCCGTATATTGTATGACGGCTGTGCCAGCCTTAGGCAGATTGTCGCCACCGAAAGCCGCCGTACCATAACCGCTCACCCAAGCCGCCATGCGTCCGCCTGCCGAACCGCCCCAAAGCGAGTAGCAGTCGGTGTTTACGCCCAACTCGTCGGCATGGGCAAAGATGAAACTGATGGCTCGTGCCAAGTCCTCACACGCTGTCTGTGCGCCTGGTCGGTAGATAAGTGCGAAAGCGTTGTAGCCTTTCTTCGAGAGTTCCAGCGCATGAGGAAAACTGTCGTGCATTGCTCCTACATAGGCAAAAGCTCCACCAGCATTGCACACAGCGAAACGGGAACCGCGATTGCCACGGAAGAAGAACAACCCTGTATCTTGCTTCCGTGGGTCAGCAGTTTTCTCGTCATCTGAATAAATGTCGTAGAAGACGGTCTGTTCGTCTGATGCCTGATTGTGGAGATAGTTTACTATCGCTACCGTCTCGTCCGGGTCTATATAGTTATAGTAGGTGAGACGCAGTTGTTCCAAGGTTTCGCCACTCCAATAACCTCGTTGTACGGGGAACAGCAGACGGCCGTAGTCGCCAAATACGGGGTCTGCCATCACATCGGCTATACGGCTCTTGCGGTTGTATGTAACGGCAGCCTCGCCGTTGTTCGTGCCTCCCGAACTTGCATTGCCCGATGCGTTGGCGGCATTGTCGGGCTTTACTCCTTCTGCCTTTGTCAGCGTTTCAAGTCTGTCGGTGCCGCATCCTACAAGAAACCAACTTGTAAGTAACATGGTGAAAACTATTCTGTTGAATCTCATCATTTATAGCAACAAATATCGGTGTCATTACTTTATCATGTTTATCTCTTTCAGCCACGACTCCACACCGCTTGTGTTGCTGCCACTCGTGCCATAGCCTGTAAGGTGGTTGGCTGTTGAAGTCAGACTGCTGAGTTTCTGCAAAGTGGCATCACGACCAGTCGAAGCGTAGGTGCAGAACGGAATGACCGTTTTGCCATTGAAACTATAATTCTCGCAGAACGTAGACATAATCATCGGGGCTGTCTGCCACCACACAGGACAACCGATAAACACATAATCGTATTGTGAGAAGTCGGCATTGGTTTCTTTCAAAACCGGGCGTGCGTCGGTATCAAGCTCGTTGCGTGCCACGGTGTATGCCAACTCTTGGTAATTAGTGGTGTATGGGGTGGCAGGCTGAATCTCGTAGAGTGTGCCGCCAGTAAGCTGTGCTATGCGTGTGGCGACAGCGCGTGTGTTTCCTCCCCATGAGAAGTATGCCACAAGAATCTTGCTGCCGTCGGTCGGGGTTTCAGGATTGGCAACCGTTTCCTTGTTGTCGTTATCATCATCATTATTGTCGCTTGAGCAAGCGATGAAACCGATGGCTGCAATAGTCATTATAAAAGCAAATACTATCTTCTTCATAATCGTCAAAATTAATTGTTCTGTAAACTCTGATATAGATATACTATTTTGAGATATTAATGCCATTTGCCCTCTTTATATCCATCAACGAGATATGCTCGTTGCGATAGCGTGCTTCTGGGTTCTTTTCACCATTCGCAAGCAATGGGTCGTCATCTACTTTTGCAAATTTTATAGCTTTTTGAGGGCAATTCTGTATGCAAGCGAAACAAAACTCACAGTCGCCATCAGTCTTTACTCCATTGGACGTTAGCGAGTAGTTGCCACGAGGACAAACATCCGTACATACTCCACAGCCTATGCAGCGGTCAGTAACAACGAAATATTTCTCACTTCTCTTCAAGAAGCCCACCTCTGGGTCAAGTCCAGTGTAAGCCATGAATCCTGTGTGTTGGTCTCTTTCTTCCTGACTTACAGACTGCATCCAATGTTTCTGGCTATTAATGTCATTCTTTATTACCGCAAGGTTCTCAGGTATGTGCTTGTCCATTTTTACCTGCTCGTTCATGTCGAAGTTTGGCAACCAGTTGTCCACCATCATCAACGTACTTATGTAGCTGAACCGATAATCAGCCTTGCGCGTTATGCCATCAAGTATCTCCACGGCATTGCACTTGCGTGCGCCGAACGTGAGTATAGCAAACGTGTAGTCGGCCTTCAGTTTTGCCTTTTTCAGGAACTGACGCACCATATAGGGTGGCATATGTCCGTATATTGGATATACAAGTCCTATTTCGTCGGCCTCAAAGTTGAGTTCCTTTTGCTTCATCAGTTGCGGTATGCTCAACAACTCGGTATTGTCATCGGCAAGCTGACGTGCAATGTAGAGACAGTTTCCGGTGCCTGTGAAATAGAAAATCAGACG
>JBJEHA010000020.1:0-16629 GCA_051875605.1 Prevotella sp. | reverse complement strand
GCTGACGTGCAATGTAGAGACAGTTTCCGGTGCCTGTGAAATAGAAAATCAGACGGCTCATCTTTTCGTCCATATTCATAATGTTATGCTGTTAGACACGTTAATCGTCCATTTTCCAATTCAACACAAACTGCTCGGCTTGCTTGTAGTCCATATTGAAGAAACGCTTCTCCTTGTTCAGACTGCGCATCTGTGCCATCTCTTTGTCGGTCAGCGAGAAGTCGAACACGCTGATATTCTCCTTTATATAGTCGTGGCGCGTGGCTCCGGGAATGACAGAGAAACCTTCCTGTATATGCCAACGGATGATGACCTGAGCAGGAGTCTTGCCGTGCGCCTTGGCAATGGCTTGAATAGTAGGGTCTTTGAGCAATGCACCGTTTGACATCTCGCCGCCAAGCGGAAACCAGCACTCCATCTGTATGTTATACTTCTTTGCCATGTCCTGCCAGTATTTGCGCTGTGCGTAGGGATGAAGCTCTATCTGCATTACGGCGGGCTTTATCTCCGAATTGTCCACAATGGCGTGAAAAAGTGAATCGGCAGCATCGAAATTGCTGATGCCGAGTGAGCGCACCTTACCTTGCTTCACCGCCTTCTCCATATCTTTCCATGCTCCTCGGAAGTCGCCCATGGGCTGATGCACATAAAGCAGGTCGATGTAGTCGGTCTGCAACCGCTCAAGCATACGGTCTATCGCCTCCATCGTCTTGCCCTCACCATACTCGGTAGGCCAAAGCTTGCTTGTAATCCAAATCTCACTACGCGGAATGCCGCTCTCCTTCACCGCTTTGCCCACACCACGCTCCACGCGGTAGGCATGAGCCGTATCGATATGGCGGTAGCCGCATTTCAGGGCATAAGCCACGGCATCTTCAGCCACGCTGTCGCCCGGCACATTGAAAGTGCCTATTCCAAACCTTGGCATCCACTCGCCGTTGTTGAGCTGGACGTAGGGAATGCCGTTAACCAGTTTTTCTGTTGCACTGCTTACTGTTGTTGTCAGCATCAATGCAAGCAATACAAATAAAGCCTTAAATAACTTCTTCATGTGTTATTGTCTTTTTAAAATTTTCTTTCTATTTTCTATCACGATACCTTTACCGGTAAATTTTCTTCCATCAATGCCATACGAATTGTTGGCAGCTCCTTTATTTGAAACCTCAACCGTTTTTATGCCTGTGGCATTTTGTGGTGGAAAAAAGAATGGCAGGGCGTTGTATACATATTCGGTTGTGGGGCGGAACTCATGGCGTGCGCCGTCTTTCTCGTGAAAGGTGAGGTTGGATAGCTGGAACACGTCCGTGAATTGCGCCATCGCCTCGATTTGCACCAGCGTTTCCCGATAGGCAGAATCGCTTGTTCCGCTTGCCGCCCAAATGTAGAAGCCTGTACCTGCGTAGGGCGATTGGCGGATGATGTCGGCAAGATACTCGGCAGTCTGTTGTGGGCGGTTCATTCCGGCAAAGGAACCTAACGACCAGCAGTCGCCACTCATGGGCAGGTAATACTTAAAGGCGTTGAACGTTTCCGCCAAGGCATACCATGTCGTCACGCCACCCATTGAGAAACCGCCTATGGCACGGTGACTGCGCGAGGCCTCTATGCCTTCAGCATCGGGCGAGGTGAGATAGGTGCGGTAACGAGTTTCGACTATTGGGATAAGGTCATTGACCAATTCTGTTGGCAAAGCGCGGCAATAAGGGTCGGCATCCACATAGTTGACAGTAGGCTGCCCATAGTTGTAACTTGGCGACACAACGATAGTCGGGGCACAGTCGCCATTCTCCATCATGTGGTCGAGCACCTTGCGCTGCAATCCTCCTTCTGCCTCAAATGTTGTAGAGGCTGTGCCGTAATGTCCGTGAACGAGATAAATCACATTGTAGCACACATCGTCGTTGTCATCATAGCCATACGGCAGATAGACATAAGCCGTATTGGTGCGTGAGCGCCCTGTGCTTTCGGCATAGTCACGAGTGGCGTAGTCTATGCGTTCAACGCGTCCCTTATGTTCCACCTCTTCTGCATAAGAGGCAGGATAGGTGGTTGTCTTACTTATCAGACTGTTGTATGTATGGCTGTTACCTATAGAGTTGTCATCCTGCGTAGGCAATAGTTCGTCTGTACTTGCCGAGCAAGCTGTGAAACCAAAAGCCAAAGCCAGTAGAAGCATTGCGGTTTTCATACTCAACATCTCCTTTTTTATAATTACAGGTTGCATTGTGTAAGCCTATGCCTTTCAATGCAACCTGTCTTGATAGTATTGTTTTAAATATGTGGTTATAAAAAATATGATTGCCTCATTCCATTTCTACAATTTACTGCGCAGAGCCTTTGCTTCGCTCTTGTTGGTCGCCATACCTTCGTAAGAGAAGCCGTACATCCCAGCAAAACGGCTCATAGTGTATTCGCCATCGTCAATCATCATCTTTGTAGGTGCGGCACCTTGATAGAGGAAGAAGAGTTTCTTGCCCTTAAACGAGCCAGGCTCTATCGGACCATAAAAACGCTCCAAAAGCGTGCGCATAGAGGCACAGATATTGTGCCAGTAAACAGGCGAACCCATCACCACGACATCGGCTTCTTTCATTTTTTTGTAAACCTCGTCAAACTGGTCGCCGTCGAGTGTCTGACCATAGAAATTAATGCGATAGTCCGTGAGGGCGATGGTTTCATATTCCTTGCCCTCAAGCAGTTCCTTGGCAAGAGTGGCTGTGTTGCCGTCGCGATTGGGACTGCCGTTGACGAACAGAATTTTTTCTGTTTGTTGCACGTCTGATTGTTTCATACTTTTATCGTTAGAAGATTTGCACAATGCAAAAGCTGTTGCTGCGAAGAACACAAAGAGTGTGGCACACAGCATAATTGTTTTCTTTGTCATACCTATATATATTGTTTTGATTTAGCGTTTCATCACTTTCTTGCCGCCCACAATGTAAACGCCACGCTCAGCCTTGTCTATATCCGCAGCCACCATTCCACTCAGCGTGTATGCCTTAGAGTCATTTGTTTTGTTGACGGTCACTCCATTTATGCCCGAAACGATGTCGCTTATGCCAATGCGGTCGAGCCAACTTTCCACCACCTGACGGTAGCTGTTTTGTGAGCCACGGGTGCCGAGACCTGCAAGATGTTCAGAGTCGGGTGTCGCATTTGTGATGTCGTTGAGTGTCTCGTAGGCCGCTGTGGCGTATGTGCAAAAAGGTACAATGGTCTTACCTGCAAAGTTATAATCCTTACATTCAAGGAACGAGTGGATAATCATCGGCGCATCATACCACCACACGGGGCAACCTACGAAAATTATGTCGTAGTCGTTGAGTGAGGAGAGTGTGTCCTTCAGAGCAGGGCGGGCATTCTCTTCCTTCTCCTTGTTGGAAATCTGATAAGCTAACTCCTGGTAGTCATCCGTGTAAGGCACAAGCGGCTCGATGCGGTAGATATCCGCATTGGTCTGTCGCTGTATTTCCTCGGCAAGATTCTTCGTGCTGCCGCTCCAAGAGAAATAGGTTACGAGCAACCTTTTCCCATTCTGTGCTTGCATGCCCAAGACAACAGTCAAGAGCAATGCCAAAAGTAAAAATTTCTTCATTGTTCTATCCATTTAAATTTTCTGGTGCAAAGTTACGTCGGTTTATCTATAAAGGTTTTACGATAAATGTGGATAGAACTTACATTTTTTCAGAATCGTCAGCAATCAGAGTTCAATACGTCATAAAAATGTGCGGAATACTATCTTGTATGGGTTCACAATGGGGTTGTTTCAAGCAAATTCATAGCTTATTTTCTGCAATTTCGATGTAATCGAAAGTTAAATACGTTAAATCTTAGCCATTTCGTATTTACGCAGAATCCATATAATCACTTTTCTACCGTTTAGAGCCTATGATATTGATAATCAACTAATAATAGATACGAATATTGCACTTCACTGAAATCAATTGTCTTCCCGGCCTCGGTAGAATATATCGGTTATTCCGTAGTGACCGGTTGCCAGAGCCTGGAGTCGATAGTAGTGGAAGAAGGGAATCCTAAATATGACTCAAGAGACAACTGCAATGCCATTATTATCACAGAAAGCAACCTGCTGATGTGTGGGTGCAAGAATACGGTCATTCCCAACAGCGTTGAGATTATCGGCGATGAGGCATTCGCCTATTTACCAGACCTGAAATCCATTACCATACCTAATTCCGTTTTAAAGATATGGTATGGAGCATTTGAATACACCGGCCTGGAAACAGTGGAATTGCCCAGCTCCCTGATTGAGACGTCCAATGCCATGTTCCGTGGCTGTGAGTCCCTGCGATCCGTAAAACTTCCGGAATCTCTCACCACACTAAGTCAATCCACTTTTGAAGGATGTACAGCCCTGTCCTGGATCACAGTTCCTTCCTCCATGAATTTTATCGGCCAATACGCATTCTCAAACTGTACCGGGCTGAAGACTGTGGTTCTTGAAGCACCTTATATCAGCAAGATTATGGACGAGGCGTTCTACGGTTGCGAAAACCTGACTACCTTGCAGTGCAATTCATATATGCCTCCAGCATTAGGAGAAGATGTGTTTGTGGGCGTTGACAAGACAACATGCCAGCTTCTGGTGCAGGAAGAATCTGTAGAAGCATACAAGGCAGCAGAGGAGTGGTGTGACTTCCTGAACACGACAGATGTAGAGAAAGTCAAGGTTGAAGAAAGCGGCATCGCAGTGGAAAATGGCCGACTCATCAACAATGGCAGTGGAAGGATTGATGTGTATAGCCTCAGCGGCGCGAAAGTGTATAGCGGAAATGACGCAGAGGTGTCGCTTGGTGCCGGATACTACATTGTAAAGGTCGGCAAGAAGGCACTGAAAATCGCATTGTAACCGGAATGGCAAATCATAATCACTCAGGAAAGCTGCGCATCCACGCAGCTTTCTTTTTATATATGGCTGATACACCTGCATCTATGGAAAGAACCGCTATTGACAGGCAGCCCTCAATGGAGGAAATGGAATATTCAAGGCTGTAAAAATCATTCCAACACCTTGTAGCGTTGCCGCGCCTCCGCCCGGCTCTTCAGATTGTAGTGCCACCATTCGGTCTTCAATTGCCTGAACCCTGCTGATGACATGACCCTGCGAAGTAGTCGGCGGTTCAACATGGCCTGGCGGCTGATGCGGCCTTGGCGGACAAGTTGTTCTTCCCGGTCGGTATGGGCAGCCGGTCCCATGTAATCGACTTTTGTACCCATGTCAAGCGTATCGCCCTTTTCATTACAGATGGAAATGTCCACAGCCAGCCCGTAGTTGTGGAGCCCTCCCCCGTGTGCCGGGTTGCTCACATAGATATTTTTCCGGGTATTCTTCACCTTGTCCCACATACGTTGCTGTATGGCCATGGGACGTGCTGCATCGAACACGACGAGACTCAAGTCCGGATGCAGCCGCCGGAGTTCACGCTGCGCCCTGGCCAACGCCTTGGCGGCCTCAGGATGGAGGTAGGCCCGGCACAGGTCACCATAAAGGATTTCGCCGCAGAAGTTGTCGGAACGTGCATACATCAGGCTCACACGGATGGTGGAATCCACTGTCTGCACATCTACCATGCCCTGTCGCTCAAGCGAGACCGCCGTGCTGCCTTTCATGGTCTGCGCCTGAGCCACCCATACGGTCAGCACAGCAAGTAAAGTCATACATAAACGTTTCATGACCGCAAAATTACGAAAAAAAAACTTATCTTTGCACATTGCATCACCGAACGACAGACCATAGGCATGGAACTGAACCAAGCTACCCTTGACTTCATTGACACGCACAGCAAAGACGATGTGCGGCAACTGGCCCTACAAGGCAAACGGAACAGCGATGTGGATATGCCCGCAGCCCTGCAACAGATTGCCGGCATACAGGCTGCACGGCGAAAGGTGCCTTCCTGGGCAGAGACAAAAGGACTGCTCTATCCGCCGCACTTGTCTATGGAACAGTGTTCTTCGGAAAGCACCGCACGCTACAAGGCTACACTGACCACCCGACTGACCGGCGGAACTTGCAAAAAAGGCAGACTGGTGGACCTGACTGGCGGACTGGGCGTGGATTTCAGTTTCATGGCACGGATGTTCATGGAGGCCGTCTATGTAGAGAGAAATGTGCAGTTATGCGCCATTTCATCGGTGAATTTTCCCCTGTTGGGACTACACGGAGCTGTCATAGAAAACACCGGAAGCGAGGCATTCCTGGAACAGCTACAGGAAGCCACCCTCATCTACATGGATCCTGCACGCCGCTCGGAAAAAGGCAGAAGGACCTATGCCATGGAAGACTGCACACCGAATGTGCTCGGATTGCTGCCAGTGATGCTGCAAAAAGCCCCTTTTCTGCTGCTGAAGCTGTCGCCCATGCTTGATATCAGTGCAGCCGTGACAGCCCTGAACAAGGCCGCACAAGGCCGTGGCTGCGTGGAAGAAGTACACGTAGTGGCCGTTGGCGGTGAATGCAAGGAACTGCTTTTCGCCTTGTCGCGCACAGTGGAAAGCCACAGTCCTTTGTTCTACTGTGTAAACGACGGGAAACAGTTCCGCTTTGACACCATGGAAGTCCGGCTCCCAGTAGAGGTGAGCAATCCATGGGATTCACTTCCGTTATGGCTCTACGAACCGGATGCCGCCATAATGAAAGCCGGATGTTTCGGACTGCTTTGCCACCGCTTCGGTGTCAAGGCCATTGCCGCAAACAGCCACCTTTTCTGGAGCAAGCAACCAATAGAAGACTTTCCCGGACGCACATTCTGCATTGATACATTGTGCAGCATGAACAAGAAAGCCTTGCGCCTGGCTCTGGACGGTGTGGACAGAGCCAATATCAGCGTGCGCAATTTCCCTATGGCAGCCGAACAGCTGCGCAAACGGCTGAAACTCAAGGATGGAGGCGAACGGTATATCTTCGCCACCACACTGGACAACAGGGAACATGTGCTCCTGATTGGTAAAAAAACACAAAATACATCGCCGGATTCGTCCGTTAAGCTTTAATTTGCTAAATTTGCACATTTGAAAAAGCTGAAACATAAGTAACCATAGACACATGTCAACCATAACAATCAAGAAGGTAGAAACAAAAAAGGAGCTGAAGTCTTTCATTGAACTGCATTATGACTTGTATGAAGGCAATGCCTTTGACGTACCCAATCTGTACAGCGATGAATACAATACACTCAGCAAAGAAAAAAATGCCGCCTTCAAGTTCTGTGAAGCGGAATATTTCCTGGCCTATAAGGAAGGAAAACTTGTGGGACGCGTGGCCGCCATAATCAACCACAAAGCCAACGAAAAGTGGAAACGCAAGTCGGTGAGATTCGGATGGATAGATTTCATTGACGACACTGACGTGTCTGCCGCCCTGATCAAGGCTGTAGAAGACTACGGACGCGGAAAAGGCATGGAAGAAATAGTGGGGCCATTAGGATTTACTGATATGGATCCTGAGGGTATGCTCACATGGGGATTCGAGGAACTGGGTACCATGCCCACTTTGTATAACTACGAATACTATCCACGCCACATCGAAAGCATGGACGGATTCGAAGTGGACAGCAAATACGTGGAATACAAGCTCTACGTACCCGACACAGTACCGGAAAAATATGCCAAGATTGCCACCATGATAGAGAAACGATATAATCTGCACGTCAGGAAACTGACCAAGAAAGACGTATTTGAAGGTGGCTATGGCAGAAAAATCTTCGAACTGATCAACACTACCTATCAGGATTTGTACGGATTCTCCACACTCAGTGACGAACAGATTGACCAATACGTCAACATGTATTTCCCCATGGCCGACTTGAGTCTCATCACATTGATTGAAGACTGGAATGCCGACCGCAAACTGGTGGGCATAGGCATTACCATTCCCTCACTATCAAAAGCATTGCAGAAATGCCGCAGAGGACGACTGTGGCCGATGGGCTGGTGGCATGTACTGCGTGCTATCAAGTGCCACAAGACGAAGATTGTTGACCTTCTCTTGCTTGGTGTCCTGCCCGAATATCGCATGAAAGGAGCCAACGCATTGATGTTCGCTGACCTGATTCCACGCTACCAGGCCTATGGATTTGAATGGGGAGAAAGCCAGGTAGAACTGGAAAGCAACGAAGGTGTGCAAAGTCAATGGGATGCACTGAAGCCTGTGATGCACAAGCGCCGTAAATGTTACAAGAAAAGCATTTCAAACACAAAATAAATCCACAACAGCAGAATGGCAAAAAAGAAACTGATGGAGGAACCCGTGATGGAAACGGAGGCCACCATGGAAACCGTGGCCTATACTGACGAAAACATCCGGCACCTCTCCGACATGGAGCATGTCCGCACACGACCGGGCATGTATATCGGCAGACTCGGTGACGGCTCACTTCCCGAAGACGGCATATACGTATTGCTGAAAGAAGTGATGGACAATTCCATTGACGAGTTCAAGATGAAAGCCGGGAAAAGGATAGAAGTGGACGTGGACGAAAACCTGCGCGTTACCGTGCGCGACTACGGACGAGGCATACCCCAAGGTAAGCTGGTAGAAGCCGTGAGCGTGCTCAATACAGGCGGAAAGTATGACTCCAAAGCCTTCAAGAAAAGCGTAGGCCTAAACGGCGTGGGTGTGAAAGCTGTCAACGCATTGAGCAGTCGTTTTGAAGTAAGTTCTTTCCGTGACGGGAAAGTGCGTTCATTGGCCTTTGAACGCGGGCAAATGGTAAAGGACGAGACTACAGACACGACAGATGAGACGGGAACACTCATATTCTTCCAACCGGACGACACACTGTTCCTGAACTACTCTTTCCACGATGATACCGTGGAAACCATGCTCAGGAACTATACCTATCTGAACTCAGGACTTACCATCATGTACAACGGCAGACGTATCGTAAGCCGGAACGGACTTGCCGACCTGTTGACAGATAACATGACGGTTGATGGACTTTACCCTATAATCCACTGCAAAGGTGAAGACATTGAGATTGCATTCACCCACACCAACCAATATGGCGAAGAATACCATTCATTTGTAAACGGACAGCATACCACACAGGGTGGAACGCACCAAAGTGCATTTAAGGAACACATAGCCCGAACCATCAAGGAATTTTTCGGAAAAGGCTATGAATACGGAGACATACGTAACGGACTGGTAGCCGCCATTGCACTGAACGTGGAAGAACCCATGTTCGAAAGCCAGACAAAAATAAAGCTTGGCTCCACACACATGAGTCCCGGCGGAGAAACCATCAACAAATATGTGGGTGATTTCATCAAGAAAAAAGTAGATAATTTCCTGCACATCCACTCCGATGTGGCAGAAGTGATGCAAGGCAAGATTCAGGAAAGTGAGAAGGAGCGCAAGGCCATGGCTGGAGTGGCTAAGCTGGCACGCGAACGCGCCAAGAAAGCCAACCTGCACAACAGCAAGCTCCGTGACTGCCGCATCCATTACAACGATGTGAAGAACGACAAGAAAGAAGAGAGCAGCATTTTCATCACTGAAGGCAATTCCGCCAGCGGAAGCATCACCAAGAGCAGGGACGTGAACACGCAAGCCGTATTCTCGCTGCGTGGTAAGCCACTTAACTCTTTCGGTCTATCCAAGGAAATAGTTTACAAGAATGAGGAGTTCAACCTGCTTCAGGCGGCTTTGGACATAGAAGACGGCCTGGACTCGCTGCGCTACAACAAAGTCATTGTGGCAACAGATGCGGATGTTGACGGCATGCACATCCGTCTGCTCATCATTACGTTCTTCCTGCAGTTCTTCCCTGACCTGGTCAAAAAAGGCCATGTCTATGTGCTACAGACCCCGCTATTCAGAATCAGGAACAGACGGACAAAAATCAGGAACAAGGAAGTTCTGGCCAATGAAGACAGCAAGAAGGGGAAGAACGACAAGAAGAGCGACTTCATCACACGTTATTGCTACAGTGAGGAGGAGCGGCAGAACGCCATCAAAGAGCTGGGACCTGACCCGGAAATCACGCGATTCAAGGGATTAGGAGAAATATCGCCCGACGAGTTCAGCCATTTCATCGGTCCGGATATCCGCCTGGAACAGGTCACGCTCCACAAGACCGACCAAGTGCAAAAGCTGCTCGAATACTTCATGGGGAAAAACACACCCGACCGACAGGATTTCATCATCAACAACCTGGTCATCGAGAAGGATTTGCCCGAGCCCGATTCAGACCTGATTGACTGACTGTCTCAAACGGAATCTCCAAATGGCAGATTCCAGACATTATTGTGAACTTACATTTGCTAATCAATACAAACAATTCAAGATGAAAAGAACATCACTGCACATTATTATTATACTAATGTGCTGCTTTTTTGTCTGTGGCACAAAAGCCCAGATCTTAATTGGAAACGACAGCCCATTGCGCAAACTTCAAGGAGCAGAAATGGCCATCACCAATCTCTACGTTGACAGTGTGGACGAGCAAGTGTTGGTGGAGAACGCCATCAGGGGAATGATAGAAAAACTGGATCCCCACTCCTCATATACCACAGCCAAGGAGACCAAAGCCATGAACGAACCGCTGCAGGGATCGTTTGAAGGCATCGGCGTGCAGTTCAACATCTCTCAAGACACCCTGCTCATCATACAAACCATTACCGGCGGTCCATCAGAGAAAGTGGGCATACTGGCAGGCGACCGCATCGTATCGGTGAACGATACAGCCATAGCCGGAGTGAAAATGGCACGGGAAGACATGATGAAGCGGCTGCGCGGTAAAAAAGGGTCAAAAGTGAAAATAGGTATTGTGCGAAGGGGTATTGGGGAAACCCTTACATTTACCGTCACACGCGACAAAATTCCTGTAAAATCCATCGATGCGGTCTATATGATCAGGCCGAAAGTGGGTTACATACGCATCGGCAATTTCGGTGCCACCACCTACGATGAATTCATGGAAGGCGTTCAGGAATTGAAGAGCAAAGGCATGACCGACCTCATACTCGACCTGCAGGAAAACGGCGGAGGCTATCTGCAGGCAGCTGTCATGGTAGTCAACGAGTTCCTGCAGAAGAACGACCTCATTGTCTATACACAGGGACGCAGCACAGACCGACAGGAATATAAGGCACAAGGCAACGGGAAACTGCTAAAAGGCAAGGTAATGGTACTCGTGAACGAGTACTCAGCATCGGCAGCAGAAATCGTGGCCGGAGCCATTCAGGACCAGGACCGCGGACAAATCGTGGGCCGTCGCTCATTCGGGAAAGGCTTGGTACAGCGACCTATACAGTTTCCCGACGGCTCAATGATCAGGCTTACCGTCGCCCATTACTATACACCAGCCGGACGATGCATCCAAAAGCCCTATGAGAAGGGACAGCAGAACGAATATGCCATGGACATAGAAAAAAGATACAAGCACGGCGAACTGTACAGTGCCGACAGCATACATTTTGCCGACTCGCTGAAGTGCTATACACTGCGCCGTCAACGCCCTGTCTATGGCGGAGGAGGCATCATGCCCGATTTCTTCGTACCACTCGACACCACACAATACACTGCATTCCACCGACAACTTGCAGCCAAGAGCCTCATCATCAATGCCAATCTGGAATATGTGGACAAGAACCGCAAGCAGCTGAAAGCAAAGTACAGTACCTTCGAGCAGTTCAACAAGGAATTCGAAGTGCCGAAGGAAGTCATCAATGACCTTTTGGAAAAGGCTGAAAAGGCCAACGTGAAACCCAAGGACGATGAAGAGGTACAAGCCTCGCTGCCACAAATCCGACTACAGCTGAAAGCACTGGTGGCACGCGACCTGTGGGACATGACCGAATACTTCCAGATCATGAACGAATCTAACCACATCGTAGTCAAGGCACTTGAACTGCTGGGACAATAATCCCCCGGGAACCTTCCCGGAACACCACTACACTGAAGGCTTCCTCCTGCACCGGGCCATCCGGCAGGGGGAAGCCTTTTCCTGTACCTGACTTCCCATACCGCCCTTGCCGGTCTGGCCAAGACAAAGCATAGCGGAAAACGCTTCAAAGGAACGGCGATGTGTGTGAAGGAAAAACCGGAAAGTACTTTACTACACTCTGAATGCGCCAGGACATGACTGCCCTCCTGTGGCATTCTCCCCGCCTTTAGCTAAAGAAAAGGCCACGGATTCACAATTGTTAACCGAAAAAGTCCATAGGCCCGCATAAAGGAAACTAATTTAACATTTACGGTTTTCTCATTTACCACTTATATACTAACTTTGCATACACTAACTACTCTAAAAGTCACTACACATGAACCGTAAACTTACTTATCTGATATTCTGCATACTGGCCAACAGCACCTTTGCCCATGCAGACAATAATGAACGCGAAGTATCCATCAGCTATGGCGACATGGACCATTGGGTTGTGCGACAGATTCATGAATCGGCCATCATCGGCGGAAACACCAAGACACTCTATGAGGTAGGCCCCGACAAGACCATCACCGGCAATGAGGCCTATACCAACCTGTGCGGTTCGCCATGGGGCACCTCCAACGTCATGGCTAAAGTCATGGGGGTGGTGAAAACAAACAATTCAGTCTATCGGGAGAAAAGGGGCAACGGCTACTGCGCAAAACTGCAGACCCATGTGGAGAGCGTCAAGGTGCTGGGCATGATGAACATCAAGGTGCTGGCTGCCGGATCGCTCTTCCTCGGCGACATGGCCGAGCCCATCACCAGCACAAAGGACGGTCCTAAAAACCTGAACTGGGGCATTCCCTTCACCGGACGGCCAAAGGCCCTGCGCTATGACTACCGCGTGCAGACCAGTGGCGAAAAGAACCGCATCAAGATGACGGGCTTCGACAGCAAGAGCGAGGTTCCTGGTTGCGACTATGCCGTGACCGTGGTCTATCTGCAGAAACGCACGGAAGACGCAAACGGAAACATACAGGCCAGACGTGTGGGCACGCTGGTCGTGAGATACGGCAAATCAACCGACGGGTGGATAGACAACGCCACCTACGAGATAGCTTATGGCGACGTGAGCAGGAAAAGCGGATACGATGCCACGCTCATGGGACTGCGCAAGGAAGACTATGCCCGCAACAGCAAGGGCAAGATGGTGCCCGTGGTGGAAACAGGATGGGCCGATGCAAACGAAACACCTACACACGCCATCCTACAGTTCTCTTCCAGCCACGGAGGAGCTTACATCGGTTCGCCCGGCAACACGCTGTGGATAGACAACGTGAGGTGGGTATATTGACAGGAGCCACCCGACAGGCAAACCAGCAACAACAGGAAACATGAAAACCATTCTACTGACCCTGACCGTGTTTACACTATACTGCACGTATGCTGCAGCGCAGCCCTATGCCACGCCTAGCGACACCATGCCCCAGTCTGCCCGGAAACGGCACGGCATGGTCAACCGGCTGCTCGACTATTTCAACGATGCCAATAAGCCCAAGAACGACAGACGGTTCGACTTCAGCATCATCGGCGGCCCACACTACGACACCGACACCAAACTCGGTCTCGGACTGGTAGCAGCCGGGCTCTACCATGCCGATTCCGCCGACTCACTTTCCCAGCCGTCCAATGTGTCGCTCTTCAGCGACGTCTCGACCGTGGGCTTCTACATGCTCGGCATCAGGGGTACACATTTCTTCCCGCACGACAGGCGCAGGATGAACTACACCGTCTATTTCTATTCCTTCCCCAGCAAGTTCTGGGGCATGGGCTATGACGAAGGTAACAACGACAGCAACAGGTCGGAAATGAAGCGATGGCAGGCCAGGTTCAAGGCCGACTATCTGTTCAGACTGGCTGAAAACATGTTCCTCGGACCAGTCGTGACGGTGGACTACGTGGCGGCAAAAGACGTGGAGAACCCTTTGCTCCTGCATGGCATGGACACGCACACATGGAACTTCGGTGCCGGACTGGCCTTTGCCTACGATACGCGCGATGTCATCACCAATCCGCACAGGGGCGTGTATGTGGGACTTACACAGTATTTCCGTCCGCGCTTCCTGGGCAATGACTACGCCTTCAGCACCACCGAACTCACAGCCGATGCCTACTGCCAGCCTTGGCACAACGCTGTGCTGGCGGCCGATGTTCGCACGCTCTTCAATTTCGGGCACCCTTCATGGGGGATGATGGCACAGGTGGGCAATGGTCACTCCATGCGAGGCTATTATGAAGGACGCTATAGGGACAAGCACAAGATGGAAGCACAGGTGGAGCTGCGGCAGAAGGTGTGGCGAAGAAACGGTGTAGTAGCCTGGGCCGGTGTGGGCACTGTTTTCGACAGGTTCTCCGCCCTCCGCTCCGACCATCTGCTTCCCAACTTCGGCATAGGCTACCGCTGGGAGTTCAAGAAGGATGTCAACGTGCGACTGGACTACGGTTTCGGAAAGGCCGGACAGTCGGGTTTCCTGTTCAACATCAATGAAGCTTTCTGAAAAGACCGTGTAGCCGCAGACCCCGTACCGTACGATACCCACAGCAAGACAATGACAAGCAACCATAGCCATACAATTATTCCCTTCCTGCCGAAGATGCTCTTCCTCTACACCTTCGCAGTATTGCTGATGCCCAACATCGCCCTCTGCCTGACAGACCACATGGACGGATGGGCAGCGGCGTGCAACATCGTCCTTCCGTCCGGACTCTATCTCCTGCTGCTCTCACTCGGACGCGACGTGGGCAAGAGCGTGTTCTGGGTCTTCCCGCTCATTTTCCTGGCTGCATTCCAGATGGTGCTGCTCTACCTGTTCGGCCGGTCCATCATCGCTGTAGATATGTTCCTGAACCTGGTCACGACCAATCCGGGAGAAGCCTGTGAACTGCTGTGCCAGATGATGCCCGCCGTAGTATTCGTGTGTGTGGTCTATCTGCCACCGCTTGCACTGGGAGGCTATCTGTGGCACACCCGCTATGGGCTCACGCCCTGCTTTGTGCGCGGCAGCCGTCGCCTGGGCGGGGCAGTGTGTCTGGCCGGAGTGCTCACGGTCTGCGGTGCCAGCAGTCTGCGGAGAGACTATTCCGCCAGTGAAGACCTGTATCCGCTCAACGTCTTCCTGAACCTGTTCATGGCCATGGAGCGCACATCCGCTACCAACAGCTATACGGAGCGGACTGCCGGGTTCAGCTTCGGCGCCACAAGCATGCACTGCCCGGACAGCATGGAGACCTATGTCCTGGTGGTCGGCGAAACGGCACGTGCAGCCAACTTCAGCCTGTACGGCTACGGACGGGACACCAATCCCCGGCTCACCGGGAAAGACGGACTTGTCGCGTTTACCGATGCGCTGACCGAATCGAACACCACCCACAAGAGCGTGCCAATGCTGCTGTCTGCCGCCCACGCCAGCGACTACGGGAGGCTCAACCACGAGAAAGGCATCATCGCAGCGTTCCGTGAGGCCGGGTTCACCACCGTCTTCCTCTCCTGCCAGCAGCCCAACCACGCCTACATAGACTTCATGGGAAAGGAAGCAGACAAATGGAAGTTCGTGAACAGCGGGAAAACGCAGACAACCGGGCATGACACCGCCCTGCTCACAGAACTCAGGGACATCCTGCACACCCGGCCCAGGAAACTGTTCGTGGTACTGCACACCTACGGCTCACACTTCAGCTACCGCGAACGCTATCAGCGCCAAGCGGCCGCATTCCTGCCTGACAGCCCGGCCGAAGCTGTGAGCAGCAACAGGGAAAGCTTGGTCAATGCATACGATAACTCCATCCGCGCGACCGATGCCTTCCTCTCCACACTCATCGACATGATTGCCGAACGTGACGGCTACGCTGCCCTGCTCTATACCTCAGACCATGGAGAGAACATCTTCGACGACAGCCGTAAGCGGTTTCTGCACGCCTCACCCATTCCCACGGCCTACGACCTCTGGGTGCCGCTGGTCGTGTGGTGCTCGAAAAGCTACCGGCAAGCATTCGCAGACCAGTGGGAGTCGCTGTGCAGCAACCGCAGCAAACCCGTGGGCACCAGCACTTCGGTATTCTTCACACTGCTGCAGATGGGCGGAATAGAAAGCCCTGCACGCACAGACAGCCTGTCACTGGCTTCAAGCCTGTTCCGTTCCCGGCCACGGTATTACCTGACCGACCGCAACAAGGCCGTGAGAATAGACAGCATGAAACTGGACAGGCTGGACATCATTGCCTTGAAAAGCTGGCATCTGGCATATCCCTGACCACGTGGAGATATGAACTACCTCAAAAATATTCGCAATCCAAAAGTCACTTCGATGTCATCCCGGCATACATCTCAAATAGGGCGGCAACACACTCCGACTCGGTCATGTTAGCCCTGGCATCGCGTATGGCCTGTGCCGTGCGCTCTATCTGTGCGAATATTGAAAATGCTGGGGGTGTGGGCGTCTCGCCCGCACTTCCCGCACCGTAGCGCAATAAAGCATCATGGTGACATTGACCGGGCTGTCTGGCAATGTGCGGGCGGGACGCCCACACCCCAGCTTCCGAAAATCAAAGTGTCAGTTTTTTAACAGTTTTGCTTACACTTTGATTTTTCAGTACTTTGAAAAACAGACTGTTTTGGGTCGATTTTCATGTTAATAAGTGCAAAAAGTCGGTTTTTTGCACAAAACGGAAAAAT